>NZ_JAQQLA010000006.1 GCF_028548395.1 Vogesella indigofera | reverse complement strand
TTCAGTTCAATCTCATAGCAATTTTTTGGCACGCAAGTTCAAAGAAACATCGTTCCTAAGAATCATTGCAGTGCAAGTATTTGGCTTGGCCAGACACTTACACCTATCGGTTATTCGTTTTGTTAAAGAGCAGTGCTGAACCGCGTTTCGTTTGCGGCGTCAGCTGAGGAGGCGAACTATAGCGAAGCCGACCACCCGCGTCAACACCCCAACATGCACTTTCCAGCATCAAACCGGCAACCCCTTGATTTCACAAGAGCCCCACCACCAAGAAAAATGAAAAAGGTTGGCCGTCATGCTTGCGGCCAACCTTGGGCAACTCCGACAAACCGAGAAACTGGCTTAATCCGGCTTATTTACCGCGCAATTTGGCAAAAGCGGCGGCCATGGCACCACCGGTATTGTCCTGCGCCGCCGGCTTGGCACTTGAACGACGGTTATTGTCGCTGCGCCCGGCATCACTACGCACCGAGGCGCCGACTTCGTCGTCCAGGCGCATGGTCAGTGCGACACGCTTGCGCGGCACGTCGACCTCCAGCACCTTGACCCTGACCACGTCACCGGCCTTGACCACCTTGCGCGGATCGTCGATGAACTTGTTGGACAGCGCCGAGATGTGCACCAGGCCATCCTGGTGCACGCCGATGTCGACGAAGGCACCGAAGTTGGCGACGTTGGTGACCACCCCTTCCAGCACCATGCCCGGCTGCAGGTCCTTCAGGCTTTCTACCCCATCCTGGAAGGTGGCGGTCTTGAATTCCGGCCGCGGATCGCGCCCCGGCTTGTCCAGCTCTTTCAGGATATCCATCACCGTCGGCAGGCCGAAGCGTTCGTCGGTGTAGTCGCTGGCACGCAGTCCTTTGATGAACACCGAGTCACCGATGATCTGCTTTACCGCGCGCCCAGTCTTGCTGACGATCTGCTCCACCACCGGATAGGCCTCCGGGTGGACAGAAGAGGCATCCAGCGGGTTGTCGCCATTACTGATGCGCAGAAAACCGGCAGCCTGTTCGAAGGTTTTTTCGCCGAGACGGCTGACCTTGAGCAGTTCCTTGCGCGACTTGAACGCACCATTGGCATCGCGATGGGCGACGATATTGGCCGCCAGCGTACTGTTGAGGCCGGAGATGCGCGTCAGCAGCGGCACCGACGCCATGTTGACGTCGACTCCGACCGCGTTGACGCAGTCTTCCACCACCGCGTCGAGACTCCTCGCCAGCTGACTCTGGTTCACGTCGTGCTGGTACTGGCCGACACCGATCGACTTCGGGTCGATCTTCACCAGCTCGGCCAGTGGGTCCTGTAGGCGACGGGCGATCGACACCGCGCCGCGCAGGGAGACATCCAGCTCCGGAAATTCCTTGGCCGCCAGCTCCGAGGCGGAGTACACCGAGGCGCCGGCCTCACTGACCACGATCTTGGTCAGGTTTAACTGCGGGAAGGCCTTGATCACATCCTGCGCCAGCTTGTCGGTTTCACGACTGGCGGTGCCGTTGCCGATGGCGACCAGCTCGACCTGATGCTTGTGCGCCAGCGCGCCGAGAATGGCAACCGAGCGCTCCCAGTCACGGCGCGGCTCATGCGGATAGATGGTGGCGGTGTCGAGCAGCTTGCCGGTGTTGTCGACCACCGCCACCTTCACGCCGGTACGCAGACCGGGGTCGAGGCCGATGGTGGCGCGCGGGCCGGCCGGCGCCGCCAGCAGCAGGTCGTGCAGGTTGGCCGCAAACACCTTGATCGCCTCGGCGTCGGCGGCGTCCTTCAGCTTCGACACCAGCTCCAGCTCCAGCGACAGGAAAATCTTGGCGCGCCAGCACAGGCGCACACCGTCCAGCAGCCACTTGTCGGCGGCGCGGCCGGCGTCCTTGATACCGAACTGCGCGGCGATCAATTCTTCGTAGGCCGAGCGCTGTGTGATCGGCGTCTCGTCCGGCTGGTATTTCAGCGCCGCCGACAGGATGCCCTCGTTGCGGCCGCGCAAGAGCGCCAGCGCGCGGTGCGACGGCGTGGTTTTCAGCGGCTCGCGATGCGCGAAGTAATCGGCGAACTTGGCGCCTTCCTGCTCCTTGCCGGCGATCACCGCCGCCGCCAGCTCGCCCTCGTTCCACAGTTTCTCGCGCAGGCGGCCCAGCAGCGCGGCGTCTTCGGCAAAGCGCTCAATCAGGATGGCGCGGGCGCCGTCCAGTGCTGCCCTGGCATCGGCCACGCCCTGGTCGGCGGCGATGAAGCCCACGGCCAACGTTTCCGGCACTTGCGTCGGGTCGGCGAGCAGGCTGTCGGCCAGCGGCTCCAGCCCGGCTTCGCGTGCGATCTGCGCCTTGGTGCGGCGCTTGGGCTTGTACGGCAGGTACAGGTCTTCAAGCAGGGTCTTGTTGTCGGCGGCGTACAGCGCCGACTCCAGTTGCGGGGTGAGTTTTTCCTGCTCGGCGATGCTTTTCAGGATGGTGACGCGGCGGTCGTCCAGCTCGCGCAGGTAGACTAGACGCTCGGCCAGCAGGCGCAACTGGGTGTCGTCCAGGCCGCCGGTGACTTCCTTGCGGTAACGGGCGATGAAGGGCACGGTGGCGCCTTCGTCGATGAGATTGATGGTGGCGGTGACTTGCGCCTCGCGGACGGTAAGTTCCGTCGCGAGGCGGCTGGCGATACTTTTCAACATGCGGCGTTGTTCTTGTCGGAAAACAGAAGCCGCTACTGTAACGGCATACGCCGGAAAATCAAGCGGTGAGCGGCTGGCTCAGCCACGCCTGCGCCTCTTCCACCGTATTGAAGTACTCGGCGGGGACGCGGGTGAGCAGGCCGGACAGGTGCGCCGCCAGGCGAATCCAGGTGTCGTCGGCCACCACGGCAAAGCGACCGAATTCGTTCTCGTGGGCGCGCATGAAGCGAACCTCCTCCATCGCCATGTCCAGCGTGAAGTCCTTGATGCCGGACAGATCGAGCAGCACATCCGGTTTGCCGTGCTCGCCACTGCGCTTGAGCAGCGCTTCCTCGAACAGCTTGAAGTCGCCGAGCGTGAATTCGTTGTAGAGGGCAACGTCCAGACCGTAATCTTGTTCGCGGATGGAAATCATGGTGCGGCTCCTAGGTGAGAGTGGATTGAAGGGACTGGCATTCCGAATATTAGCGCCTGCCGGCCAGAATGCCGCTGACAATAATCAAGGCCATCGCCAGCAGCTCGCCGGCCCCCAGCCGCTGTTGCCACACCAGCGCACCGAACAGCGCGGAAAACACCACTGTCAGGTAGGACAGATTGGCGACTAGCAGCTTGCGGCCAACCTTGTAGGCGCGCGTCATCGCCAACTGCGCCACGGTAGCGGTGGCGCCAAGACCCAGCACCCACGGCAGATTGTCCGCGGTCAGCGGCTGCCACGGCCGCCCCAGCAGCAACAGGCCGCCGCCTAGCGTCGAGATCAGCGCAAAGTAGAATACCGTGCGCCACTCCGCCTCGCCGGCCTGCCCCAGTTCGCGCACGTGCAGATAGGACCAGCCGGCGAGCAGGCCGGAGCTCAGCCCCAGCAGCCCGGCCTGCCACGCGGCACCGTCAAAGGTTGGCCGCAACAGCAGCGTCACCCCGACAAAGCCGAGCAGCAGCGCCAGCAGCGCAGGCCGCGACAGTTTTTCTTTCAGCAGCAGCACCGACAGCAACGCCAAGAACATCGGCGAGGTGTAGTTGAGGGTTACCGCCGTCGATAGCGGCAGATGGCTGATGGCATAGAAGTAGGCCAGCAGCGAGGTATAGCCGATCAGGCCGCGCTTCAGGTGGCGCCCCAGCTGCGGCGTGGCGAAGCGCTGCCGCCGCAACAATGCCACGCCGCCCAGCAGCAGCACCG
Organism: Vogesella indigofera; assembly: GCF_028548395.1. Taxonomy (NCBI): domain Bacteria; kingdom Pseudomonadati; phylum Pseudomonadota; class Betaproteobacteria; order Neisseriales; family Chromobacteriaceae; genus Vogesella; species Vogesella indigofera. Next base: position 48,892 of record NZ_JAQQLA010000006.1, on the reverse strand, counting down.
CAAACAGCGTGCGCCAGAACACCAGCGCCACCGTGTCCAGCGTCGCCGCGCCGAGCTTGACGAACACCCCCATCAGGCCAAAGCTGACCGCGGCCAGCACCATCCACAAGGTGCCGGCCATCTAGCGCCTCGCCGCCAGGATGCCGCTGCCGATGATCAGCGCCATGCCCAGCCAGGACAGCAAGGGCAGCTGCTGCTGGTGCAGGAACAACCCCATCAGCGCCGAGAACGCCACCGTCAGGTAGGCCAGGCTGGACACCACGAACTTGCGCCCTTCCTTGTAGGCGCGTGTCATCGCCAGCTGTCCGGCCAGCCCCATCAGCCCGACGGCGAGCATTTGCGCCAGCTGCACCCCGTTCAGCACATGGAAGCCGCCATTGAACAGCACTACCAGCAGGCCGAACAACGATGACAGGAAGAACAGCCAGAACACGGTGACCGACGGCCGCTCACCCAGCTCGCCCAGCTCGCGCACATGGAACAGCGCCAGCCCGGCACCAAGACCGGAGCCCAGCCCCATCAGCCCGGCGAACCACTGCCCGGCATCAAAGGTTGGCCGCAACATGCAGGCGATGCCGACAAAGCCCAGCGACAGCGCGAACCACACCGCCGGCGGCAGCCGTTCGCGGCGCAGCAGCACGCAGCATAGGGCAAAGGACAAGGAAGAGGTGTAATTGAGGGTCACCGCTGCCGCCAGCGGCAGCCGGCTCAGCGCGTAGAACAGCATCGCCATCGACAGGTAGCCGATCAGGCTGCGCCGCGCATGGGCGCCCCAGTGCGGGCTGCGCAAGGATTCGCCGCGTCGCCACATCAGCGGCAGCAGCACCAGCAAACCGATGAAGGTGCGATAGAACAGCACCTCGAACGCCGGCAGCGTGCTCGAACCCTGCGCCGCGAACAGGCTCATCAGCGCGAAGCACAGCGCCGCCACCACCATCCAGCCGGAACCGAGACGACTCATGCGCCCGCCTCCGCCTTCCGCGCCACCGCGAGGCCGAGACAGATATCGGCGAACACGCGCCGGTAGCGCGCATATTCCGCGGCGTTGGCACTACAGTGCGCCTTGATGTAGCGGCCATTGCCCTGCTGCTGCCACACCACCAGCTGCTGGCTGACGATCCAAAGCCCGTTCTGCACGTACAACCCTTCGCGATAGGACAGCACCAGCCGGCCGCGCAGGCGGTCGAGGCGTACCGTCTGCGCCGGTTCGCGCGTGTCGTCGGCGCGGCGATAGCGCGCCGCCAGACGGCTCAGCGGTTCCTTGCCGCGCAACTGTTGGCGGCTGACCTGCACCTGCACGCCGCCGCGCTCGCGGTCTTCCTGCCGCGGCGGCACGATGCGCAGCATCTCGTCGCTATGCGGCCGCACCTGCCACGCCGCCGGCACGTTGATGGTGACACCCAGGTAGGGATTGCGATAGGTCGCCGCCATGGCCAACCCGGAGAACAACACGGAAAACAGTACGCTCAATACAAATGGCATGATGGCCCGACAGACAAAAAAAGGCGCGGAAATCCGCGCCCTTTTATTGTGCCGCACAAAACACGGTCTTAGCCAGCCAGATGTTCACCCATCTGCCGACGATAGAACTCGTGGAAGTGCTGCATACCGTCTTCGGTCGGCGACTGGTACGGGCCGACCTCGCTCTCGCCACGCAGCCACAGCGCCTTGCGGCCCTCGTGCATACGCAGGCAGATCTCGTCGTCCTCGACCGCGGTTTCCATATAGGCCGCCTGCTCCGCCTCAATGAACTCCGGCTCGAACCACAGGATGTCTTCCGGGTAGTAGAACTCGGTGATCACCGTGCACTTTTCCGGGCCGCGCGGAATCACCACGCTGATCACCAGCACGTGCGGATACCACTCCACCATGATGTTCGGGTAGTAGGTCAGCCAGATGGCGCCGAATTCCGGCTGCTGGTCGGCGTAGCGCTTGATGACTTCTTCGTGCCACTTGCCGTACACCTTGCTGCCGGAGCGGGTCAGACCGTTCTTCACGCCCACGGTCTGCACGTGGTAGTGATCGCCCCACTCCCACTTCAGGTCGGCGCAATCGACGAAATTGCCGAGGCCCGGATGGAACGGATCGACGTGGTAGTCCTCGGAATAGACTTCGATGAAGGTCTTCCAGTTGAAGTCGTACTCGGTGGTCAGCGACTTGTGATAACCGTAGTTCTCGAAAGTCATGTGCCTGGCGACGCCGAGCTGCTCCAGGTCGCGGCCAACGTTGCGCTTGGCATCAAACAGCAAGCCCTGCCAGCGGGTCAGCTCGGTCTGGTTCAGATTCAGGCACGGCGTTTCCGGGAAGTGCGGCGCACCGATCAGCTGGCCGCCGTTGTCGTAGGTCCAGCCGTGCAGATTGCACACCATGTGGTTGCCGGTGCCACGCCCTTTATAGATCAGCGCCTGGCGGTGGCGGCAGACGTTGGAGATCAGCTTGATGTCGCCATCGACATTTTTCAGCATCTTGCCGTGGCCGAGCCAGTCCAGCGTGTGATAGTCGCCGGCATTGGGCACCATCAGCTCGTGGCCGTAATACTGCGGGGCATTGGCGAACAGGACTTGTTGTTCCAGCGCGTAGTACGCCGGATCAAAGTAGGTAAAGACAGGCAACTGCGCAGCAGAAGCTTTCAGCAACTGGGACGAAGCCAGATCAGACATTATTCCCACACCTCCGTGGAAGAAGATATAAGACCAGCCGAATCTCGCTCTTAACGAGTTTACGGAGTGCTATAAAAAACACTTGCCAGAACACGGACTTCCGTGATCCACCCAAGCGGTCAGGGGCGGGATTGTCGGCTAAATCCCCCCCCGGGGCAAGCACTTTTTAGCCGCACAATTGCGCTGGATCAGGCTTTTTGCAAAAGAATCCGCCATAGCCGGAATCTGATCAAATTACGCGGCAAAACCCTTTTCTATTCATTGTCTTGTCAAACGGCGGCCACATAATCAGCCCGCATCGGGCAACATCGGCAGCAAGGGAATCCCCGATGGTGCATTGCACCAAAATAGCGGATAATCCCCTGTTATCCATCAGTGTCCACGCCGGCGGCCAACCGCCGCCGGCGCAGGCGCAACAGCACCCCAATAAAAAGAACGCAACACCGGCACAGACCTCCATCAGACGTCTTCATGCTAACGGACCCGACATGACCAACCACACACTTGTCATCAACTGCGGCAGCTCGTCGCTGAAATTTGCGCTGATCGATGCCGCTAGCCAGCGCACCACCGTGACCGGCATTGCCGAAAAACTCGGCCTCGCCGACGCCTGCATCAGCTTCAAGCAGGACGGCAAGAAAGTTGAACTGACCCTGGCGCAAGGCGATCACGCCGGCGCCATGAAAGCGATCCTGTCCTACTTTGACGAGCGCGAGCTGACCGGCAGCGTGATCGCCATCGGCCACCGCGTGGTGCACGGCGGCGAGACCTTCAAGCAGTCCACCTTGATCGACGACAGCGTGATTGCCGCCATCGAGGACTGCGCCCGCCTCGCGCCGCTGCACAACCCGGCGCACCTGCTGGGCATCCGCACCGCCATGGCGTGCTTCCCCGGCCTGCCGCAAGTGGCCGTGTTCGACACCGCCTTCCACCAGAGCATGCCCGAGCAGGCCTACCTGTACGCGGTGCCAATGGCGCTGTACCGCGAGCACGGCGTGCGCCGCTACGGCTTCCACGGCACCAGCCACCGCTTTGTTACCGCCGAAGCCGCGGCCATGCTGGGCAAGCCGCTGGCGGAATCCGCCTTCGTCTGCGCCCACCTGGGCAACGGCGCCTCGGTCGCTGCGGTACTGAACGGCAAGAGCGTCGACACCAGCATGGGCCTGACCCCGCTGGAAGGCCTGGTGATGGGCACCCGCTGCGGCGACATCGACCCCGGCATCTTCGGCTACCTCGCCGCCGAGCTGAACACCGACATCCAGGGCGTGACCGACATCCTCAACAAGCAGTCCGGCCTGCTCGGCCTGTCCGAGCTGTCCAGTGACTGCCGCGAGCTGGAAGACGCCGCCGCCGCCGGCCATGTCGGCGCGCAGATCGCACTGGAAGTGTTCGCCTACCGCCTCGCCAAGCAGATCGCGGCGATGACGGTGGCGCTGGGCCGCCTCGACGCGCTGCTGTTTACCGGCGGCATCGGCGAAAACTCGCCGCTGCTGCGCGCCAAGGTGATCAAGCTGCTGGGCTTCCTCGGCCTCGCGCTCGATTCTGCGGCCAACGATGCCACCTTCCGCGGCAAGGCCGGCCGCATCACCCGCGACGGCAGCACCCCGGCGCTGGTCATCAACACCAATGAAGAGCTGATGATCGCGCTGGACACCGCCGTGCTGTGCGAGCCGGCGGCTTGAGGGAGCACGCGATGCATACTTTTCTGATCGCCCCGATCGGCGTTGACGCCGGCCTGACCTCGGTCTCGCTGGGTCTGATCCGCGCACTGGAGCAGGACGGCCTCAAGGTCGGCTTCGTCAAGCCGATCGCGCAGGGCAGCGACACCAGCGAGCCGGAACGCTCCACCCACTTCGCCCGTGAGCTGTGCCGCCTCAACGCGCCGGAGCCGCTGCCGATGGACCACGCCGAGCACCTGCTCAGCCAGGGCCAGCTCGACCAGCTGATGGAAGAGGTGGTGCACCTGTTCCAGCGCGCCTCCGCCGGCGTCGACGTGGTCATCGTCGAAGGCCTGGTGCAGGACCAGCAACGGGTGTTCACCACCTACATCAACAGCAAGATCGCGCGCACGCTGCAGGCGGAAGTGATCCTGGTCGGCGCCGCCGACCAGCTGCCCAGCCACACGCTGGCGGAACAGCTGGAGATCACCATCCAGGCCTTCGGCGGCCAGCCGCGACAGGTGGCCGGCTACATCCTCAACCGCCTGCGCCCGGGGCAGAACCCGGCCACGTTGGCCGCAGAGATCACCGAATCCAGCCGCCTGATCCAGAGCCGACGCATTGCCTGCCTCGGCGGCATCCCGTTCGAGCCGGAGCTGCTGGCGCCGCGCACGCTGGACGTGGCCAACTACCTGAAAGCCAAGCTGCTGCACGCCGGCCAGCTGACGCGCCGCCGCGTACGCAGCATCTCGGTGATGGCACGCTCGGTGCCGCACATCGTCGAGCTACTCAAGCCCGGCGCGCTGATCATCACCCCCGGCGACCGCGAGGACATCGTGCTCGCCACCGCGATGGCGACCATGAACGGCGTGCCGCTGGCCGGCCTGCTGCTGACCTGCGACGCCGAGCCGGACCCGCGCGTGGCGCAGCTGTGCCACAAGGCGTTCACCAGCGGCCTGCCGGTGCTGTCCATCGACACCAACACCCTGGAAACCGCGACCCTGATCTCGACCATGAGCCGCCAGGTGCCGGCCGACGACATGGAGCGCATGGAACGGGTGGTCGATTTCGTCGCCGAGCGCATCAGCACCAGCCAGCTGCGCCAGCGCATCGGCGAGCATCACGAGAAACGACTGTCGCCACCGGCGTTCCGCTACCAGCTGATGGAAAAGGCACGCCGCGCCGCCAAGCGCATCGTGCTGCCGGAAGGCAACGAGCCGCGCACGGTACGCGCCGCCGCCATCTGCCACGAGAAGGGCATCGCCCGCTGCGTGCTGCTGGGTGAACGCCAGGAGATCCTGCAGGTGGCCGAGGCGCAGGGCATCACCCTACCGGCCGGCATCGAGATCGTCGATCCCAACGAGGTCCGCGCCCGCTACGTGCCGCCGATGGTGGAGCTGCGCAAGAGCAAGGGCCTCAACGCGCCGATGGCCGAGCAGCAGCTGGAAGACAATGTGGTGATGGGCACCATGATGCTGGCACTGAACGAGGTTGACGGCCTGGTGTCCGGTGCCATCCACACCACCGCCAACACCATCCGCCCGGCGCTGCAGCTGATCAAGACCGCGCCGGAGGCCAAGCTGGTTTCCAGCGTGTTCTTCATGCTGATGCCGGACCAGGTCTATGTGTACGGCGACTGCGCGGTGAACCCGGACCCGAGCGCGGAAGAGCTGGCCGACATCGCCATCCAGAGCGCGGATTCCGCCGCTGCCTTCGGCATTCCGCCACGGGTGGCGATGATCTCCTACTCCACCGGCTCCTCCGGCAGCGGCGACGACGTGGAGAAGGTGCGCGAGGCCACCCGCATCGCGCGCGAGAAACGCCCCGAACTGCTGATCGACGGCCCGATGCAGTACGACGCTGCCAGCGTGGAGAGCGTCGGCCGCCAGAAGGCGCCGGACAGCCCGGTGGCCGGTCGCGCCACCGTGTTCGTGTTCCCGGACCTCAACACCGGCAACACCACCTACAAGGCGGTGCAGCGCTCCGCCGGCGTGGTGTCGGTCGGGCCGATGCTGCAGGGCCTGCGCAAGCCGGTGAACGACCTGTCGCGCGGCGCACTGGTGGACGACATCGTCTACACCATCGCGCTGACAGCGATCCAGGCCGACCAGTTCAGCCGCTAAACGCCCGCCGCACCACTCGCCAAGCCCGCCCGGTCATGCCTGCATGGCCGGGTTTTTTCATTGCGGCCAACCTTGCAAACCCCTGACGCAACAAAAGAAAGCACGGTTTCGGTGCTCGCTTGATGGTTTCAAACAACTGTTTTAGTATCAATCCCGCTTTATAAAAAACATAACGATAAAACGTGCCCGCGCCATCAGGCCACAGCGCACGACACAACGCGAGGAAACACAGATGTCTTTGAACAGCATCACCGAGTGGTTCATTCCGGACAGCGTCCGGCAATCCCCGGACACCCTGATCCGGGCCCGTACCGTCGCCAGTGTCGGCCTGCTGGCCGGCGCCATCGCCCCGCTGTTTGCCCTCTCCTACTTCAAGCTGCATCACCCGGCGATGGGCAGCGGCATCCTCGTCGGCGGCCTGGCACTACTGCTGGGTCCGTTGCTGCTCAAGCTCAGCGGCGCCTTGCGCCTTGTCGCCGAGTGCATCGTGTTGTCGATGTTCGGCATGGTCAGCTGGATGGTGTACGTCAACGGCGGCATTCTCTCCACCAGCATCATGTGGTTCGCCATCATCCCGTTTGCCGCCATCTTCGTCAGCGGCCGCCGCTCCGGCATCGTGTGGACGCTGCTCAGCTTTGCCATGATCGGCCTGATGTTCGCGCTCAGTGCCGCCGGCGACATCCCGACGTCGCCGATCCCGCACAGCGAGCTGCCCGCACTGCAGGCCAAATCACTGATCGGCCTGACGCTGGTGATCCTGGCGCTGGGGCTGTCCTACGAACGCGCCAAATCGCGCTCCTTCGAAAAGCTGGAATCGGCACGCGAGGAGGCGGAACGCGCCACCGCGGCGATGAAGCAGATGATGGCGCAGGTCACCCGCCTGCTCGACGCCGCCGAGAGCGAGAGCCGCGACATCGCCAGCAGCACCCAGCTGATGGCGCGCACCATGAGCGAGCAGCGCCACCGCGCCGACACCATGGTCGCCATCGCGCAGCAGATGGCGGTCACCACCAGCCAAAACACCGAGCAGTCGCTCAGCGCCACCAGCATGGCTGATACTGCCGGCCAGGCGGCCAGCGCCGGCGGTGCCGCGATGGACGCTGCGGTGCAGCAGCTGAACCAGGCCGGCACGGTCATCGCCCGCGCTGCGGAGCGCATGGAAGACCTCGGTCAGCGCAGCACCGAAGTGGGCGGCATCGTGCAGCTGATCCGTGACATTGCCGACCAGACCAACCTACTGGCGCTGAACGCGGCGATCGAGGCCGCCCGCGCCGGCGAGTTGGGCCGCGGCTTCGCCGTGGTCGCCGACGAAGTACGCAAACTGGCCGAGCGCACCCAAGGCGCGACGCTGGACATCGAGCAGAAGATCCAGCTGATCGTGAACGGCACCAACCAGGCGATCGAGGCGATCCGCGAAGGCAACGCGCAGATGCGCAGCGGCCGCGAGAACACCGTCGACGCGCAACAGCGGCTGTCCGGCATCATCGGCGACACCCACGCGCTGGTCGGCCTGCTGCGCCAGGTGTCGCAGGCGGAGCAGAGCCAGAACGACGGCTTTGCCCAGTTTGCCGGCGACATCAGCGCCGTCGGCGACGCCACCCGCAGCCTGTCCGGCGAAACCGACACCATCGCCCACGCCACGGTGCGGCTGGACCAGCTGATGGCGGAGCTGGGCGACAGCGTGCGCCAGTTCCGCGGCATCACCGCCTGAACTCAACGCGCCAAAACAAAAGCCGCCCGGCTGTTGCCGGGCGGCTTTTTCATTCAAATGTCTGCGGCCGCGCTCAGAAAGTGTTCACGATCTCGCACACTCACGCCAGACAAGGCGACACGGCTGAAGAAGCGGCGTTTATCCAGATATAAACCAGCAGGCCGAAGCCGTTTTCAATGTGGCGGCGCCCCGTTGCGATCAAGTTGCAGCAGATCCTGAACCGGTTCTCAGGCGCCGCACGCGGCGAAGCGCGCCTCCAGCAAGGCCGCCACCGCCGATTCGGCGTGGTGGCCGATGCGCAGCCCGTCCGGCACCTGTTGCCGCAGATGCAGGCTGGCATTGGCCATCAGGTGCGGGTGGCCGACCAGCTGCAGCATCTCGACGTCGTTCATCGCGTCGCCAAACGCCGCGCAATCCTGCGCCGCGATGTCCATGCCGGCCAGCAGCTGCTGCAGCGCCTGGCCCTTGCTCACCCCCGGCGCCATCACTTCCAGATAGCAATCCTGCGAATAGGTCAGCGCCAGCTGGCCGTCGAAGCGGTAGCGGATGTCCTGCTCCACCAGCCGCAGCCGTTCCGGCTCGCCGCAATAGATGATCTTGGCCACGTCGCGACCGTGGTAGTCGGCCAGGCTGGCGTGCACCTCGGCGCGATCGAGGTAGCCGTTGAGCGAGCCGGTGTAGCGGCATGCCAGCTTGCGGTCATCCAGATACAGCGCCAGCTCCACGTCGCGCACCAGCGCCGGCTGCACCAGCTTTTGTACCAGCGCCGGCGCCAGGTTGGCCGCCGCCAGCGGCGTGCCGTCCACCGCGTGCACCCGTGCGCCGTTGGCGCTGATCACGCTGATCGGCAGCTCGATACCGTTCAGCAGGAACTGTACGTCGCGGTAGTGGCGACCGGTGGCGATGATCAGCCGGCAGCCGGCGGCGTGGGCACGCTGCAAGGCGGCAACGCTACGCGGGGTGATACGGGATTCGGCATCCAGCAAGGTGCCGTCAAGATCGGTGGCAATGGCGCGGAACATGTCAATCTCCCCCAGAGAAAAAATGGCAACAACAGGCAAGATTGTGCACCAACACGAACAAACACGCAAACAATCACGCACAAACCAGCAGAAACAGCCCAAGGAACCGCGCCGCATTTGACCACGGCTGCACACTACTGCACGATATTGCCTGTTTTCAGCCAAGCTGCCCTCATGAACACCGAAGCACGCAAAGAACGTCCGCCGGCGATCGCCCTGCCCAGCGACCGCCACCAGTACATCCGCCAGCGCCTGCAGCAGGAAGGCCGCGTGCTGGCCGCCGAACTGGCGCAGACGCTGGGCGTGTCGGAAGACTCCATCCGCCGCGACCTGCGCGAGCTGGCCGCCACCGGCATCTGCCAGCGCGTGTACGGCGGCGCCATCGCGATGACACCCAATACCGGCAGCTTTATCGAGCGCAGCCACGAGAACGTGGCGCGCAAGGCAAGGTTGGCCGCAGCGGCGGTGCGCCTGCTGCAACCAGGGCAGTTCGTGTTCCTCGACGCCGGCACCACCAACCTGGAAATCGCACGCGCGCTGCCGGACATGCCGCTGACGGTGGCCACCAACTCGATCCCGATCGCCGCGGTGCTGTTCGGCCGTAGCCAGTTCGAGGTGCTGGTGATCGGCGGACGCATGGATCACCGCGTCGGCGGCACGCTGGGCAGCATCCCGACGCTGGCGGTGCAGGACATGCGCCCCGACGTGTGCTTTCTCGGCACCTGCTCGGTGGACATCGAACTGGGCGTCGGCACCACCCTCGCCGAGGAAGCCGCGTTCAAGCGCGTGCTGGTCAGCCAGTGCAACCAGATCGTGCTCGCCGTCACCAACGAGAAGCTCGGCACCGCCTCGCCGTTCGCGGTGGCCGGCATGCGCGACATCGGCCGGCTGGTGATCGAGGCCGACGCCGAACCACACAAGCTGGCCAGCCTGCAGCACAGCGGCGTGCCGCTGCTGATCGCCGACTAGCGTCTGTTGCAGCGCGGCAAACGCTGGCCGCCGGCCGGTGCAGCCGCTACACTGGCGGCCAATTTTCTGACTGGATTCCGCCATGCTGCTCAAAGCCCTGCGCCTCGTGCTCGGTAACACCATTGTTGCCGCCGACTACCTCACCCGCCCGCGCAAGCTGCGACGCGACGCCGCCAGCCAGCAGCGCGTCGACGCCGCCGCGGCCGGACTGGCGCTGTACCAGTTCCGTGCCTGCCCGTTCTGCGTCAAGACCCGCCGCGTGCTGCACCGCCTCAACGTGCCGGTGGCGCTGCGCGACGCGAAAAACAACGCCACCCACCGCGACGAGCTGCTGCAAGGCGGCGGCAAGATCCAGGTGCCGTGCCTGCGCATCGAACAGGACGGCAAGGTGCAGTGGCTGTACGAATCGAAAGCCATCCGCGGCTATCTGGAACAGCACTTTTCTGCCTGATGACCCGGGCGGGCCACCCCCGGCCCGCCCGTCTCTCCCCCCATGCCACTCTGCTATACTGTCGCCCTTTTGCAGCCCGCTCTTTAGAAGCCACGCATGACCACCACCGCCACACCCGCCGCCCTGAAAGCCGCCCTGTCCACCTGTCTGCTGCGCGACCGCCAGCCGCTGAAACGCAAGCTGCAGGATGTCGAGCAGCGCCTGCGCAAGAACCAGCCGTCGGACAAACTGCTGCAGGACATCGCCGCGCAGATTGCCCGCTCCGCCGGCCGTGCCGCCGTGCGCGCCGAGCACCGGCCGCGGCCAAGCTTTGACGACGCGCTGCCGGTCAACCAGAAGCTGGACGACATCAAGGCGGCGATTGCGGCCAACCAGGTGGTGATCATCTGCGGCGAGACCGGCTCCGGCAAGACCACGCAGCTGCCGAAGATCTGCCTGGAGCTGGGGCGCGGCGTGTACGGCCTGATCGGCCACACCCAGCCGCGCCGCTTGGCCGCACGCTCGGTGGCGACCCGCATCGCGCAGGAGCTGGGTTCGGAGCTGGGCACCCACGTCGGTTTCAAGGTGCGCTTCAACGACAAGCAGTCGGAACGCAACGTGATCAAGCTGATGACCGACGGCATCCTGCTGGCGGAAACACAGACCGACCGTTATCTGGAAGCCTACGACACCATCATCATCGACGAGGCGCACGAACGCAGCCTCAACATCGACTTTTTGCTCGGCTACCTGAAACAGCTGCTGCCGCGCCGGCCTGACCTCAAGATCATCATCACCTCGGCCACCATCGACGCCGACCGCTTCGCCCGCCACTTCGACGACGCGCCGGTACTGGAAGTGTCCGGCCGTACCTACCCGGTGGAGGTGCGCTACCGGCCGCTGAAGCAGCGCGACGAGGACGAGCGCGAGGTGGAGATGGAAGACGCCATCGTCGACGCCGTCGACGAAATCTCGCGTCACGGCGCCGGCGACATCCTGGTGTTCCTGCCCGGCGAGCGCGAGATCCGCGACACCGCCGACAAGCTGCGCCGCAGCGGCATCCGTCACTACGAGATCCTGCCGCTGTTCGCGCGGCTGTCCAACGAAGACCAGCAGAAGATTTTCAAGCCGTCCGGCGGCCGCCGCATCGTGCTGGCCACCAACGTGGCCGAGACCTCGCTGACGGTGCCGGGCATCAAGTACGTGATCGACACCGGCCACGCGCGCATCAAGCGCTACAGCCCGCGCGCCAAGGTCGAGCAGCTGCAGGTGGAGAAAATCTCGCAGGCCGCCGCGCGCCAGCGTGCCGGCCGTTGCGGCCGGATCGAGGCCGGCGTCTGCGTGCGCCTGTACGCCGAGGACGACTTCAACGCCCGCCCGGCGTTTACCGATCCCGAAATCGTGCGCTGCAGCCTGGCGGCGGTGATCCTGCGCATGGCCGCGCTGCGGCTGGGCAAGGTCGACGAATTCCCGTTCATCGAACCGCCGTCCAGCCGCCTGATCGCCGACGGCTACCAGGTACTGCAGGAGCTGGGCGCGGTGGACGAGCAACTACAGCTGACGCCGGTGGGCACCGAGCTGGCGCGCATTCCGGTCGACCCCAAGGTTGGCCGCATGCTGCTGGCCGGGCGCGAACACCACTGCGTGCGCGAGGTGCTGATCATCGCCGCCGGGCTGTCGATCCAGGACCCGCGCGAGCGACCGTTCGAGGCGCGCGAGGCCGCCGACCGAGCGCAGGCACGCTTCAACGACGAGAAGTCCGACTTCCTGTCTTACCTGCACCTGTGGGACTTCTTCAGCAACGCGCTGGCCAACAAGACCAGCAACCGCCAGCTGGTGAACCTCTGCCACGAGCACTTCCTGTCGCACCTGCGCCTGCGCGAGTGGCGCGAGCTGCACGCGCAGCTGGCCGACATCGCCAGCGAGCTGAACCTGATCGAGAAAGACAAGGCGCATGCGCCGGCCGCTGCGGCCAACCTTGAGACCACGCCGAAAAAACGCGCGCAGGCCGACGCCGTGGCCTACGAGAAGCTGCACAAGGCGCTGCTCACCGGCCTGATCGGCAATATCGGCATGAAATCGCAGGAGAGCGACGACTACACCGGCGCGCGCGGCGGCAGCTTCCTGGTATTCCCCGGCACCGGCCTGAAAAAGGTGCGCCCGAAATGGATCGTCACCGCCGAGCTGGTGGAAACCACCAAGCTGTACGGTCGCTGCGTGGCACGCATCGAACCGGAGTGGGTGGAGGCCGTCGCGCCGCACCTGGTCAAGCTGCACCACTTCGAGCCGCACTGGGAAAAGTCGCGCGGCGAGGTGGTGGCCAGCGAGCGGGTGACACTGTTCGGCCTGACGCTGATCGCGCGCCGCCCGGTCAGCTACGGCCGCATCGCGCCGGAAGAGGCACGCGAACTGTTCATCCGCGGCGCGCTGGTGGCGATGGAGTACGTCAGCAATGCACCGTTCTTCCAGCGCAACCAGCAGCTGATCCGCGAGGTGGAGCAGCTGGAACACAAGGCGCGGCGCCAGGACGTGCTGGTGGACGAGGACGCGCTGTACGCGTTCTACGCCGAGCGCCTTGCGGCCAACGTAGTCGACGCCGCCAGCTTCGAGGCGTGGCGCAAGGAAGCGGAACAGCAGAACCCGAAAATCCTGTTCCTGACCCGCGACGAGCTGATGCGCCACGCCGCCGAGCACGTGTCGGAAAACCAGTTCCCGGAATGGCGCGAGCTGGCCGAGAGCCGCTGCCGCCTGCGCTACCGTTTCGAGCCGAACCACCCGCTGGACGGCGTCACCATCGACCTGCCGCTGGCGGTGCTCAATACCCTGCAGCCAGCGGAGTTCGAATGGCTGGTGCCGGGCATGATCCGCGAAAAGCTGCAGGCGATGATCAAGGGCCTGCCGAAGCAGATCCGCCGCTGCTGCGTGCCGGTGCCGGATTTCGTGACCCAGTTCCTGCTGAGCAACCCGGACACCCAGCAGCCGATCGCGCCACAGCTGGCGCACTTCATCCTGCGCCACACCGGCGGGCTGAAGGTGGATCCGCTGGAATTCGCTACCATGGAACTGCCGTCACACCTGCTGTTCAACTTCCGCATCGTTGACGATGGCAAGCAGGAAATCGGCATGGGCCGTGATCTGCTCGCGCTGCAGAAGCAGTTCGGCCAGGCGGCGCAGCTGACCTTCCGTGACACCAGCGCCGAGTTCGAGCGCGACAATGTCGAGGCGTGGGACTTTGGCGAGCTGCCGCAGGCGATCCAGTTCGCGCGCGGCCGCCAGCAGCTGACCGGCTTCCCGGCGCTGACCATCGAGACCGACGCCAAGGGCGAACGGGTGGCGATCCGCCTGTTCGACACCGAGACTGCGGCCAACCTTGAGCACCGCCGCGGCGTGGTGCGCCTGCTGCAGTACCAGTTGAAGGAGCACATGAAGCAGCTGAACAAGGGCCTGCCGGGCATGACCCAGCTTGGCTTGCAGCTGCGCAACGTGTGCAACGTCGACGAGCTGCTGCAGGACGCCATCACCGCCATCTGCGACCGCGCCTTCATCGGCGACGACGACGCGCCGCGTACCGAGAAGGCGTTCAACGAACAGAAGGCGCGCGCCCGCACCCGGCTGCCGGCGGTGACACAGGCGGTGACCAGCTACCTGAACCAGATCGCCGCCGAATACCAGGTGCTGCTGCCCAAGCTGCAGAAGCACCGCCTCGGCTTTGATCTGACGCAACAGCTGGGCCGACTGGTGTACAAGGGCTTCCTCACCGCCACGCCGTGGAGCCAGCTGCCGCAGCTGCCGCGCTACATGAAGGCGATGAGCCTGCGCATGGACAAGCAGCCGGCCAACGCGCAGCGCGACGGCCAGCGCGGCGCCGAAATCCGCGACCTGTGGCAGAAATGGGAAGCGCGCATGGCGGAAGAAAACGAGCGCGGCGGCGCCAGCTTGGCGTTGCAACAGTTTCGCTGGCATATTGAGGAGCTGCGCGTCGGCCTGTTTGCCCAGGAGCTGAAGACGCCGTACCCGGTATCGGTGAAGCGGCTGCTGAAACTGTGGGACGAACTGCCGAAAAACCTGCGCTGATCACGCTAGCGGGCGGCAGCCGTACGCTGTCGTCAGCGTCGCGGCGGCTCCTGCGCCGGACAACACCATAACAAGACAATTCGCACCCACACACTGATGCGTCATCACAAGGGCCGGGCTCGCAGCTTATGAGTGAGATAACAACTACCAGATTGAGTGCCAGTCACGTCATCGTCGGCAAGGAATTGCAGATGGACGTGTACCACAAGAGCGGCGTGCTGCTGGTCAAGCGCGGCCACTACGTGCTGACCGAAGAACAGAAACAGCGACTGCTGGACAACGGCGAAATCAGCAAGGACGCCAAGATGGCCGCCGCCGAGCGCGAGCTGCGCGAACGCCGCGAAAAGCAGCAGGAGCAGCAGCGCAAGGAGCGCGAAAACCGCGGCCGCAACCCGCTGGTGGAGATGGACAGCTTGGCGCACAAGATGCGCGGCCTGCTCAATCACTACTTCCACGTCAGCGAGTTCGAAGCGCAAGTGACGCAGGTGGCGCAGCGGCTGGCCACGCTGGCCGAGCAGCAGCCGGACGGGCTGATCGCCTCCTGCCTGCTGGTGCCGTTCCAGGACTACGGCAGTACCCACAGCCTGCACACCGCCGCCATCCTCGCGGTACTGGGGCGGCGCCTGAAACTGCCGGCCGACGAGATGCAGGTGCTGCTGTGCGCGGCGCTGACCATGAACATTTCCGCCACCCAGCTGCACAGCGAGCTGACCAAGCAGCAGGCCAAACTCAGCAACGAGCAGCAGCAGCAGATGTACGGCCACCCGCTGCTGTCGTCTGCGCTGCTGCGCGATCTGGGCGTGGAAAACGAGCGCTGGCACCTGCTGGTGCAACAGCACCACGAGGAATGGAACGGCGCCGGCTATCCCTACGGCCTGAAGAAGGAAGAGATCGACCCCGGCGCGCACCTGATCCGCCTCACCGACGTGCTGACCTCGCTGCTGATCAGCCAGGCGCACCGCGCCGGACGGCTGCCGTCGATCGCGCTGGCACGGCTGTACAAGGGCGAATTCAGCGAGTTCGATTCGCGTTTTGTCGCGCTGCTGATCAAGGAGCTGGGCATCTACCCACCGGGCAGCTTCGTGCGCCTCGCCAACCAGGAAATCGCCATCGTTACCCACCGCGCCGCCGACGGTAACAACACCCAGCCGCGCGTCGCCAGCGTGCGCGCCGCCAACGGCGAGGTGTACGGCGAACCGATGCCCCGCAACACCGGCCTTACCGACTACGCCATCAGCCAGCCGGTGTCGCCGCAGGAAGCCGGCGTGCGCCCCGCCTTCCTGCTGAAGCTGTGGAACACCTGAAGCGCTGACCCGGCGCCGGCCGTCATGCCGGGCCGAAAACGACAAAAGGTTGGCCGCAACACGCTTGCGGCCAACCTTTTCGTTTTCACAGCGGCAACGGCGCCCTGCTCCCTTGCGCCGCTGAGGCGGGTCAGAAGCGATCCAGCTCCTTCTCCGACGCCTCGAACACACTGCCGGCCGCGCCGACGATCTTGTCGTCGGGACGGATGATGGCCAGGTTCTTGTCCGGGTACGGCAACTGCCACAGGAAATGGCGCAGGCAGTTGAGACGGGCGCGCTTCTTGTCGTCGGACTTGATCACCGCCCACGGCGCGTCACCGGTATCGGTATGGAAGAACATCGCCTTCTTCGCCTCGGTGTAGTCGTCCCATTTGTCCAGCGACTGGATGTCGATCGGCGACAGCTTCCAGTGCTTCAGCGGATCGTCACGGCGCGAGATGAAGCGGCGCAGCTGCTCCTCGCGGCTGACCGAGAACCAGAACTTGAACAGGTGAGTGCCGCTGTTGACCAGCATGCGCTCCAGCTGCGGTGTCTGGCGCATGAACTCCAGGTACTCCTGCGGCGTGCAGAAGCCCATCACCCGCTCCACACCGGCACGGTTGTACCAGCTGCGGTCAAACAGCACCATCTCGCCGGCGGTGGGCAGGTGCTGGATGTAACGCTGGAAATACCACTGCCCGCGCTCCTGCTCGGTCGGCTTTTCCAGTGCCACCACCCGTGCGCCGCGCGGGTTGAGGTGCTCCATGAAGCGCTTGATGGTGCCGCCCTTGCCGGCGGCGTCGCGCCCTTCGAACAGCACCACGATCTTCTGCCCGGTTTCCTTGACCCAGTTCTGCACTTTCAGCAGCTCGACCTGCAATGCGGCCTTCTGCCGTTCGTAATCGTCGCGCTTGATGCGGCTGCGATACGGAAAATCCGCCGGCAACGGCGCGCTGGTGCTGTCCTCGATGCTGCCGTGCGGCGCGTGGGCCACCTGCAGCGCCACCGGCGCATGGCTGATGGCCTCGATTTCCCGCGCCGCCGCCTCGCGCGCCTTGGCCACCGCGCTGCGGCGCCGTGCCGGTGCCGGCTTTTGCGGCTCGGCGGCCACGTTATCGGCTTCGTGATTGAACGGCTGTTCCTTGCTGTTTTCGTCATTCATTGTGCGACTCTTTACGGTGGGGTGACACGAAACATGCTACGCCCCTGCCATTGTCAGCGTCATGAGCTGGCTGGCGCACAGTTGATGCGGATCAAATAGCGCCGCACTGCAGCAGCACTGCGCGGCAACAGGCGAATCAGGTACAATCGCAAGATCAGATTATTGCCGACCGAATTCATCACCATGTCCGTAGAAAACAACGCGCCCGTCATCAGCAACTTCATCCGTGCCATCATCGATGAAGACCTTGCCTCCGGCAAACACAGCAGCATCGTTACCCGCTTCCCGCCGGAACCCAACGGCTACCTGCACATCGGCCACGCCAAGTCGATCTGTCTGAACTTCGGCCTGGCCGAGGACTACCAGGGCAAGTGCAACCTGCGCATGGACGACACCAACCCGGAGAAGGAATCCGACGAGTACGTGCAGGCCATCAAGGACAGCGTGGCCTGGCTCGGCTTCCAGTGGGACGGCAACGTGCGCTACGCCTCCGACTACTTCCAGCAGCTGTACGACTACGCCATCGAGCTGATCCAGTCCGGACACGCCTTTGTCTGCGACCTCAATGCCGAACAAATGCGCGAATACCGCGGCAGCCTGACCGAGCCGGGCAAAAACAGCCCGTTCCGCGAGCGCAGCGTGGCGGAAAACCTCGACCTGTTCACGCGCATGAAGAACGGCGAGTTCGCCGACGGCAGCAAGACGCTGCGCCTGAAGATCGACATGAGCTCCGGCAACGTCAACCTGCGCGACCCGGTGATCTACCGCATCCGCCGCGCCCATCACCATCGCACCGGTGACGCGTGGTGCATCTACCCGATGTACGACTACACCCACTGCATCTCGGACGCGATCGAGGGCATCACCCACTCGCTGTGCACGCTGGAGTTCGAAGATCACCGTCCGCTGTACGACTGGGTGCTGGACAACATCAGCATCGGCTGCCACCCGCGCCAGTACGAATTCTCGCGCCTGGAGCTGCTGTACGCGCTGACTTCCAAGCGCAAGCTCAACGCGCTGGTCACCGACAACAAGGTCAGCGGCTGGGACGACCCGCGCATGCCGACCATCGAAGGCATGCGCCGCCGCGGCTACAGCCCGGCCGGCATCCGCCTGTTCTCGCAGCGCATCGGCGTGTCGCGCGGTGAAAACATCATCGACCTGGCCATTCTCGAAGGTGCGGTGCGCGAGATGCTGGAAAACGAATCGCCGCGCGTGATGGCGGTGCTGGACCCGATCAAGGTTACCCTCACCAACTACCAGGACGGCGTCACCGCCAGCCGCAGCGCGCCGTACCATCCGCACCATCCGGAATTCGGCGAACGCGACGTGCCGATCGCGCGAGAGATCTACATTGAGCGCGACGACTTCGCCGAACTGCCACCACCGAAATGGCAGCGCCTCACCGTCGGTGGCGAAGTGCGCCTGCGCTACAGCTACGTGATCAAGTGCGACGAGATGGTCAAGGACGCGGACGGCAAGGTGATCGAGCTAAAATGCTCCATCGACCACGACACGCTGGGGCAGAACCCGGTTGGCCGCAAGGTGAAGGGCGTGATCCACTGGATTTCCGCCAGCCACGCGGTGGAAGCCGAAGTGCGCCTGTACGACCGCCTGTTCAACGAGCCGCGTCCGGACGCGGTGCGCGGCGAAGACGGCGAATACGTGGACTTCATGCAGTTCCTGAACCCGGACTCGCTGCAGACCATCACCGGTTACGTGGAACCGGTGGTGCGCGACGCGGCGCCGGAAACACGCTACCAGTTCGAGCGCATCGGCTACTTCGTCACCGACCGCCTTGAGCACCAGCCGGGCAGCAAGATCGTGTTCAACCGCACCGTCGGCCTGAAAGACAGCTGGGCGAAATAAGCATTCGGGATAGCGTGATCCCCGCAGATGCGCTAAGTTAATGAAGCAAAGCATGGCAGGACTCGATGTCCTGCCATTTTTTCGTCATCACGCGTTTACTGAGGGGTTAACGAGATGAAGGCACGTATCACCACCATCAGCCTGTCGCTGCTGGCTCTGAGCATCAGCGGCTGCAGCAGCCTGGGCGGCTACCAGCCGGACAAAACCTACCGCATCACCATCCTGCACACCAACGATCACCACGGTCGCTTCTGGAAAAACGGCGACGGCGAATACGGCATGGCCGCGCGCAAGACGCTGATCGACGGCATCCGCGCCGAGGTCAAGGCCCAAGGCGGCTACAGCCTGCTGCTGGACGGCGGCGACGTGAACACCGGGGTACCGGAATCCGACCTGCAGGATGCCGAGCCGGACTTCAAGGGCATGAACCGGCTGGGCTACGACGCGATGGCGGTCGGCAACCACGAGTTCGATAAGCCGCTGGCGGTGCTGCAGAAGCAGCAGCGCTGGATCGACTTCCCAATGCTGGCGGCCAACATCTACAAGGATGGCCAGCGCCTGTTCCAGCCCTACCAGGTCTTCAACCTCGGCGGCGTCAAGGTGGCGGTGATGGGCCTGACCACCGACGACACCTGGAAGCTGGTCAGCCCCGACAACGTGAAGGGTGTGGAATTCCGCAAGCCGGCGACCGAGGCCGCCGCGCTGATGCCGGAGCTGAAGGCGCGCGCCAACATCGTGATCGCCGCCACCCACATGGGCCACTATACCAACGGCGCACACGGCGTGAATGCCGCGGGCGACGTGGAGATGGCGCGTGCGGTGAAGGGCTTCGACCTCATCGTCGGCGGCCACAGCCAGAACCCGGTGTGCATGCAGGCCGAGAACGTGCGCAACGACGCCTACATCCCCGGCCAACCTTGCGCTCCAGATCGCCAGAACGGCGCCTGGATCGTGCAGGCGCATGAATGGGGCAAATACGTTGGCCGCGCCGACTTCCAGTATCGCAACGGCGAGCTGACGCTGCTGCAATACCGGCTGCTGCCGGTGAACCTGAAACAGACGGTCAAGCGCGCGGACGGCAGCAGCCAGAAAGTGCCGTATACCGCCGAAATCGCCGAAAACCCTGCGCTGCTGAGCTTCCTGCAGCCGTACCAGGACAAGGGCCAGGTGGCGCTGTCGGTCGAAGTCGGCAGCAGCGACGGCAAGCTCAACGGCGACCGCAGCCAGGTACGCAAGGAGCCGACCAACCTCGGCGTGTTCACTGCAATGGCGATGATGGACAAGGCCCGCGCCGACTTTGCAGTGGTCAACTCCGGCGGCATCCGTGACTCGCTGCCGGCCGGCAAGATCAGCTACAAAGACGTGCTGAAGGTGTTCCCGTTCGGCAGCACCCTCACCTTCATCGACTTCAGCGGCAAGGAAGCGCTGGACTACCTCGCCGCCGCCGCAAAAATGAGTGCCGGCGCCGGTGCCTTCGCCCAGTTTGCCGGTGTGCAGCTGCTGATCGAGAACGGTGAAGTGAAGCAGGCCAGTATCGGCGGCCAGGCCATCGACCCGGCCAAGCGCTACCGCATGGCGATCAACAGCTTCATGGCCGCCGGTGGCGACGGCTACCCGCGCCTTGCCGGCAAACCCGGTTTTGTCGACACCGGCTTTGTCGATGCCGACATGCTGAAGGCCTACATCACCGCGCAAAGCCCGATCCGCAGCAGCAACTTCGAGCCGGGCAATAGCGTGATCCGCCGCTAAGGCCTGTTCACGATCTGCTGCGACTTGATCTGGGGCGATACCACGTTGAAAACGGTTTCGGCATGCGTGTTTACATCTGGATAAACGCCCTTCCGTAGTCGTTTTCGCCTTGTCTCGCGAGAGTGTGCAAGTTCGTGAATACGCTCTAGGCAGCGCCGAAAAAAGGTTGGCCGCAAGCCGAACAGGCTTGCGGCCAACCTTGCTCAATGCCGCGTCAAGCGCCAGCCTGCTTAGTCGAACACCAGCTGCCCGCCGCGCACATCCACCATCACCGTCGCCTTCGGCAGGTAGTGCCCGGCCAGGATCGCCTTGGCCAGCGGGTTCTCGATCTCGCTCTGGATCGCCCGTTTCAGCGGACGCGCGCCGTATACCGGGTCGAAGCCGGCGTCCGCGATCAGGCTCAGCGCGTCCTCGCTCACCTGCAGGTTCAGCTCCAGCTTGGCCAGGCGCTGTTCCAGCCGCTTCAGCTGGATGCGGGCGATGGACTTGATCTGTGCCTCCGCCAAGGCATGGAATACCACCAGTTCATCGATACGGTTGACGAATTCCGGGCGGAAGTGTGACTTCACTTCCGCCAGCACCGCCAGTTTCACCACCTGGTAGTCGTCGCTGGCCATGGCCTGGATGTGCTGGCTGCCCATGTTCGAGGTCATCACGATCACCGTGTTCTTGAAGTCCACGGTGCGGCCTTGGCCGTCGGTCAGGCGGCCGTCGTCCAGCACCTGCAGCAGCACGTTGAACACGTCCGGATGCGCCTTTTCCACTTCGTCCAGCAGGATCACGCTGTACGGCTTGCGGCGCACCTGTTCGGTGAGCATGCCACCCTCCTCGTAACCGACGTAGCCCGGCGGCGCACCGATCAGGCGGGCGACGGAGTGTTTCTCCATGTATTCCGACATATCGACGCGGATCAGGTGCTCCTCGCTGTCGAACAGGAAGCCGGCCAGCGCCTTGCACAGCTCGGTCTTGCCCACGCCGGTGGGGCCGAGGAACAGGAAGGAGCCGTACGGGCGGTTGGGGTCGGCGAGGCCGGAGCGCGAGCGGCGGATGGCGTCGGCGACCACCGTCACCGCCTCGTCCTGTCCCACCACGCGCTGGTGCAGCACGTCTTCCATGTGCAGCAGCTTCTCGCGCTCGCCGGTCAGCATCTTGGACACCGGGATGCCGGTCATGCGCGAAATCACCTCAGCGATTTCCTCGGCACCGACCTGGGTGCGCAGCAGGCGGTTCGGCTTGTCGCCGCCGCTGGCGGCGGCTTCGGCATCCTTCAGCCGCCCTTCCAGTTGCGGCAGCTTGCCGTACTGCAGCTCGGCCAGTTTCTGCCAGTCGCCCTTGCGTTTCAGTTCGTCCATTTCCACCTTCAGGCGCTCGATCTCTTCCTTGATCGACTGGCTGCCCTGCTGGCTGGCTTTTTCCGCCTTCCAGATTTCTTCCAGGTCGGCGTACTCGCGCGACAGGCCGCCGATTTCTTCCTCGATCAGCTGCAGGCGTTTCTTCGAGGCTTCGTCGGTTTCGCGCTTCACGGCCTCGCGCTCGATCTTCAGCTGGATCAGGCGGCGATCGAGCTTGTCCATTTCCTCCGGCTTGGAGTCCAGCTCCATCTTGATCTTGGAGGCGGCCTCGTCGATCAGGTCGATGGCCTTGTCCGGCAGGAAACGGTCGGTAATGTAGCGGTGACTCAGCTCGGCAGCGGCAACGATGGCCGGGTCGGTGATGTCCACGCCGTGGTGTATCTCGTACTTTTCCTGCAGCCCGCGCAGGATGGCGATGGTGTCCTCTACCGTCGGCTCGTCGACCAGCACCTTCTGGAAACGGCGCTCCAGCGCGGCATCCTTCTCGATGTACTTGCGGTATTCATCCAGCGTGGTGGCGCCCAGGCAGTGCAGCTCGCCGCGCGCCAGTGCCGGCTTCAGCATGTTGCCGGCGTCCATCGCGCCCTCGGCCTTGCCGGCGCCGACCATGGTGTGGATCTCGTCGATGAACAGGATGATGCTGCCCTCGTCCTTGGCGATGTCGCTGAGCACCGCCTTCAGCCTTTCCTCGAACTCACCGCGGAACTTGGCGCCGGCGATCAGGCCGGCCATGTCCAGCACCAGCAGCTTCTTGTGCTTCAGACTTTCCGGCACCTCGCCGTTGACGATGCGCTGCGCCAGGCCTTCGACGATGGCGGTCTTGCCCACGCCCGGCTCGCCGATCAGCACCGGGTTGTTCTTGGTGCGGCGCTGCAGCACCTGGATGGCGCGGCGGATCTCGTCGTCGCGGCCGATCACCGGGTCCAGCTTGCCCTGCCGCGCGCGCTCGGTCAGGTCCAGCGTGTACTTTTTCAGTGCCTCACGCTGTTCTTCGGCATCGGCACTGTTGACCGCGTCGCCGCCACGCACCGCCTCCACCGCGGCGTGGATCGCCGCGCTGTTGCCGCCGTGCTGTTTCAGTAGGCGGCCAGTCTCGCCCTTGTCCTCGGCCAGCACCAGCAGGAACAGCTCGCTGGCGATGAACTGGTCGCCGCGCTTCATCGCCGCCTTGTCGGCCAGATTCAGCAGATTGGTCAGGTCGCGCGACACAGTGACCTCGCCACCGGTGCCACTGACCTTAGGCAGGCGTGCCACCGCGTCGCGCAGGCTGCCTTTCAGCGCGCTGACATTGACGCCGGCACGCGCCAGCAGGCTGACGATGCCGCTGTCGGCGTCGTCCAGCATCGCCAGCAGCAGGTGCTGCGGCTCGATATAGGCATTGTCGCCGGCCAGTGCCAGGCTCTGGGAATCGCCCAGCGCTTGCTGGAATTTGGTGGTGAGTTTGTCGAAACGCATCACAGGCTCCTTGCTTGCAGTTTGATGATGACAAACTTGGGCATCACGCATGGCTTTTCAAGCGGCATCCGCAGCGTTTTTGTCCGGGATCAAGCGACGCAGCAATGCTGGCCAGCTTGTACCACCATAGCCCAAACGGAGGCGACAGCCGGCAAAAAGCAAGAGGCCCGTGTCCGCCTCACGGCAGGGCACGGGCCTCACACGTTGCGGCCAACGTTGGCCGCAAGCAATCCGGTATCAGGTACGGAACACGCTGACCTCGTCGCGCAGTGCATCGGCAAGGCCGGTCATGTGCTGCGCCGTCTCGGACGAACGCTGTGCCGCGTCGCTGCCGACCTGCGCCTGCGACGCCACCGTCGCCACCTGCGCCGCGATCTCCTCCACGCTCTGCCGCTGCTCGCCAAGCTGCTCGTGGATGCGCGACACCACCGCCATCGTTTCGCGCGAGGCATCGAGAATGCTGTCGATGGCGTGGCGGGCCTCGCCGGTGATCGCCGCGCCGTTGGCAGCCAGCGTCACCGACTGCCGCATCGCGTCCACCGCCGCCAGCGTCGCCTGCTGCATGGCGCCGATCATGCCGCCGATTTCCTGTGTCGACTGGCTGGTGCGCTCCGCCAGCTTGCGCACCTCGTCGGCGACCACGGCAAAGCCGCGGCCGAATTCGCCGGCGCGAGCAGCCTCGATCGCCGCATTCAGCGCCAGCAGATTGGTCTGGTCGGCGATGTCACGGATCACCGCGATGATGCTGGTGATCTGGCTGGCGCTGCCTTCCAGGCTGTGCAGGCTGCCTTCGGCGGCGCCGAGGGTGTTGGCGATGCGGTTGACCTCGTCCACCGCCGCCACCAGGCTCTGGCTACCCTGGCTGGCGGCGTCGCTGGAGGCGCGTGCGGCGCGGCTGGCCTCGCCGGCAACGTGTTCGATACGGTGTACGCCGTCATTCAGCTGACGAGCATGGCTGTCCATCACCCCGGCGCTGTCGCGCTGTTCGCCGGCGGCCACGGCGGCGGTTTCCGCCTTGCCGGCCAGCTCGTGCGCGGCGACTTCCAGTTCCTCGGCGTGGGCGCGGGTGCGGTTCAGCGACTGACGGAAGCTCTCCAGCAGGTTGTTGAGCGCGCCGGCTACCTCGCCGATTTCGTCGCGGCGCGGGATGTCGAGACGGCGGGTCAGGTCACTGCTGTCACGTACCTCGCCGACGGCCTTGACCAGCAGCCGCACCGGGCGGGCCACCAGCCGGCCGGTGAGCAGCCACAGCGACAGCGACAGCAACACCACCAGCAACAGGCAGCCACCGATCAGGCCCTGCAGCAGGATGTTGTTGTCGTGTTGCAGCTCGGCGGTCAGCTCGTCGCTGACGATCACCCAGCCCCAGGCGTCAAAGCGCTGCCAGGTCAGCATGTGCTCGGCCGGTTTGCCGTTGTCGTCCAGCTTGCGCACGGTGCGGCTGCCGCTGGTCTGGCTCAGCATCTCGGTCAGATAAGGTTGGCCGCCGGCATCGACATCCTTGTCGATGGTGCGGCCGGTCAGTTTCGGGTGCAGCACGAAGTGGCCGAATTCGCTGCTGTTCTTGTCGGCGCCGATGATGACGATATGGCCGGATTGGCCCAGCTTGACCTTGGACAGCCGAGCCAGCAGACCGCCGACGCCTTCGCTTGCGCTGAGCGCCACCGAGGTGGCGCCGATCACCTGGTCGTTCTCGTTCTTCAACGGGCTGTAGCTGACCACGTATTCCTTGTCGAACATCACCACCTTGCCCTGGAACGGCATGCCGCGGCTCAGCCGCTCGTACACCGGGCTGCTGCGCTCCAGCTTGCTGCCGACCGCGCGACGGCCGTCGGCGGTCAGCAGCGAGGTCGACACCCGGTAGAAGTCGTCGCCCTCCTTGACCAGTACCGAGGCCGGGTTGCCGCTGCGCACCGCAAACTCGCCGGCGAGGTCGTGATTGTTGTTGAGCAGCACCCCGCCCACCTTCAGCGACGGCAGCAGCTGGCCGCCGGTATCGACCTTTTCCTCGGGAGTCACGGCAAAGGCGCCGCTGAAGCTAGCGATGAACATGCGCTCGAACTGCTGGGCGGAGATTTTCAGCGCGTCGTCGAAGCCGGCCGCCATATTGGCCGACTGGTGGATCAGCTGCTGCTGCACCGCCTGGGTGCGCTCGAACAGCAGCTTTTGCGAAAACAGATAGGCCGGCACCATCAGGGCGACCACCAACAGTGACATCAGGGCCACCTGGGCCCAGACCAGACGGGTGCCGATGCTGATCGCACGCTTCATCCTTGCTTCCTTATCGTTTTTTTATTCCGGCGTCTCACCGTCACGCCGGCAGCGGCGGGGTAGCGCCGCGCTGGCGAAAAACGGCCGCCCGTGTTGCGGACGGCCACTTTGGCAACTGTATACAGGCATACAGTGACACAGTCGCGTTGGCGCGGACAAGCAAGATTTGCTCCACCGTGGCAAAAACCGGGTGCCGCTTTATCCAGATCAAGGTTGAAGCGGCACCGGCGAACACGGATAATCCGCGGATAACGCTTACCGGGTCCCGGAATGGATTTGCAACACTACTTTTTGCTGCTGGTCAGCACCGTACTCGTCAACAACGTGGTACTGGTGCGCATGCTCGGGCTGTGCCCGTTCATGGGGGTATCCAGAAAGCTGGAAGCCGCCATCGGCATGGGTGCCGCCACCGCCTTCGTGCTGACGCTGGCCTCCGGCAGCAGTCACCTGATCAACCTGCTGCTGGTCGCGGCTGGCCTTGAATACCTGCGCACCCTGTCCTTCATCGTGGTGATCGCCGCCATCGTGCAGTTCACCGAAATGGTGATCCACAAGACCAGCCCGGTGCTGTACCAGTCGCTGGGCATCTACCTGCCGCTGATCACCACCAACTGTGCGGTGCTGGGCGTGCCGCTGCTCAATGTGCAGGCACAGCACAGCTTTGCCGAGGCGCTGGTATTCGGCCTCGGCTCCGCGCTCGGCTTCTCGCTGATCCTGATCCTGTTCGGCGCCATGCGCGAACGGCTGGAAGGTGCCGACGTGCCGCTGCCGTTTCGCGGCACCGCGATCGCGCTGGTCACCGCCGGGCTGATGAGCCTGGCCTTCATGGGTTTCGGGGGGCTGGTGCCATGAGCCAACTGCTGATCGCGGTGGCGCTGATGCTGCTGCTGGCGCTGCTGCTGGGCGCCATTCTTGGCTATGCCTCGGTGCGCTTCCGCGTCAAGGCCGACCCGCTGGTGGACAAGATCGACGCCATCCTGCCGCAGACGCAGTGCGGCCAGTGCAGCCATCCCGGCTGTCGCCCCTACGCCGAGGCGCTGGCCGCCGGCAGCGACGACATCAACAAGTGCCCGCCCGGTGGCGAGGACGGCATCCGCAAGCTGGCCGAGCTGCTCGGCGTCGAGTTCAAGCCGTTTGGCGCGGGCGCACCGCAGCCGAAAGCGAAGGCGGTAGCGCTGATCGACGAGGCCACCTGTATCGGTTGCACCCTGTGCATCCAGGCTTGTCCGGTGGACGCCATTCTCGGCGCCGCCAAGCAGATGCACACCGTGATCGCCAGCGAGTGCACCGGCTGCGAGCTGTGCCTGGCGCCCTGCCCGGTCGACTGCATCCGCATGATTCCGCCGGGCAGCGAGCTGACCAACTGGAAGTGGCGCTACCCCACCATCCCGATCAGGAATGTCAGCAGCGGGGCCACGCGATGATGCCGCTGTTCGATTTTCCCGGTGGCATCCATCCGCCGGAACACAAGGCGCACTCCAGCGCCGTGCCGATCCGCCTGGCACCACTGCCGCCGCAGCTGCACGTTGCGCTGCGCCAGAGCATGGGCAATGCCGCGCGCCCCTGCGTCGCCGTCGGCGACCGTGTCGCCAAGGGCCAGCTGATCGCCAGTGCCGACGGCCGTCTGTCGGCGGCGGTGCACGCACCGACTTCCGGCGTGATCAGCGCCATCGCGCCGCAGCCGTTTGCCCACCCGTCCGGCCTGCCGGAGCTGGCCATCACCCTCGACAGCGATGGCGAGGAGCGCTGGATTGATCGCCAGCCGCTGCACGACTGGCCGCAGCGCAGCGGCGCCGAAATCCGCGACTTCCTGGCGCAAATGGGCATCGTCGGTCTCGGCGGCGCGGTGTTTCCCAGTCACCTGAAGCTCGGCGTCAGCCCGCTGGAAACGCTGGTCATCAACGGCGCCGAGTGCGAACCCTACATCAGCTGCGACGACCGCCTGATGCGCGAGCGCGCCGACGCCATCTGCGACGGCATCGCCGTCACCCGCCACGCGCTGCAGGCGCGTCAGGTGCTGATCGGCATCGAGGACAACAAGCCACAGGCCATCGCCGCGATGCAGGCCGCCGCCGCCGCGCACGGTTTCAGCGTGGTGGCGGTGCCGACCAAATACCCCAGCGGCGGCGCCAAGCAGCTGATCCGTATCCTGACCGGCAAGGCCATTCCGCACGGCGTGCGTTCCACCGAGCACGGCGTGCAGTGCTTCAACGTCGCCACCGTCTACGCCATCGGCCGCGCGGTACTGCACGGCGAGCCGCTGATCAGCCGCATCGTCACCCTCACCGGCGCGGTCGACGCTGCGGCCAACGTCGAGGCGCTAATCGGCACGCCGCTCGATCGCCTGCTGGCGCTGGCGCAACCACATCGCGACCGCAAGGAGGTGGTGATGGGCGGCCCGCTGATGGGCTTTACTCTGCCCGACCTTGCCGCCGGGCTGACCAAGGCCGGCAACTGCCTGCTCGTCAAGTCACCGGCTCTGTTCCCGCCGCGGCCGCCGGCGCAGGCCTGCATCCGCTGCGGCGACTGTGCCAGCGCCTGCCCGGTGTCGCTGCAGCCGATGGACCTGTTCTGGTTCGCCAAGTCGAAGAACTTCGACAAGGCGCAACAGTGGCAGCTGTTCGACTGCATCGAATGCGGCGCCTGCAGCTACGTCTGCCCCAGCCAGATTCCGCTGGTCGACTACTACCGTTTCGCCAAGAGCGAGATCTGGGCCGCCGAGCGCGACAAGAACGCCGCCAATCTGGCGCGGCAGCGCCACGAATTCCGCCAGATGCGGTTGCAACGCGACAAGGCGGAAAAGGCGCAGCGCCTCGCCGACAAGGCGGCCCAGGCCGCCGCACGTCAGACCGCCAGCCATAGCGCTGCGGCCAATGTTGCGACCAACGTTGCACCCGGCGCCGACCCGAAACAGGCCGCCATCGCCGCCGCCATGGCACGGGCTGCCGCGCAGCGCGAAGCGGCGCCACTGCCGGAGCAGCACAGCAACGGCCTGAATGACGCCAAGCAGGCGGCGATTGCCGCGGCAATGGCGCGTGCCGCCGCACGCAAGACTGCCGCCGACGAAGCCAAGGCCGCCAGCGGCCAGCCACCCGCCCCGCCACCGGCCAGCAGCGGACTCGACGACGCCAAGCAGGCGTCCATCGAAGCCGCGATGGCACGTGCCGCCCCGCGCAAGGCTGCCGCCGACGAGGCCAAGGCCGCCAGCGGTCAGCCACCCGCCCCGCCACCAAGCAGCAGCGGACTCGACGACGCCAAGCAGGCGGCCATCGAAGCCGCGATGGCCCGCGCCGCCGCGCGCAAGGCCGCCGCCGACCAAGCCAGGGCCAACCAGCAACCCGACTCATGACCGCCATCCACTCGACCCATATCGCCAAACCGGCCACCGTGTCCACGGTGATGCTGAAAGTCCTCGCCGCGCTGCTACCCGGCATCGCCTTGTCCGTCTACTGCAACGGTATCGGCATACTGCTGCAGCTGCTGCTGGCCAGCCTCACCGCGCTGGGTGCCGAAGCCGCCATGCTGCGCCTGCGCGGCGTGGCGGTGCTGCCGGCGCTGAAGGACCTGTCCGCCATCGTCACCGCCTGGCTGCTGGCGCTGTCGCTACCGCCGCTGGGCGGCTGGTGGATGATCGTGGTCGCCACCCTGTTCGCCATCATCGTCGCCAAGCAGCTGTACGGTGGCCTCGGCAACAATCCGTTCAACCCGGCGATGGCCGGCTTTGCGCTGATGGTGGTGTCGTTCCCGGCGCAGATGGCGCAGTGGGGCAGCCCGCAGCTGCCGCTGGACGCCGTCGCACAGTGGCAGTGGATCTTCCTGCACACGCTGCCCGCCGGCGGCGTACCGGACGCGATCAGCAGCGCCACGCCGCTGGACGTGCTCAAGACCGGGCTGCGCCAGGGCCAGGCGCTGGCCGGGCTGTTGCCCTCGTCGTCGGCGCAGGGGCTGATCGCGCTGGGCTGGCTGGCCGGCGGCCTGTGGCTATGGCAGCAGAAGCTGATCCCGTGGCAAACGCCACTGGCGATGCTGGCCGGGCTGCTGGCACTGGCGCTGCCACTGTGGCTGTGGCAGCCGGCACAGTACGCGTCGCCGCTGCTGCACCTGCTGCAAGGCGGCACCCTGCTGGCGGCGGCCTTCATCGTCACCGATCCGGTGTCCGGCTCCAGCACGCCCAAGGGGCGACTGATTTTCGGCTTTGGCGTCGGGCTGCTGACCTACGTCATCCGCGTATTCGGCAACTTCCCGGACGGCATCGCCTTCGCCGTGCTGCTGATGAACATGACGGTGCCGCTGCTTGACCAGTACACGCGTCCCGCCGTGTTCGGCCACCGCCGGGAGCGTTCCTGATGCGCCGCCCGTGGCAACAGGCGCAACGCAGCGCGCTGATCCTGGCCGGCTTCGCCGCTGCCGCCACGCTGCTGCTGGGCGGCACCTGGCTGGCCACCCACCGTATCGTTGCTGCCAACGAGCTCGCGGCGCAGAGCGCGCTGCTGGCACAGACGCTGCCCGCGGCCAGCTTCGACAACGTGCTGCCCGCCAGCCGCCAGCCGCTGCCACCGGCCATCCAGCAGGCGTTCGGCAGCCGCGAGGCGCTGGCGTTCTACACCGCGCGCCGCCAGGGTCGCGTCAGCGGCCTGGTGTTTGAAAACGTGGCGCCTGACGGCTACAGCGGCCGCATCCGCCTGCTGATCGGCCTGCTGCCGGATGGCAGCGTGTACGCGGTACGGGTGGTCAAGCACCAGGAAACCCCCGGTCTTGGCGATTACATCGAAATCGCGCGCAGCGAATGGGCGCGCCAGTTCGACGGCAAGGGTGCGGCCAACCTGCCGACGTGGCGGCTGCGCAAGGACGGCGGCGACTTCGACTACGTCAGCGGCGCCACCGTTTCCGCCCGCGCCGTCACCGCCGCAGTTGGCCGCACTGTGGCCGCCTTCCACCACTACCGCGCCGCCTTGCTGCCCCGGGATACACCATGACCACACCCGCAAGCGCCAGCCGCTGGCGCGACATCTGCCACAACGCCCTGTGGAAACAGAACCCCGGCCTGGTGCAGCTGCTGGGGCTGTGCCCGGTGCTGGCGATCAGCAACACCGCCGTCAACGCGCTGGCGCTGGGGCTGGCCACCACGCTGGTGACCACCCTTTCCGGCAGCGCGGTGGCGGCCGCGCGGCAGTGGATCCCCAACGACATCCGCAATCCGGTGTTCATCATCATCATCGCCACGTTGGTGACCTGCGTCGACCTGGCGATGAACGCCTGGTTGCACGGCCTGTACCTGGTACTCGGCATTTTCATTCCGCTGATCACCACCAACTGCATCGTGCTGGCGCGGGCCGAGGCGTTTGCCTCGCGCCACAGTGTGCGCGCGGCGGCGCTGGACGGTCTGATGATGGGACTGGGGCTGACACTGGTGCTGCTGCTGCTCGGCGGCCTGCGCGAGGCACTGGGCAAGGGCACGCTGTTTGACGGCGCCCACCTGCTGCTGGGCGATGCAGGCCACGCGCTGGTGCTGCACCTGGTGCCGGCCGAGGCCAACTACCAGTTCCTGCTGGCGATGCTGCCACCGGGCGGCTTCATCGGCCTTGCGCTGCTGATCGCCGCCAAGAACTGGCTGGACGAGCGCGCCCGCCGCCGCGCCGCCCAGCGCGCCAGCCTGAGCGCATCCCCGATTTCAAGCGTAGCGAGTACCGAATGAACAAAGCCATCCGCGCCGAGATCTTTGCCCGCCTGCAGGCGCAGAACCCGCACCCCACCACCGAGCTGGAGTACGCGACGCCGTTCCAGCTACTGATCGCCGTGCTGCTATCGGCACAGGCCACCGACGTCGGCGTCAACAAGGCCACCCGACTGCTGTTCCCGGTGGCGCCGACACCGGACAAGATGCTGGCACTGGGCGTGGAAGGGCTGGAGGAATACATCAAGACCATCGGCCTGTACCGCACCAAGGCGAAGAACACCATCGCCACCTGCCGCATCCTGCTGGAGCAGCACGGCGGCGAGGTGCCACAGCAGCGCGAGGCGCTGGAGGCGCTGCCCGGGGTTGGCCGCAAGACCGCCAACGTGGTGCTCAACACCGCCTTCGGCCAGCCGACCATCGCCGTCGATACCCACATCTTCCGCGTCGCCAACCGCACCCGCCTCGCCCCCGGCAAGGACGTGCGCGAGGTGGAGGACAAGCTGGTGCGGCTGATCCCGACCGAATACCGGCTCGACGCCCACCACTGGCTGATCCTGCACGGCCGCTACGTGTGCAAGGCGCGCAAGCCGGAGTGCTGGCGCTGCATCATCGCGGATCTCTGCGAATATCCGGCAAAACCGCTATGATAGTTCCCTGCCAGTTGAAGTTTTGCGACAAAACCTCATCTGCAAAGTACACCATTAAAAGGAATATCGAGGTGAATCCGTACACAAGGCTGGTCATCGTGGCCGCCATCGCCGCTGCCCTGGGTGGCTGCGGCAAGATCGAAGGCCTGTTCAAAGACGAAAAGCCGGTTTCCACCGTCGCCATTCCGGCGCAGGCAAACGGCCAGGTCGCCATGCTGCTGCCCGACTTCACCCTGCTGGTGGAGCGCGAAGGCCCGTCCGTGGTCAACATCCAGGCCAGCCGCGCCGACAGCACCCCGCGCCAGAGCGAGCTGCCGATTCCGGTACCGGAAGACGATCCGCTGTACGAATTCTTCCGCCGCTTCATGCCGCCGAACGCACAGCAGGACCCGGCGCCGGCACAGGACAGCGTGTCCTTCGGGTCCGGCTTCGTGTTCAGCCAGGACGGCTACATCCTCACCAATGCCCACGTGGTCAGCGGCAGCAGCCAGATCAAGGTGATGCTCACCGACAAGCGTGAAATGCGTGCGCGCCTGATCGGCCTCGACAAGCGCACCGACGTGGCGGTGCTGAAGATCGACGCGGCCAACCTGCCGACCGTCAAAATCGGCACCCCGGACGCGCTGAAAGTCGGCGAATGGGTGGCCGCCATCGGCGCGCCGTTCGGCTTCGAGAACACCGTCACCGCCGGCATCGTGTCGGCCAAGGGCCGCAGCCTGCCGGACGAGAGCTATGTGCCGTTCATCCAGACCGACGTGGCGATCAACCCCGGCAACTCCGGCGGCCCGCTGTTCAACCTGAAGGGCGAAGTGGTCGGCATCAACTCGCAGATCTACAGCCGCTCCGGCGGTTTCATGGGCATCTCGTTCGCGATCCCGATCGACCTGGCGATGAAGGTGGCCGACCAGCTGAAGACCAGCGGCAAAGTCAGCCGCGGCCAGCTGGGCGTACACATCCAGGAAGTGTCGAAAGAGCTGGCGCAGTCGTTCGGCCTTGACCGTCCGCGCGGCGCGCTGGTGGTGCGTGTCGAGCCGCAAGGCCCGGCCAGCAAGGCCGGCCTGCTGGTGGGCGACATCATCCTGCGCCTCAACGGCCAGGTGGTGGAAAACTCGCGCGACCTACCGCGCATGGTCGGCGACCAGCCACCGGGCGCCACCATCAAGCTGGGCGTGTGGCGCAAGGGCAGCGAGCGTAATATCGACGCCACCCTGATTGAGCTGCCGGGCGAACAGCTGGCCACGCCGCAGGGCAACAACAGCCCGGCGCTGCCACAGAGCTACCGCTTCGACCAGCTGGGGCTGACCCTGTCCGAGCTGAGCGCGGAAGACAAGGAAGCACTGGGCGTGCGCGGCGGGCTGGTGATCCAGCAGGCGCAGGGTGTATCGGCGCAGGCTGGCCTGCAGAACGGCGACGTGATCATCGGTCTGAACCAGATGGAGATCAGCAACATCCGCAGCTTCGAGCGCGCACTGCAAAACGCCAAGGGCAATATCGCGCTGCTGGTACGGCGCCAGGACAGCACGCTGTACGTGCCGCTGCGCCTGAACTGACGCTTGCGGCCAACCTTGCCGCCATCGTGCACAACCCCGCCACGGCGGGGTTGTGCGCATCTGGCACCGACGACACCCCTGTCTACCTGCCGGTCAGGCAAACTCCCACAACAGGCCAGTCATCACCACCTACCAAGCCACCGATTTGCCACCCGCCACCGCTGAAAGGTTGGCCGCAGCCGCCCTTGCTGCTACACTCCGCCCCTTGCTGATTAATCAACGCCAAGTCATTGTGAACAAAGCCAAATTCTCCTCGCTCTCCCTGCCGCAAAACCTGCTCTCCAATCTGGATAGCCTCGGCTACCACAGCATGACGCCGATCCAGGCCGAAAGCCTGCCCGCCATCCTCGATGGCCGTGACGTGATCGCGCAAGCCAAGACCGGCAGCGGCAAGACGGCGGCGTTCGCACTGGGCCTGATCAACAGCCTGAATCCACGCTGGTTCGGTGTGCAGGCACTGGTACTGTGCCCGACGCGCGAGCTGGCCGACCAGGTGGCGCAGGAAATCCGCCGCCTGGCGCGCGCCATCGACAACATCAAGGTCATCACCCTGTGCGGCGGCACGCCGATGGCGCCGCAACGCGCCTCGCTAGAGCACGGCGCCCACATCGTGGTCGGCACCCCCGGCCGGCTGCAGGATCACCTGTTCCGCGAATCGCTGAACCTCAGCGGCGTGAAGACGCTGGTGCTGGACGAAGCCGACCGCATGGTGGACATGGGCTTCATCGAGGAAATCGTCGGCATCGTGCGCGCCTGCCCGCGCCAGCGCCAGACGCTGATGTTCTCCGCCACCTACCCGGACAATATCCGCAAGCTGGCCGAGCAGTTCATGAAGAACCCGCAACAGGTGAAGGTGGAGTCGCTGCACGATGACAGCAAGATCGAGCAGTGGTTTTACGAGATCGACCCCGACCAGCGCCTGGACACCGTCGCACGCGCGCTGCAAAGCGTGCGTCCCAGCTCGGCGCTGGCATTCTGCAACACCAAGCTGCGCTGCAAGGAGCTGGTAGCCGAACTGGAACAGGCCGGCTTCTCCGCGCTGGCGCTGTACGGCGAACTGGAACAGCGCGACCGCGACCAGATCCTGGCACGCTTTGCCAACAAGAGCACCACGGTACTGGTGGCCACCGACGTCGCCGCCCGCGGCCTGGACATCAAGGACCTCGACCTGGTGATCAACGTCGACGTCGCGCACGATCCGGAAATCCACATCCACCGTATCGGCCGCACCGGCCGTGGCGACAAGCACGGCCTGGCGCTGACCCTGGTCAGCCCCAGTGACGCCCGCCGCGCCTCGGCGGTAGAGGAATACCAGAAGGCGCCGCTGATCTGGGGCGAAGTCAGCGAGCTGAAGCCGGCACCCGGCGGCCCGCTGCTGCCACCGATGCTGACGCTGGAAATCGGCGGCGGCAAACGCGACAAGCTGCGCCCGGGCGACATCCTCGGCGCGCTGACCGGCGAAGGCGGCATTGCCGGCAGCCAGGTCGGCAAGATCATGGTGTTCGAGTTCTGCACCTTCGTCGCGCTGGAACGCGGCATCGCGCAGGAGGCGATGGAACGGCTGTCGGTCGGCAAGATCAAGGCAAAAAGCTACAAGATGCGCTTCGTCAGCTAAGAGCCTGTACACGACCTGCTGCGACTTGATCTCAAGGGAGCGATACTGCGTTAAAAACGTGTTTGGAATGCTTGTTTAAATCTGGACACATACTGCTTTCCCAGCCGTTTTCGCCTTGTCTCGCTCTAGCTCGCGAGTTCGTGAACACGCTCTAAACCGCCACTGCTCCGCCACATGCAAAAGCCCGGATCACCGATCCGGGCTTTTTCGTGACCTGCCGCCGGCTCAGCCTTCGGACAGGATCTCGCGCTTGGACAGGATGGCGTTGAAGCCCTGCACCCGTTCGTGGTCCTGCGGCAGCCACTTCATCAGCTGCAGCACCTTGTCCAGGCTCTCCGGCGCACTGTCCTGCAGCAGCAGCGAACAGGCGTTCATGCCGAGACGGTCGTTGCGGGTCTGCGTCGCCACGCCGTACAGCATCAGCGCCGCCTGCTGCTTCTGGCCGTTCTTCGCCATCGCCACCGCCTGATCGTTGGCCGCCTGCAGCGTGGTATGCGCCGCCTCGATCGCCGCGATCATCACCTGGTTGTCGCGCGACAGCGCGGTCATCAGCGTGACGTCCTGATGGTTCTTCACGAAGCGCAAGGCCAGCTGCTGCAGCCATTCGCCGGCACAGTAGCCGTCGATGTCCTGCGGCAGGCGGGCCACCGCCTCGATGAAGCGGGTGGCGTCGCGCCAGCCGGTTTGCGGCAGTAGCAGAAAGGCCGCCGCCTGCCGCAGCAGCGCCATGGCATCGGTATAGCGCTTGCGCCCCAGCGTCGACAGCGCGCGACAGACCAGCAGCAGGAACTGGTCGGCCTCGCCCTTGAGCAGGCCGCCCAGCTCCTGGGACAGGCGGTCCATCTTTTCCAGCTGCTCGCCCTCACTATAGGCCTGCAGCAGGTCGACCATCACCCCGGGGCCGAAGGCGCTGTTGTTGCGCCCGATCAGCACCGCCTTTTCCAGATAGGTGGCCGCCTTCAGCGGGTCACCGACGTTCAGCGCCGTCTCGCCACAGGCACACAGGCGCTGGAAGTTGCGCGGCGACAGTGCCACCGCCTTTTCCAGGATGGACAGCGCCTCCTGGAACTGGCCGCCGTGGGTCAGGTTCTGCGCCAGCGCGTCGTAGGCGTCGGTGTAGTTGGGGGCGTCGGCGATGATCTCGTTGAGGATGACCGTGCTCTGCTCGATGTCGTCCTGTTCCTTCAGGATGCGCACCATGCCCATCTTCGCCCACGGGATCGCCTTCATCGCCAGGATCTTCTCGTACACCTGCCGCGCCTCGCTGAACTGGTCGTTGAGCATGTAGGTCTCCGCCATCAACCGCAGCACGTCCATCACCTGCACATTGTTCTCGGCGATGCTCTCCAGCTGGCGCAGGATCAGCAGCGCCTGCGACACCTCGCCGGCCAGCAGCTTGAGGTGGGCCGGGCGCAGGAACAGCTTGCGCTGCAGCGCCAGGCGCAGGCGGTCGAACAGGGTCTGGCTGGAAAACGGCTTCAGGATGTAGTCGTCCGGCGCCACCTCGGCGGCGGCGACCACGCGCTCGTACTTGCGCTCGCCGGTGATCATGATCCACACCGAGGTCAGCGGGTAGGCATTGCTGCGGCGCAGCAGCTCAAGCAGTTCCTGCCCGCTCATCCCCTCGCCCAGGTTGTAGTCGCACAGCACGACGTCGAACTGCTTGCGCCGTATCCGCTGCAAACCGTCGGCAGCATTGACCGCCGCCTCGGAGCGGGCGATGCCGACCTGGGCCAGCATCGCGCGCAGCGACTGCCGCACGGTATGCGAATCCTCAATAATCAGCACCGTGGTGCTTTCATCGAACGTGTTCACACGCCCTCCTTTGTTTTTCTTATCGTTATCTGCCGCCGAAACGGCCTGCTCCAGTGCTACAACCACTCGCGGGGTGAGGCTAAAAATACAGCAAAGCCGGTGTTACTACCATAGTTGCGAACCCCGCTGCCGGCCAGCATTGCCGTGGATCAAGCCGCACGCGGCACGGCCGCCACGCCTGGGGCGGCCACGCGGCGCAGATCACTGCGCCCGACGGCGTTGCGGCGCCATTTTTCACCCGCATCCCGCGCTACGGCGCGATTGCGGCCAACGTTGGCAGCACATCCAGAAAGGCCGCCACCAGCGGCGACGACTCCTGCTCGCGGGTGGCCACCGCCATCGACAGGTAGGCGGCGGCATCGGTAAGCGGGATGTAGCAGACCCCGTCCAACTGCACGCAGGCCAGTGGCGACGGCAGGATGGCGATGCCCAGCCCGGCGGCGACCAGCGCGATCTGCGTCATCGCCTCGCCGGAGGTCTGCGCGATGCGTGGCTGGAAGCCGGCCGCCTGCGCCAGCTGCCGGATCAGCGCCGGCAGCCCGGTGGACACCCCCGGCGGATAGACGATGAAGCCCTCGTCGCGCAGCTCGGCAAACGCCAGCCGGGGGCGCGCCGCCAGCGGGTGGTCGCGGTGGATCACCACGCACAGCCGGTCGCGGCGCAGCTCGCGGCGGCGGATGCCGGGCACCACCTCGTCGCCGTTGTAGCGCACGAAGCCGACATCCAGCCGCTGCTGCTGCAACGCGAGGTACTGGTCGCCGCTGAACATTTCCTCCAGCTTGAGGCTGACCGCCGGATAGCGTTCGCGATAGTGGCGCAGGCTGTCCGGCAGCACGCCGGCCAGCGGCATCGACGAGGTGAACGCGATGCGCAGCTCACCGACCTCGCCGCGACCTGCCCGGCGCGCCTCCTCGGCGGCGGCCTCGGCATCGGCCAGCAGCCGCCGCGCCCGCACCAGCAGGCGTTCGCCGGCCGTGGTCAGCAGCACCCGCCGCTTGCTGCGCTGGAACAGCTGCACCCCCAGCTCGGCCTCCAGCGCCTGGATTTGCTGGCTGAGCGGCGGCTGGCCGATGTGCAGCCGTTCGGCAGCACGGGTGAAGTGCAGCTCTTCGGCCACGGTGACGAAATAACGCAGATGGCGCAGTTCCATTAATCGCTTTTAAATATGAATTATCACTGAAATATATATTGGACCATCTGAACAGCCAAGCCTAGCATCGGTCTGTCTTCTGCTCGGTACCTTGCCATGACCAGCTATTGCGCTCCCCTGCCGTCTACCTGCTCCATCACATCGGCCGCGCCCGCCGGCGGCAAGCTGGTCACCGGCACTGCCGCCTACCGACGCACCGGCTGGGCGCTGTTCTGCGCTGGCTTTGCCACCTTTGCCATGCTCTATGGCGTGCAGCCGCTGCTGCCGCTGTTCTCGGCCGAATTCGGCAGCAGCGCCGCCCACGCCAGTACCGTGCTCTCCGCCGGCACGCTGTCGATGGCGCTGATGCTGATTCCGGCCAGCCTGCTGGCCGACCGCCTCGGGCGCAAACCGCTGATGGTGGCCGCCCTACTGATCGGGGCGCTGCTGACGTTGGCCGCAACGCTGACACAGGGTTTTGGCGCGCTGGTTTGGTCGCGTGCGGCCTTCGGCATGGTGCTGGCCGGTTTACCGGCAGTGGCGATGGCGTACCTGAGCGAGGAAGTGGAAGCCAGCTCGCTGGGCAAGGCGCTGGGGCTGTATATCGCCGGCAATGCGCTGGGCGGCATGAGTGGCCGCTATCTGGCGGCGCTTCTGGCCGATGTCGCCGGCTGGCGGCTGGCACTGGCGGTGCTGGGCGGCCTCGGCCTGCTGGCGGCGGCGCTGGTATGGAAGCAGCTGCCGGCGTCGCGTCACTTCCAGCCGGCGCGCGGCAATCTGGCGCAGCTGTGGCACAACGGTCGCCGTCATTTTGCCGATGCCGGCCTGCCATGGCTGTTCCTGTCCGCTTTCCTGCTGATGGGCTGCTTCGTCAGCCTGTACAACTACCTCGGCTACCGCCTGCTGCAGGCGCCATTCGGTCTCAGCCAGAGCCAGATCGGCCTGGTATTCCTGCTGTACGTGGTGGGGATCTGGTCGTCGGCGTGGGCCGGCACCCTCGCCGACCGCCTCGGGCGACGCAATGTGCTGTGGCTGATGATCGTGGTGATGGCGGCCGGCTTGCTACTGACGCTGCCGCAGCAGCTGTGGCTGGTGGTCGGCGGCGTCGCGCTGTTCACCTTCGGCTTTTTCGGCGCGCACTCGGTGGCCAGCAGCTGGGTCGGGCGCCGCGCGCTGCAGGCACGGGCGCTGGCATCGGCGTGTTACCTGACCGCCTACTATGCCGGCTCCAGTGTGATGGGCACCCTGTCCGGCGTACTGTGGGAATCGCACCGCTGGCCTGGCGTGGCCGCCTGCCTCAGCCTGTTGCTGCTGGCGGCACTGGCCATCGCCCTGCGCCTGCGCCGACTGCCGCCGCTGCCCGGCGCCTGAGAAGCGGTTCACGATCTCGCGAGCCAAAGTCAGACAAGGCGGAATTGGTCAAAAAAGCGCAGTTGACGTGGCGTCAATGAGCATTTTTTGGCCAATTGCAACGCAGAATCACGCAGGCGCAGCAGATCGTGAACGGCTTCTGCGGTTTACATCGCGATATAGCGGTCGGGACGGTGATTGAATCCGATCACCATGTTCAGCGCCAGCGCGCCGAGGATGGAGCCGAGCAAGGCTGGCACGCTGACCATGAACAGCGACGCTAGCAGGATCAGCAGATCGACGCCCAGCTGCAGCTTGCCGGCACGGATGCCGTGGCGGTCCTGCAGATACAGCGCCAGGATGTTGATGCCGCC
Source organism: Vogesella indigofera (assembly GCF_028548395.1). Classification (NCBI taxonomy): domain Bacteria; kingdom Pseudomonadati; phylum Pseudomonadota; class Betaproteobacteria; order Neisseriales; family Chromobacteriaceae; genus Vogesella; species Vogesella indigofera. The sequence continues at coordinate 8,947 of NZ_JAQQLA010000006.1, read as the reverse complement.
AAGACTGGCCTTGTGGCGAAACAGCGCGATAAAGCCCATGCCCATCATCAGGCCGCCGACCAAACCGCTGTAGAACGGATCCAGCGGCCCGAAGTGGGCAAACTGCGAGTGCAGCCCGGAAAACAGCGACAGCAGGCTGACCGCGACAAAGGTCTTGATGGTGAACGCCCAGCCCATGCGCTTCACCGCCAACCAGTAGAACGGCAGGTTGATCAGCGAAAACACCACCCCGAACGGGATGCCGCTCTGGTAGTGGATCAGGAAGGCGATGCCGGCGGTGCTGCCAGTGAGCAGGCCGGCCTGCTTGAACATCGCCACGCCGAAGGCCACCAGCAGGGTGCCAACCAGGATCGCCAGAATGTCTTCCAGCAGCGAGTGGGAAACGTCGTTGGTTTCGGGATCCAACAGGGTGTGACTGGCGCTCGTCATCTCAAATTATTCCGCAATGCAATATGTCAGCTGCGGATTGTAGCCAGCCATGCGCCAAAGGCAATGAATCCAGATCAAAAAACCCGCAAATGGCAAAATTTTGCACACATCACGTGAAATTCACAAGTTTCACGCAACATAATTTCTAAGTCACTACACTCGTATTATCCTGTTTGCATGCAATGCCAGCGTCTGCTGCATGCTGTCCGCCAGCCATGCGGCAAACGCCTGCTGCCGCGCATCCTGTGCCAGCGGCTGCAGCGACAGCAGCACGTAGTGGCTGCCGTCGGCGACAAAGCCGGCCGGCGCCTGCAGTGACTGCGCCGCCAGATCGTCGGCCACCATGAACAGCGACGCCATCGCCACCCCCAGCCCGGCCAGCGCCGCCTGCAGGCTGAGGTAGAAGTGCTCGAACTCGCGGCTGCCGGCCAGCGCCATCGCGGCCGCCGGCTGCAAGCGCTGCCACTCCGGCCACGCCTGCGGCCGCGAACGGGTGTGCAGCCGTACCGCGGCCGCCTGTTCGCGACAGACCGGCCCGACGTGCTCTGCGGCCAACCTTTGCACGCAATAGTGCGCCGGCAGCGCAAAGTCCTCGCGCCGGATCGCCAGATCGACATGGCCGCTTTCCAGCCGCACCGCGCCGCCGGCGGCGCTGAGGTGGACCTCGATACCCGGATGCAGCGCATGGAACTGCGGCAGGCACGGAATCAGCCAGCGCATCGCCAGCGTCGGCTCGCACGACACCGCCAGCGGCGGCGTGGCAGCCGGCTGCAGTTGCGTTACCGCCTGCTGCAGGGTGTGCAGCGCCTCGCCGCAGGCGGCAAACAGCCGGGTGCCAGCGGCGCTGAGGAAGACCGCGCGGTTACGACGCTCGAACAGCGCCACGCCCAGCTGCTCTTCCAGCAGGCGGATCTGGCGGCTGACCGCGCCGTGCGTCACGCACAGCTCGTCGGCTGCACGCACGAAGCTGCCGTGGCGGGCAGCGGCCTCGAACACGCGCAAGGCGTTCAGCGACGGCAGTGCGGCAAAGCTCATCGGTTAGTTTTTCTCACGTAAATCAGGCAGAAACCATCGTTATTCATTGTCAGGGCAAAGTGTGACAATGGCAGTCATCCGTTTACTCCGCACCAAACTCACCGAAAGTATACGCAATGACTGAACTGTTTGCCGTGATGACCATTACCCTGCTCGCCGTGATCAGCCCCGGCGCCGACTTCGCCATGATCAGCCGCAACAGCCTGCTGTACGGCAAACGCGCCGGCCTCGCCGCCGCGCTCGGTATCGGCCTTGGCGTGCAGGTGCACGTGATGTACACCCTGCTCGGCGCCAGCCTGCTGCAACAGACGCCGCTATTGTTGCAGCTGCTGCGCGTGCTGGGCGCCGGCTATCTGGTGTATGTCGGCTGGAGCACCTTCCGCAGCGGCGCCGTCAACGAGGCGGCGGCGCCGGACAGCCACGGCCGCGCGCTGCGCAACGGCTTTCTCACCAATGCGCTCAACCCCAAGACCATGCTGTTCGTGATCAGCACCTACACCCAGGTCGTCGCCGCCAGCACGCCGCTGCCGGTGCTGCTCGGTTACGGCCTGTTCATGTCGCTGGCGCACGTGCTGTGGTTTGCGCTGGTGGCGGTGCTGCTGGCCCAGGACGGCCTGCGCCAGCGCCTGCTCGGCGTGCAGTTGTGGCTCAACCGCGGCATCGGCCTGCTGCTGATGGCGCTGGGCAGCCTGCTCGCCGCCGGCCCGCTGCTACAGTAGCACCGGTACGACTTGCCGGCCACGATCCCGTCCATGAAAAACGGCAACCTGAAATAATATGGAGTAAAAGCTCACATATCTTCGTATGAGCTTTTACCTGTAAGTCTTCATGATTTGTTAACAGTAATATTTATGCCTCGGCTTCGGCTGGGGCATTTTTATGTGGGCTATCGCAGGGCACTTGCTCGGAATGTCCGGCAGCCCCATCTTCTGCTGGTTGATCAGCGCGACATAGCCCTGGATGTAGCCGTCGTTTTCCAGCTGCCGGGTGTGGTTCCAGCACGCCGACGGTGACATGCCGACGCGCTCGGCCAGCTCGGCATTGCTGAGGCGGGCATTCTGCTGCAGCTCGTGCAGAATCTTCCGGTCTTGTGCGCTGACAACACGATTGTTTTCCGACATTTTCATCCTTGAGAAATATTCTTCCGGAAAATGAAAATAGCAAAAATATCCTGCACAAGATAGCGCTTTATGATCGCGCATTCGAAAGCCTGTTCCGCGGTGCGCGGGTTACAGTTTGGCCATGGTTCACCCTAGTGCAGCCTGGCCGCCACCAGCCGCCAGCCACGCCGGCAACACCACCCTGCCGGCACTGCAGACAGGCCGCCTACCCGGCGGCAAGCGCCACAACACGGACACCATCCGTCACACGGCGAAAACTGGCGCCAGCGACCAAGGGCAATGCCCAGGGACAGTACACGCCGCCGGCGCGGAATCCGGCGGCAGGCTGCGGCCAACCTTTCATGCAAAAGGTTGGCCGCACGTCTTTTGGCGAGCGTTTCCGGTGCGTAGCGGCTGGACAAGGTGTGCCGGCTTGGTGACACTGGCGCCTCCTTGTCACCCGCACCAGCCCTCAGGAGCCGCCATGTCACACTACTGCTACGGCATCATCGAAACCCGTTTCGGCACGGTGGTAGCGTGGCGGGATGCGGCCGGCGCGCTGCAGCGGTTGGAATTCCACGTCGAGCGCGAGCTGGAACATGCCGCGACGCGGGGTATCAGGCGGGACGATGCTGCGCTGGCCGCGGTCGCCAGCCAGCTGCAGGAGTATGAAAATGGCCAGCGTCGCGACTTCAGCCTGCCGCTGGCAGCGGAGGGCACCCCGTTCCAGCAGCGGGTATGGGCGGAGCTGCAGCGCATCCCGTTCGGCACCACCATCAGCTATGGCGAGCTGGCGCAGCGCATCGGCGACCCCGGCGCGGCGCGGGCCGTCGGCCGCGCCAACGCCACCAACCCGATCGCGCTGATCGTGCCCTGCCACCGCGTGATCTGCGCCAACGGCAAGCTCACCAGTTACGCCGGCGGCCTGCCGCTGAAGGCGGCGCTGCTGCAATTCGAGCTCAGCCATACGCCGGCAGCGCTGTTTGTCGGCCTGGACGCCGGCGCTTAAGGCGCAAGCCCGCCCACCAGCATTCCCCGCGATGGCCGCCCTGTCACAAAGCGTCACATAGTCGATACAAAACCGCCGACCACGGTTTTCTGCCGCTGCTTACACTGCAATCACGTAATGCAACAGGAGAACCACCATGCGCAAATCACTCATCATGACCGGTCTGGCCTTCGTGCTGGCAACTGGTGCCGCCACCGCTCATGCCGGTGATCTTGACCATGTTATCGGTGGCGCCGTCGGTGGCGCAGCCGGTGCCGCCATCGGCCATTCGGTCGGCGGACGCGACGGGGCCGTAGTCGGTGGCGCCATCGGTGCCGCCACCGGCGTGATCCTGACCCGGCCGGAACGCGAACGCGTGGTCGTGCGCCCGGTCGCCCAGCCGGTCTACGTTTACGAGCGTGCCTACCGTCCGGCGCGCTATCACAAGTTCAAGCATCACCGTAAACACCACGGTCACCACTATGGTTATCACCGCGGCCACCACGACAGGGACGATTGATCGCCGCGACACGTCCGCGTGTCAGCGCACCCCTGCCCGGACGCCCCCATCGTCCCGGCAGGGTTTTTCTTGCCCTCCACGCCCGGAAGCGGGTCATGCATCCGGCTGCATTGGCCAAAGTAGCGCCGTTGACGTGGCATCACCGATGCCTGCTTTGGCCATTACACGCCTCTCAACCCAGCCCGTAATTGCGCACCAGCATGATGGCGGTCAGCAGCATGATGCAACCGATCGCCACGTCCAGCAGCCGCCAGCTGGCCGGCTTCTCGAACCACGGCGCCAGCTTGCCGGCGCCAAAGCCGACCAGCACGAACCACAGCACCGACGAGGTGATGCAGCCAAGCAGGAACACGCCGGCATTCTCGGCGCCGTATACCGACGACACGCTGCCGATCAGCACCACGGTATCGAGCCAGACATAGGGATTGAGCAGCGTCACCAGCAGGATGGTGCGGATCACCTGCCTGCGGTCGCGCTCAATGCTGCCGCTGGCATCAAGCCGCCCCGGTTGCCACGCGGCACGAAACGCCTTGAACGACAGCCACAGCAGGAACGCCGCGCCGGCCCAGGTCACCACCCCGACAAAGCCTGGCAACGCCGCCACCAGCCGCCCCATACCCAGCACCCCGGCGGCGATCAGCAGCACGTCGCACACGATGCAGATCAGCACGATCGGCAGCACATGCTGGCGGCCGATGCCCTGCCGGATCACGAACGCATTCTGCGGGCCGATACCGACAATCTGGCTGGCCGATAGCGCCAGCGCCGACAAATACACATTCAAGCTCATATTACAGTCTCCCGATTCAGTCACTATCAGCATACGCAGCCCACAAAAAGCAGTAAAACTAATGTTTTTATGGTTATATAAATAAAACTGATACAAAAAGGCGGGCATGATGCTGGACAGCAAACAACTGCACACCCTGGCCGTGGTGGTCGATTGCGGTGGTTTCGACAAGGCGGCGCAGCAGCTGTGCGTGACGCAATCGGCGGTGTCGCAGCGCATACACCAGCTGGAGGACAGCCTCGGCCAGCCGGTGCTGCTGCGGGTAACGCCACCGCAGCCGACCGCTGCCGGGCGACGGCTGTTGCAGCACTACCGCCAACTGGCGCTGATGGAAAGCGAGCTGCTGCAGACGCTGCGCCCGGACGACAACGTGCAGGCGTTCACCACGCTGGCGGTGGGCGTCAATGCCGACAGCCTCGCCACCTGGTTCCTGCCGGCCATCGACGCGGTGCTGCGCACGCAGCGGCTGCTGCTGGACGTGGTGGTCGACGATCAGGACCACACCCAGACGTTGATGCAGCAGGGCCATGTCATCGGCTGCGTCAGCACCCGCGCGCAGGCGTTCCAGGGCGGCGAATGCCGCTACCTCGGCACCATGCGCTACCGCTGCCTGGCCACGCCGCAGTATCGCGCTCGCTATTTCGGCGACGGCCTCAACGCCGCCACGCTGGCGCGGGCGCCGGCGGTGCTGTTCAGCGGCAAGGACAACCTGCACGGCGAGTATCTGGCGCAGCACTTCAGTTTCACGCAACCGTTCCCCAGCTTTACCCTGCCGGCGCCGCACGCCTTCGTCGACATCACCCTCGCCGGCCACGCCTACAGCCTGCTACCGGAAATGATGGTGGCCGAGGCGCTGGCCAGCGGCGCGCTGGTCGACCTGCTGCCGGCGCGGCCGGTCGATCTGGCCCTGTACTGGCATCACTGGCGGGTGGAATCAGTGCTGGTGCGGCAGCTGACGGACACGCTGGCGGCCTGCGGCCAACGTTGGCTGCGCCAGGATGCCGCCTGGCCGCGCATTGACAAGCGCTGGCGGCAAGAGGACGATCACCTCCCCCGCCAACAAAGGAACGCCCGATGACCGACTCCATCGACTGGGATACCCTGGCCCGCGAGGCCCGCGCCGCCGCGCGCCATGCCTATGTGCCGTACAGCCGCTTTGCCGTGGGCGCGGCGATCCTGACCGCCGACGGCAAGATCGTGCGCGGCTGCAATGTGGAGAATGCCTCCTTCGGCATGACCAACTGCGCCGAGCGCACCGCCATCTTCAGCGCCCGCGCCGATGGCATGGAAGAGGTGCTGGCGGTGTGCATCTACACCCCCACCAATGTGCCGACTCCGCCTTGCGGCGCCTGCCGCCAAGTGCTGAACGAGTTCGGCCCCGACATGGCGGTACGCGCCATCTGCAACGGCCCGGACATCATCGACACCACGCTGTCGCAGCTGCTGCCCGGCGCCTTCGGCCCGAAAAACCTGCGCGACGCCGGCTGACAAAACAACAGCGCCAGCATCGCTGCTGGCGCTGTGTCATGTAGCGGAGGGGCTCAGTCGCCCACCGGCCGGCTGACGATCGCCAGCGGCTGCCACTGCGGCCACCAGCCCTCCCCGGCCGCCGCGTGCAGCACCGACACCCCCAGTGACGGCACCGCCAGCAGTTCGCCGGCGTCGTCTTCCAGCAACGGCCAGTCCAGTCGCAGCTGCGGCGGCACGCCGGCCTCCTGGAACACCGTCTTCACCGGCTTGCGGCCAACCTTGAGCGGCAGCTTCTCGCCGCCACTGCGCGACAGCACATCCAGCAGCCGGCCGTGCCAGCTGTCGGGCAGGCCACCCGGCGCCCGCTGCCACTGCAATTCACCGTGCGGCAAGCGCAGGGTCTCGCCGACGACACAGCACAACGGCCACGGTTGCGGCGCCACCCGCGGCAGTGCCAGCAGCCGCTGCCGGTAGCGCAGCAGCACCAGCGACTGGTACTCCAGCAAGGGCTGCGTGGCGGCCGCGGCACTGCGCACCTGGGCCAGCCAGCTGTACAGCGACTCCGGACTCGGCAACGACAGGCCCAGTTGCGCCAGCCACGCCAGCACCACGTGGCGCTGACGCGCATCCGACAGCGCCAGCAGCGCCGGCAGGTCCAGCTCGCGGCCGCGCTGCACCTGCGCCAGATCCATCGCCGCCAGAGTATCGACCATCTCGGCGGCGTCGGCCATGCGCTGCGCCAGCCGCGCCAGCTGCTTGTCCAGCGCCGGTGCGCGCTGCCGCAGCCGGCCCATCACCTCGTGGCGCAGGAAATTGCGCAGGAAGTGGTCGGTATCGGCATTGCTGTCGTCCTCCACCCACTGCAGCTGGCGCGCCGCGGCATAGGCCGCCAGCGTGGTGCGGCCAACCTTGAGCAAGGGGCGCCACAATTGCTGGCCCTGGTGCTCGCGCAGCAGCGGCATCGCCGCCAGCGCCCGCGGGCCACCGCCGCGCAGCACCTGCAACAGCACCGTTTCGCTCTGGTCGTCGGCGTGATGCGCCAGCGCGACGACCTCGGCACCCCCTTCGGCAAAGGCCTGATAGCGCGCCTTGCGCGCCTCGGCCTCCAGGCTGTCGCCGCCACCGGCCTGCACCGCCACCCGCTCCACGCGCAGCGGCACCTGGCGCGCACGGCACCAGTCCTCGCACGCACGCACCCAGTCATCGGCCTGCGCACTGAGGCCGTGATGCACGTGCAGTGCCGAAAATGCCGGCCCGCCACGCTCGTCACGCCAGCGACACAGCAAATCCAGCAGTACCACCGAATCCATGCCGCCCGACAACGCCAGCTCCAAACGACACTGGCCGGACAAAGCGTCCGGCCAGTGTTGGATCAGCGTGTCGAGCAGGTCAGGCGGCGTCTTCCTTGAAGCGGCCATAGCTCATCAGTCTGTCAAAGCGGGTTTTCAGCAATTCGTCCAGGCCACGGGTGCCGGCTTCCTTCAGCTGCTCCTGCAGCACGCGCTTCAGTGCCGTCATCATCGCAGCGTGATCGCGGTGGGCGCCGCCCAGCGGCTCGTTCACCACGCGGTCGATCAGGCCCAGCGTCTTCAGGCGCGGCGCGGTAATGCCCAGCGCCTCGGCGGCATCGCCGGCGCGCTCCGCGGTCTTCCACAGGATGGAAGCGCAGCCTTCCGGCGAGATCACCGAATAGGTGGAGTACTGCAGCATGTTGACGTAGTCGCCAACCGCAATCGCCAGCGCACCGCCGGAACCGCCCTCACCGATCACGGTGACGATGACCGGCACCTTCAGGCGCGCCATCTCGTACAGGTTGCGGCCGATGGCCTCGGACTGGCCACGCTCTTCGGCACCGATGCCGGGATAGGCACCCGGGGTGTCGACAAAGGTCATCACCGGCAGGCCGAACTTCTCGGCGGTACGCATCAGGCGCAGCGCCTTGCGATAACCTTCCGGACGCGGCATGCCGAAGTTGCGGGCGATCTTTTCCTTGGTGTCGCGGCCCTTCTGGTGACCGATCACCATCACCGGCTGGCCGTTGAAACGGGCCAGACCGCCAACAATGGCCGGATCATCAGCAAACGAGCGGTCGCCGCGCATTTCCTGGAAATCGGTAAACAGACCGTCGACGTAATCCAGCGTGTAAGGGCGCTGCGGATGCCGCGCCACAATGGCGATCTGGGATGGCGTCAACTTGCTATAGAGCGTCTTGGTGAGCTCTTGGCTTTTCTTCTGCAGGCGAGAGATCTCTTCCGAGATATCCAGCACGGAGTCATCCTGAACAAAACGGAGTTCTTCTATCTTGTTCTCGAGCTCGGCAATCGGCTGCTCAAAATCGAGAAAGGTCGGCTTCATTGATACATTTCCGATTCGGGGTAATCCGGCAATGATAGCATGAGGCCGAAGCGATGAGCACCACCCTGCCCGACAAAATGCAGTTGTCCTTAGATATGTAAAAACGGCTATTCATTCAAATTTTGCAGACACCCTCTTGCAGCCCCGGCCAAGCTGTGTTTTAATTCGCCTCCTCGCTGAACGACGCAGCAAATACCGCGTCACAGCAGACAAGATTTCGGGCGTTTAGCTCAGTTGGTAGAGCGTCTGCCTTACAAGCA
>NZ_JAQQLA010000005.1 GCF_028548395.1 Vogesella indigofera | reverse complement strand
CAGAATGTCGGCGGTTCGACTCCGTCAACGCCCACCAAGGTTGGAGCGGTAGTTCAGTTGGTTAGAATACCGGCCTGTCACGCCGGGGGTCGCGGGTTCGAGTCCCGTCCGCTCCGCCAACATACAATTTAGGTTTACCGAAACAAGTTTCGGGCGTTTAGCTCAGTTGGTAGAGCGTCTGCCTTACAAGCAGAATGTCGGCGGTTCGACTCCGTCAACGCCCACCAAGGTTGGAGCGGTAGTTCAGTTGGTTAGAATACCGGCCTGTCACGCCGGGGGTCGCGGGTTCGAGTCCCGTCCGCTCCGCCAACCAGACAAAACCCATTCATGCACGCATGAATGGGTTTTTGCTTTTCTGCCTTCAACAGAGCATCACCTGCCCGGTATCACCCCGCACCAACATGGCGCGGGGGACATACCTTATTCGGTAAACGGCAACGGTTTGCTCGCCGCCTGCCGGTCCGACACACCCATCGCCGCCAGCAGGTCATCCAGCCCGTCTGCCAACTGCCGCAACTGGCCACCACTGAGCCGCGCCAGCGCTTCCGGCAACCAGCCGCGCGGCGCCACCGCCACCTTGCCGATCAGCTCCGCCCCCTGCTCGCTCAACGCCACCTGCACCACGCGCAAATCCTGCTCGCTGCGCACCCGCGTCACCAACCCGGCGGCAACCAGCCGGCCCAGCATATTGCTGAGCGTGGCCGGCTTGATCGCCAGCCGTGCGGCCAACTCTCCGGCACGCAACGGCCCTGCCTCGTGCAATTCAGCCAGCACCCAGGCCTGCGCCCCAGACACCCCCAGCTGCGCCTCGATATTGGCGGAGTGCTGCTGTGCGGAGCGGAAAACGACACGAAAGCGCTGCAGGACATCCAACGCCATCACGGGAACTTTGTCGGCCACTGATGGCTCACTGGAACAGGACATTTGTTTTTGTGCAAAATAAAATAAGTGAAGGAGAACCGCATGCTGAGCACAGAATACCAACCCAGCACTGCCGCCACACTGGGCATGGAACTGGAAATCCAGTTGGTCGACAAACAAACGCTCGACCTTGCACCACGCGCCGACGAAATATTACATACGCTACACCAAAGTACAACGGCCAGGCACTTCAAACAGGAAGTCACCTGCTCGATGCTGGAACTCAATAGCGGCATCCATAACGGCAGCGCCACGCTGGAAGCCGAAATGCTGCAGCTGGGCGCGCAATTGTGCGCCGCGGCCGCCCCGCTGGGTATCCGCCCCTGCGGCGGCGGCACCCACCCGTTCCAGGACTGGCGCGAGCGCCAGATTTCCGACTTTCCACGCTACCAGCATTTCGCCGAACACTACGGCTATCTGGCGCGGCAATTCACCATTTTCGGCCAACACGTACACGTCGGCTGCCCAGATGGCGATACCGCGATCTGGCTGACCCATGCGCTGAGCTACTACATCCCGCACCTGCTGGCGCTGTCCGCCTCGTCGCCCTACATCCAGGGCGAAGACAGCGGCTTTGCCTCGGCGCGCAGCAATGTGGTCAGCGCCTTTCCCAGCAGCGGCCACCTGCCGCAATTCGTGCGCACCTGGCAGGAGTTTCAGGGCCACGCGGCGGAACTGGAACACGCCGGCATCATCGGCAGCCTGAAAGACCTGTACTGGGACATCCGCCCCAAGCCAGAGTACGGCACCGTCGAGGTACGCATTTTCGATACCCCGCTGGACATCCCGCACAGCGTGGCACTGGCGGCGCTGGTACAGACGCTGGCGCGCTACCTGCTGACGGAACGACCACCGCAACCCGGCCGTGCCGCGCTGTACTGCGTCTACGATTTCAACCGCTTCCAGGCTGCCCGCTTCGGCCTGTCCGCCGACATCCACGACGTGCGCAGCGGCAAGCGCATCCCACTCAACCAGGCCATCCTCGACCTGCTGCAACAACTGCAGCCCTATGCCGCCGATCCGCACGCGCGGGATTGCCTGGAGCAACTGGCACTGCGCGCTCACCACCGCCACGGCGACTACAGCCTGCTGCGCGAGCACGCCAACAACGGCCTCAGCTGCCCCCAGCTCGTGCACGAGGCGGCCAACCTGTGGCAACCGCCGGCCGGCTGAATACTACTGGGCACGCTGCTGACGCCGGAAATCCCACGGCGGCACCGGCGCAGCATCGTGCCACAAGCCTTGGCGCTGCTGCTGCGCGGTCTGCTGCGTTTGCTCGTAGAGACTGAACTCCTGCGCCGACTGCCCCTTGCGCGCGTACTGCTGGTAGTGCCAGGCATAACCGGCGCGCAACTGGCCGAGATTGACATCCTCGTCGCCTAGCCAGATGCGGCCAACGTTGCGGCCATAACGATCCTGCTCCAGCACCTCGACCCGCACCTGCCGGCGGTACAGCTTGTCGGACAGCACCTGCTTGGCCTTGGTCCCGAACGGTTGCGCCTTCTCAAGAGCCACACCCAAGTTCGTTCTAAATGGACTGCGTGATTTTTCCGAAAAATCAACGAGATAGCAATTTTTCATCTGTCTATTAAATTGCGCAGATTGATGGACAGATACAACCCATTCTGTCCATTTTCTGGACGAGTAGATTCAGGTAGGTGTCAGTATACCGCTGATACCGGCCAAGTCCCGTCGGGGGATCTACTCGGGAGCGGGTGTTGCCTGGACACAATCGGTGTTAACAAGCCCTAGTCGATGACCGAGAACCCATCGACTTTAACCACATAGCTCCACAAGCTTGCCGGGGTCATTAACCAGCGCGTTACCTTCACCCTGTAGCTTGATGATACGTTCGTCACGGCGCAGTTCCCAGTCGTCGACTGGATAGCTCTTCGCCCATGCACACCACAGCTGTTTGTCCTGATTGCTCATTTTCAGATTGTAGCGCTGGTGCATATAGAGACTGATCCGAGCCGCACGGCCACGCACTTCTTCGCGTGGCTGGAAGCGTTTGAGTTTGAAGTCAGGCAGGCTTTGACACTGCCCGTAAACCGGGGTTGGGTTTCGCGTCCAGGCGCCGTATGAGAGATTGCCACGGTCGCCATTGACTTCGCCAACTGCCGGCACCAGGTTGGTCAGATCCCCCTCCATTTGCGCAAACAGCTTGTCGGTCGCCGTGCAGTTCTTTCGGCCGCCATTCTGCCAACACTGTCGTTGTGAGCCGAGGTGCGATGCCGGGACCACATGCTCCCATTCGATGCGACCGGCGCGTGTTGCATTCTTGCGCGAGACATAACCACAGCTGTCCAGGTCGACTGTTTTGCCGCTATAGGCACAGCCGCAGTAGAAGTCGACTTCCATGCCGGCAAAGACCCGGGGTAACACTTTCTTGGCTGCACTGAAGTCCCGGTGGCCAACGTCTCCCTTGCCACTGACCAGTGTGACAGGCTCACTTTGCTGGTTCTCTTGTTGGGAGGCCTGGTCAAGGCTGGTCGCGATTTGTCCGATCACCTTGGCAGTTTTGGTGGCTAGCTCGTTGTTGTCGAGGCAACCACTCAATGACAGGGTGAGCATCGTGATGGCAAGGATGGCGCGCATGGCAAATACCGTTTGGAACAAAGCGCGCACCCTAGCTGTATTACGCCGGACAGACAAGGTCTTTGCCATATGGTGACCAGGAGGAAGCCTTGCCAAGGGGTGATGTCTGGTCTGCTCAGGATGCCTTGGCTGACTTGCTTCTTAGCCCGCTCTGCAAGGTGTGGTACAGATCAGGATGATCTTGCTTGATGAATTGTGCGATCTCGAAGTCCATCTTGGCCAGCCTGGAGACATCGATTCCATCGATGTAGACAAGACGGAGCAGCTCACCAGTCGGTCTGGGCATCGCGCAGCCGGACTCGTAGCGTGAGCCACTGGACTGGGTAACACCAATGCCGGTCCAGAACTCGACTTGAGTCATACCGAGTGCCCAGCGAATGGCACGGGGATCTAATACGTCGGAATGGTCGGCTGTCACTCGTGGTACATCTCCTCAATCTGAATACGGCACGGTCACCCAGTTGCCGACATGATTTGCTCTAGCCGAGTAATGATTACATCGTAAATCCAGATGTAATAACAATACCGCCCTGCAACTAGAGTGAGCAGATGGTGTGGTAATGCCGGAGAGTGAGTTGCCGCCCGTTTGCTAGATATTTTAATGGTTGCTTTTTGGCGGGCGGCCCCTCACCGGAGTGCCATTCATCCAATATCAGCCGCTCGTGTTACCAATCTGGCGCCAGTCGCGGCTAGCCAAGAGACCCGCTATGGCAGCAATTCTCGTGCGTCACACTGCAGTACTTGAGCAAGCTTGTACACCTTCTCAAGGGTAACGCGGACCTCGCCACGCTCAATCCGCCCAACATAGCTCCGGTCGATGCCAGACAGCAAGGCGAGATCATCTTGCGAAATCTTCAGTTCCTTGCGCCGGCTTCTGAGCTTTAGCCCAAACAGGACAGCGATGTCAGTCATGTCTCGTCTCTCTTAAAGACGAGAACTATCCTCAGTTGCCCCTCATAAAACCACGGATTATAATCCGTAAATTTCTTTCACCTATCTTGCTGAGACCGTCCCTCTTCTTCAATTCACCCATTAACAAAATGATGTTTGCACATGCGTAAGTTAAAAATATCCCAAAGGCTTTACGAGGCATTGGTTAACAAGGCAATGAATCACTTCACCATCCTTGAACTACGCGATGCTTGCTTTGTGCACTCCATCAGTAATGTCAGTACAGGTCGCATGAAGGCCTATAAAACGGCATATCGCCAAGTCGAAAGGCTGGTCAGCAAGGGAATCCTTGCCAAAACCAAGCCCAATGGCGGTTCAGTACGTTATGGGAAAACAGAAGCGTTTTTCTGTACCGAGTTTGCAATCCGGAAGGTGCCGACGGGTGGGGCACGTAACATCAGCGATGCGACTGTTCAGGATGGGGACGACGGTGCTTCGCAAGCGATGAAAGAACAGTTGAGCGCGTTAGCAAGGAGCTACCAGGTTGACCTGCTCACCTGCATTGGCGAGTCTGAAGAGTACATCCGGCTTTACAGTGACTTTCCTGCACTCAAAGCCCAACTTGAGCCGCAATACCATGAAGCTCGGGAGCGCAGCTCGAAACTACTGGGAAAAATCAAAGCGCTGGACACGGTGTTGGCACAGCTGCCACACATAACTACCTGATGAAGCTGCGTCGCTGGCAAGACGAATGCCTCAACTTGGCCCTAAGCCACTACAGCCAACATCGACACTTCCTATGCCTGGCGACCCCGGGGGCGGGTAAATCCATTCTTGCAGCCGAGTTGACCCGCCGGATGATGGCCAGCCGACAAATTGACCTCGTCTTGTGTTTCTCACCTTCCGTGACCGTGGCAGAGGGGTTATGCCTTGCGATGGAAGAACGGCTTGCTCGTCGTCTGGACGGGGCGCTAGGAGCGGCTGGTGGCTCCTACACCTACCAGAGCCTGATGTTCTTCAAACCCGAGTTTTGGTCGATGCTGGATCACCATCGCGTCCTGGTTATATTTGACGAGATCCACCATTGCTCAGGAACAACCCCAGACAATGCGAATGCGTGGGGTGAAGAAATTCTACTTCGTATCCAGGAAAAGGCAGCATTTACGCTCGCCTTGACCGGAACCCCCTGGCGATCGGATAAAGCCCCCATCGTCTTGTCGCGCTATCTGGGGCCGGAAGGACGTATTCAGGTTGATTATCAATATGGCCTGCGGGAGGCAATTCGAGATGGCGTTTGTCGCACGCCAAGGATCAGCCTGATTGAAAACGACCATGTGTCCATCACAGGCCCTGACGCCCAGATCCGCATGTTCTCGTCACTAAGGGACTTATTTGCAGAAGAGGGTTCTGCCTACTCCATCCTCATCCAACAGGAGCAGGCCATACGCTACATGTTGGCTTCAGCCTGTACTCGGTTGGAGAAAATTCGGCATAGCAACCCAGCCGCGGCCGGCCTCGTCATTGCTGCCTCAGTAAAGCACGCGGAAAGGGTCGTGCAGCTATTGCGGGCTGACGACCAGCAGGTCACGGTGGTCAGCTACCATCACCCGGATTCCGCCACGACCATCCAACAATTTCGTAGTGGAACGTCTGGTTGGATCGTCAGTGTCGGCATGATTAGCGAGGGGACGGACATACCGCGACTACAGGTCTGCTGTTATCTCAGCCCCATCAAAACGGAACTCCACTATCGCCAAGTGCTCGGCCGTGTACTACGGCGGACAGCAGCAACCAATCAAGAGGCTTGGCTGTACACCTTTGCGGAGCCAAAGCTAGTGGAGTACGCAAACCGAATTGCCGAAGATATACCAGAGGTTGAAGTTGTTGTCCGGGAAGCGTCACCCCCAAAGGTAACCCCATTCGCCATCCTCATGGGCGATCATTCAGCGCAAGATGACATTGCCAACCAACCACAGGTAGAACTTAGTCAAGTCAATCTGGATAGCATTCCATCAGAGACCCTCATTGCCACAAATGGGAAAGCAGCATTGGAAAACAGGTATAGCTGGGGGGCATTTCGTGAGGCCGTCATCGCTACCTTCGACTCGCCTTTTCATTCGTAGGCTGACTATTCGCACGGACTCCACCAGTAATAGAACAGAAATGCGATAGGAGCCGGGACAGTCCACTCACAGGGCAGGAATGCCAACAAAAGCTGGGGCAGCCCAGAGCTTCCAAAGTAGCCGCTAGAGAAGCAGGGGCGATTCACGCCTCTAGAGTGCAAGTCAATTGCACTGCATGCATTGGAGCCTGAACAAACTTCACTACCTATGCCTGTAAATACCAATAAGCTGTCTTAGAGCCGTTTAGCTCATCGAACTTAAAACCGCCCTCCATTTTAGCCATTAAGGAGTTATCCATGCCCCTTGTAATCATTAAAGGTATTGAAGGTGTTTTCAACAAAGATCAAAAAGCAGAAGCGATCAGAAAAGTTACTGATGCAATGGTCTCTATCGAAGGTGAGAACATGAGGAAAGTCACCTGGGTTATCTTTGAAGAGGTGAAAAGTGGTGACTGGGGAATAGCTGGGGAAACGCTCACAACAGATCGGGTGTTTGAGATTCAGAAAGGGTAATGATCTGGGCGGGTGGAGTCAGCTAGCTCTACCCTTCCTTACCAATATAAGAGTTGGTTGGCATGAGACAAGGGGCGGCCATTGTTGCCGCGGTGCCTCGTAGTGCTTATGGTGTCGGCGATCAAGGATATGAAGAATGCCGTTTTGATCCCCGTGATCATATCGAACCAGATCCCCCAAGGCTACGGGAAAAACCATCGCATCTGGAACCGTAGATCTAGTGTTAATAGTCCAGCACCTGCTCATGGAGCTTAACGTTGCTGAGTCACTGATCGCACGGCAAATTGTTTGGTCAATCAGATGGCAGATCGCTGGTAGAGCACATTGAGTTCAAGCCCTCGCAAGATTTGGAGGGGCTTGAACATCAAGTTACATATCTAGTGCTGATGTGCAGCCTAACGTGTTGCGCTGTAATCGTGAAGCAGAGCCAATAACCGTCCACTTGCTTCTCCTAAGTAGACTGGATGTATTACTTTTCGAGACAGAGGGCTCTATGGATAACCATTCGTACACATTTTCTCAACGTGCTAACCGATTAAATAGTTCGGTCATCCGCGAAATTCTTAAGCTGACCGAGCGCCCCGACATGATTTCATTCGCAGGCGGATTGCCCGCTCCCTATACCTTTCCTGTAGAGGCATTACAGTCAGCATGTGCGAGCCTCTTCCAAGATCATGCGCATGCATCATTGCAATACGGGCCAACCGAGGGACAGATGGAGCTTCGGGAGTGGATCGCTCAACGTCATGGCACTACCGCATCGCGTGTGCTGATGACTACTGGCTCACAGCAGGGGCTTGATTTGCTCGGAAAAGTCTTCATTGATCCAGGCAGCAAAATTCTGGTGGAAACGCCGACATATCTGGGTGCGCTGCAAGCGTTCACACTTTACGAGCCGAGCTATAGTTCGATTCCGAGTGATGACTTTGGCCTCTTGCCGCAGGAGCTTACTCCTGAGTTGGCGGATGGGGCTCGCTTCATTTATACCATCCCTAACTTTCAGAATCCGACGGGGCGACGCATCCCACTAAATCGGCGACATGAGCTGGTAGCCCAGGCGAAGGAGCTCGGCATACTGTTAGTCGAAGATGATCCATACGGTGAATTGAGCTATTCCGGTGATCACCTGCCCTCACTCCATTCACTCAATCCAGATGACGTGATTTACCTGGGGTCCTTTTCGAAAATCCTCGCTCCTGGCCTGCGATTGGGCTACATCATTGCACCTGAAGCGATTCACCTGAAGCTAGTACAAGCCAAGCAAGCTACTGATCTTCATACACCGAGCTTTACACAGCGTATCGCTTATGAAGCGTTGAGATCGGGCTTGCTGGATTCCCATCTGCCTATTATTCGTCAGCGATACAGCGCGCAATGTCAGGCAATGCTCGAAGCGCTTGCTCGCCATATGCCGGACGGCATCCACTGGAGTCGACCTGAAGGTGGGATGTTCATTTGGCTTGAACTTCCTGAAGACATGGATGCGGAAGATTTGCTACAGAAGGCGGTGGCACATAGTGTTGCGTTCGTCCCTGGCGCTCCTTTTTATGCGAGCTCTCCCCATCGGAATACAATGCGATTGGCATTTGTCACTGTGCCGCCAGAGCGTATTGAGCAAGGTATCTCAGTACTTGGACAGTTGATCAGAGATCAACTATCAATCGGGTATAAAACAGGTTCATTCTAACTGTACGATTAGCCGATGAAAAAGTATTGAATCGATTAATTGATCGTGCTTTTCCACAACAGTCTAATACCATTTCTGCCTCCAAAGCATATTAATGGAATCATCCATGAAACAAAATTTCGGTATCCACCACCCGTTCTAGCTCTGTAGGCCCGCGTACGGGTGTGCTGGCAGCCCAATAGACCACTTCTGGCGTTAAATTGGCTTGCCACAAGAAAAGTCAATCAATAGTAATTGCTCTCGCATCCAAGCATGTGCTTTCGAATTTTTATGTCTCTCATTCCAATAGGCTACTAAGTTGATAGGTGGTACTGGGAATGGTGCCGGATAGATGGCGATGGGAGCCGAGTTCTGAAGAATTTTGGCTGCGCAATGCGGCAGAGTCATGACCAAATCAGTTTGGGAAATGATAAAGGGTGCGGCAAGGAGTGAGGGCAACTGAATCACCTCATCCCTCTGTAATCCAAGCTTATTCAGTACATTGCCTATAACGCTGACAGGCTCATTCCATGGTGTCACGACGGCATGCTTTGCCGACAAATATTGTTCCAGGCTGAGCGAACGACTAATCGTAGGGTGGTTACTGTTAGTAATTACCACATAGTCATCACGTAACAATTCGAAGCCCTCAATTCCAGATGGTGGCTCAACTAGCTCCTCAACATAACCCAGTGAAAAATCAATTCTACCTGCAATCAGGTCTTCAGTTGATTCTCGTCCACTTGAATAGCTCACCTTAAAACGAAGTCCAGGTGCCATTTTCTGCATATACGCAACAAACCGGGGAAAAACAGTGAACGCGGTGTAGTCGGTAGCTGCAAAAAAGAACGTCCGATCACTAGTCCTGGGGTCAAATTCTTTTGTTCCTGACAGGCCTTGTGACAGCATCTCCAGGGCGCCGCATATGGTACCGGCCATACTTTCTGCAAAGACTGTTGGCTGCATGGTATTGCCGACGCGAACGAACAAGTCGTCAGCCAGAGCCACTCGCAGTCGGGAAAGAGCATGACTAAGTGCAGAAGGACTTATCGATAGCTCATCTGAAGCCGCAGTTCCCGAACGTAAGCGTAGAAGAGCTTCAAAAACCAGAAGCAGGTTAAGGTCGAGGCGGCGCAAATAATGATGCATAGAATGCAATTCACCGTGAAGAAAATGCACGAATTACATCATTAAATAGCTATAGCATAGGGCTGTCAACTTGTTTTCCAGGAAGCTTTCTTAGGGAGAAGATATGGCTATTGAATGCGAAAACCGTGGGGTCGGTACCTTGCTGGCACATGTTGGGAGCCACCCAGAAGAGCACCATGGCTTTGTAAATCCGCCGATCTATCGCGGCTCAACTGTGATCTTTCCCAATGTTGATACCATGCAAAGTGGTGATCAGCGCTATCAGTATGGTCGTCTTAACAATCCATCTACCGAGGCCTTGAATGAAGCATTGACCTCTTTGGAGATGGCGTGCGGATCTGTTTTGACCCCATCCGGCTTGTCTGCCTGTACTACTGCCATTCTCTCGGTAGTAGGAGCCGGTGACCATCTACTGGTACCAGATAGTGTGTATGGGCCAACACGTCACTTTTGTGAAACAGCTGGCCGCAGGATGGGTATTGAGACAACCTACTACGACCCCACCATTGGCGCTGGGATTCAGGCACTTTTCAAACCAAATACACGGGCGGTTTTTACAGAGTCTCCTGGCTCGCACACCATTGAGATCCAAGATATTCCTGCGATTGCAGCAGTAGCCCGCAAACATGATGCAATAGTCATTACGGATAATACTTGGGCGACGCCGCTGCTCTTCAAGCCCCTAGTTGCTGGCGCAGACATTTCAGTCATGGCCGGTACCAAATATGTCGTTGGCCATTCCGATGCGCTGCTCGGTACGGTAGCTGCTGGCCCTCGCGCCTGGGACAAAGTAAAAGCCTTCCACTTTCAACTGGGTATGCATGTCGGTCCTGATGATGTCACTCTGGCACTTCGTGGATTGCGCACACTGGAAGTTCGCTTGGCTCGCCACCAAGAAAGTGCCATCGAGATCGCTCAGTGGTTGGAGGGGCATGATGAGGTATCAAGGGTGATTCATCCCGCGCTCTCTTCTCATCCTCAGCATTCTCTGTGGAAACGTGATTTTTCAGGATCCTCGGGGCTCTTCTCGTTTGTTACAAAACCGGCTCCGTTCGAGGCAATCAAAGCCATGCTAGATGATCTCGAATTTTTTGGTCTTGGGTACTCTTGGGGCGGGTTTGAGAGCCTTGCCATAACAGTAGATCCGAGAGCGATTCGGAGTGCGACCAGCTGGGATGAGTCAGGTCACTTGATACGATTGCATATTGGATTAGAAGACCCCAATGACCTCATTGCTGACTTAGCGAAAGGTATACAGCGGTTCCGCAACTATGCATGAATGAGACAAAAAGAAAGGCTCGAGTTTTTTCAACGACCTGTTAACCCTGCATCTGAAAGAAGGAGAATTACTATGGCAAAACAAATCATCCACACTGACAATGCTCCGGCTGCCATCGGCGCTTACTCCCAGGCGGTCAAGGCCGGCAATACAGTGTATCTGTCAGGGCAACTCCCGCTCGATCCAACCACCATGACCGTGGTGGATGGTGGCTTCGTCGCCGAGGCCCACCAGGTGTTCAAGAACCTGAAGGCTGTGTGTGAAGCTGCCGGCGGTTCGCTCGACCAAATCGTCAAGCTCAACGCCTACCTGACTGACCTATCCAACTTCGCTATCTTCAATGACGTCATGGGTCAGTACATGAGTCAGCCATTTCCGGCACGCGCCGCCATCGGAGTGCTCAGTCTTCCAAGAGGTGTGCAGGTAGAAGCCGAAGCCGTGCTGTTACTGGAATAAGCTCTATCTCCTCTTCACGGCAAATTCGTCCACTCTTAATCATCCCAAGGAACCTCTATGAAACTACCGGAGCAACGTTTCAGCGTCATCGACTGGCGCACTCACGAAACCACCGAGCATCCCGGCGAAGTTGGCACATCACTTTGGCGCACTGTCAATCTGGGCGACATCCGGATTCGTGTCGTCGAGTATTCTCCAGGCTATATCGCCGACCATTGGTGCGATCGCGGTCACATTATCTACCTGATCGAAGGTGACCTACAGACTGAACTGCGCGACGGGCGCAACTTCGAACTCGAACCTGGTATGGGCTACTTGGTGTCCGATTTTGCTGACCCGGCGCACCGTGCATCTACCAAGAGCGGAGCCAAACTATTCATTGTCGACTGAGACTAAGAGCCCCAAAAGCTGATTGACAGTATGGGTGGACGGCAGGGAGGGCGATCTGGTATTTATTCCGGACACCTCCTATTCTACCTCTACCGGTATGAATGCAGGCTCAATCTAGCTGCAAATGTTGTCTGCCTTCAGACAGCGGGTCGAGTACCATTTGCGCTCGAAAATAGATGGCCACTTATTTTTTGTGCAAATAATCCTGCTAGTAACACTTTGATCTGGCTTCAGCGATTTTAGCTGGCTGGCGATCAGCCGTTTCCATCTCGGGTGGCCATCAATGGCGACGACAGCATGTGTGAGCGGATTCAACGCCTGGCACAAGACGAAGAACTGCCGGCAGACATTGCGCATGATTTTGTCATTACCACATAGATAGTCGGCAATCGTTTTGACGTCGGGTGAGAGCGCCCCCAGCAGCCACATCAGTTCGATGTCCCACAGTGCATTTCCACGTAAAACCTCCTCTCGCAGAAGTACCCACCGTCGTCCTCCTGCACTACCGTTAGGTGCAGTTCAAGACTCTGAGGTGTCAGCCAACACCCTGCGCTGCCGCCACTCTCGTGGCGTCATGCCACATTGAGCCTTGAATGCCCGGGACAAGGCGGCCTCACTACCATAGCCGACCTCAACCGCGATTATCTTCAACTGCCTACCCTGCCGTAATGCCTGCTGCGCCAGTCTAACGCGCCAACCTTGAAGATAGACACCAGGAGTACACCCGACCACGCTGCGGAAGGTGCCAGCAAAAACGCTGCGAGACATCCCCGAGATATGGGCCAATGCCTCCAGCGACCACTCCTGTCCCGGTTGCTCATGCATCGCTACAAGTGCTTTTCGCAGTTTGGAATGCGATAAGCCAGCCAGCATGCCGCCGCGAATCTGGTCTGTTTCCATCAGATACCGAAGTAGCTGGACCAACACGACCTCAAATAGTCGGTCAACCAATGCATACCGACCGCAATTATTGCTGAAGGCTTCTTCAAAGAGGAGTTCTAGGATCTGCTTGGAACCATCAATGCTTTCGAGCGGAAGACAGATCACGTCAGGTAATGCACCCACAATCGGGCTCTCGGCACCCCCATCGAAATGCAGCTCCGCGCACACCAGGTCGGCTCCACGCTGGGCATCAGTGACAAAACGGCGTGTCAAAGGGCGCGGATAGAACAGCAGGCTGGGAACGCTCACATGTAATGTGGGTCGCCCTGGATGGATGGCATCCATCGTCCCCGCTCGGACTAGGTGGATCTGGCCGCCTTCGCATGGAGCAGAGAAGTCTGTAACCCCACACAAAGCACCAGAATGAAACATGCGAGCACGAACAGGAAAGTGACTCAATAGCGCATCCAAACGATCAGTACATGCCTCAGTCAAAATAGTACTCCTTATCAAGTTTTGGAGATTTTATGTGACTCTTAGTATTTTCTCCAGACGTATAGTTCGTTCTGCCAAACGGCTCCACGCAACCAGATCAAGTCACAAGGAGTACATCATGTCGATCGAAAAAGTACTGTATCGCGCCCAAGCCACGGCTACTGGCGGCCGGGAAGGAAGTGCCGAATCCTCGGACGGCGCCCTGAAAGTTCAGCTGTCTACACCTCGCGAACTGGGTGGTGCCGGCGGCCCAGGCACTAACCCTGAGCAGCTGTTTGCCGCGGGCTATTCGGCCTGCTTCCTTGGTGCGCTGAAGTTCGTAGCAGCTAAGGAGAAGGTGAAGCTGTCGGATACAACCAGCGTCACCGGCACAGTTGGGATTGGTGCCATCCCTACAGGTTTTGGCATCGAGGTTGAGTTGCAAATCTGTGTGCCCGATCTGCCGAGAGAGCAGGCGCAGGAGTTGGTCGACAAGGCCCATATTGTCTGCCCGTACTCTAACGCCACTCGCAACAACATCGACGTACGCCTTAGCCTTGTCTGAAGCAGCGCGCCACAACTCAACCTGAAGGAAACATCATGAAACTCAAGTTCAAGATTGTTGCGGTATCAGTCGCCGCCCTGGTGGCGGGCTCCGCGCTGGCAGCAGGTAGCCCCGGTGTCGAGCGCAATACCCAAGCCTTCCTCGAAGCGCTTGCAAAGGGCGGCGGTCAGCCATTGGAGACGCTGTCTCCGGCAGATGCTCGCAATGTACTGATCGGCGCACAGAAGGGTGCCAAGCTTGCTCCTGCCGATATCAGTGAAAAAACTATCACAGTGGATGGTAAGCCGCTGAAGCTGACCATCGTTCGTCCAGCTGGTGCCAAGGGTGTCCTGCCCGCTTTCATGTTCTTCCATGGCGGTGGCTGGATTCTGGGCGACTACCCAACCCATGAGCGCTTTGTGCGTGACCTGGTCGCAGACTCTGGCGCCGCAGCGGTGTTCGTCAACTACACTCCCTCGCCTGAGGCCCGCTATCCAGTGGCCATTAATGAAGCTTACGCTGCAACAAAATGGGTTGCTGAAAACGGCGCGCAGATTCAGGTCGATGGCAAGCGTCTAGCGGTGGCGGGAAACAGCGTCGGCGGGAACATGGCAGCCGTGGTTGCCTTGATGGCCAATGCTAATGGTGGACCAAAACTGCGAGCTCAGGTGCTGTTCTGGCCGGTGACAAACGCGAACTTTGAAAACGCTTCCTATGATGAGTTCGCTAACGATCACTTCCTGACCAAGGGCATGATGAAATGGTTCTGGAATGCTTACACGACCGACCCGAAACAGCTCAAAGAAATCTACACATCGCCGCTACTGGCAACACCGGAACAGTTGAGGGGACTCCCGCCCACACTGGTGCAGACCGCAGAGAAAGACGTATTGCGCGATGAAGGCGAAGCCTACGCGCGCAAGTTGGATGCTGCCGGTGTCAACGTGGTGGCAACCCGCTACAACGGGATGATCCACGACTTTGGTTTGCTCAATGTATTGTCTGCACTACCAGCTACGCGCGCAGCCCTCCATCAAGCAAGCGAGGAACTGAAGTTGCGTCTCTGGTAAGGCGCTGCTGCCCCAATGCTGCGCTAAAGCTGAATTGGCTTCGGCGCCGCATTGGGGCTAATAACTTCTTTGGCGGGTGAGATTATGTGAAATGGCCAGGCTAGCCAACCCCAGCTGATCATTACGAGAAAAATGAGCTGTGTTATCCACGCATAAGTGAAAACTATACACCCGCTATCATGGCGGCGACCTCAAAATAGTCCCCCAGAAGTCGCTCCACGTCGACACAGCGCTTTCCATAAAGATGATCTACAGTTAGGCGGAGCTTTCCTCCGGCAACTGTTCTGCCGAAGCGGTCTTTCATCCCATCGGCCTTGAGTGCCCGTTCAGAGCCACATTCAAACCATTTCCCTTGCACCGCAGCCGAAGGGCAGCTTTCTGATTTGGGGAACACTCCCTTTCGACCCAAAGCAGTCGATGCCTTCATGGAGAAGCGGGCACTAACGCGGAGCTAACCGGCCTGTGCGGCTTTTCGCGCAGGTCCGATTGAGCGCAAGGTTATGCGTTTTGTTGTGCATTGGCCGGAGCAATGCCTTGAACCATACGCGCATCATAGCGAGTGCCGCACACTGAACATACCCTCACGAAGCGATCCTTCGGCTCATGCTGTAGGCGATACTGTTTGTGGTCGACGTCCCAGCAGCGAACGCAATAGGGTTCACCAATGGGTTGCCCATCATCACCCTTCCGGTAGTAGGCATCCCGGCTTCGGACCAAGGTGTCTTTGGATTGGAATGCATTTTCCAGTTCTTGGATTCGCCTGTCCTTCTCTGCAACGATTTCCTGAACGGACGCCATTTCTATCTTGGCGTCAGCAAGGGCGCTCACAAGATCAGCCAGTTTGAGCTTGAGTTCCGCTCTTTCAAGGGAAAGGTCGGTCTCACGCAAGAACTTGGCGATGTCTGTAGCGGTCTTGAGGCTACTTAGGATTGTTCCAATAGCTGCAATGTCAGGCATGGAGCCTCCGAATCAAGACGCATGACGTGAAATATTCTACGAAGGTATCTCATTGATAGTCGAAATGATCAGGGTCAATATATGTGTAAGCCAAGCGCAGCATGAAAAACATGCTGATTAGCATTGTAATCGCCGAGGCAATCAGAATCCGATTGGTCACGGCACCAAGAATCTCAAACAACGGTCGCATGGCAGCACTTCCCTGGGAAAGGTCAGGGAACATCAGCATGACAACACTGATCAAAAAAAGGCCAGGGATACCAAACGCAATTGCACCACGCACCGCCCCATATCGAGCGATAAGCACAGGGTCGCGCGGTCGAGAAAAATACGCATTTGAAATAAAAGCGACTAATTCGAAAATACGATCCATTGAATACTCCTCACGACAAGACATGATGTGATGACTCAACCCTTCAAGGTTTACACCACACCACCTTACCCTTTTTGAGAAAAAAGTGGCTTCTGCACCCTGCCATCCGATGTATGGATGGATGAAGTGAGGCTTCGCGAGGATGGCTCATATCTACAGCCCATCTCGGATGACCTGAACTAGCTAATGAAAGCTGGATCAGATCACCACAACCGCATGGACACTTTAAAGCGGCCATCCAGTAGCATTCCCCATCCCCTAATAAATAGAGCGTGTAACGATCTAATGCAGTAGGTAACTCCTCCTGCTTGCAGACACGATACTTTGGACTAATGCCAAGAAACCGCTGAACCCAGCGCAGAAGCCACAACATCTATCTCTCCTAATTCAGTTCAACAGACCATGAAGCCCAAGAAGCGGCTTCACATCGCCGTAGCCCATCCTTGCTTCAAAGCTATGACAAGGCTGACCATCAGGCGAGTCTAGGCTTGCGGCCGGGTCACTCAGAACCTGACAACGATAGGCATACTCACTATTCGACTCAACGCGATAGGGATGGACCCTGGCTAAAAACTCATTCACAGCAAGCGATGCAGCCTGCATGTTGATTGAAATGACTGCCGGTTGATCAACCCGCGCATTTCGTACATAGCCGTCCTTAAGCAATTGTGAATACTGCTCAGGGTTCCGCCGCTTCATAAATGCCGCGTCCAGATCCTCCTGCGAGTAGACCCCACGGCTCATCAAACTGGAACCACCAGGCTGAATGTAATGAACTGCTGCACAGACTTTGTCGATACCACCCCCCCCATCCGCATCAATGCGGACGCCCACATCAATAAGGGGAACTAGGTAGAAACTTGCCAACTTATTGAGTACATGCCGACCATCAACCGAGTCCATGCAGCCAAAGAGCACGTCGCAAGATGCAAGTTTGCGTATCACTTCCTCGTTCATCAGGTCTACTTCAAAGCCATACACCTTGGTACCCAGCCCCATTGAAGCAATGGCACGCTGCATGACTTCAACCTTGCTATGTCCCTGCTGAGCGTCTTCCAACGTACTGTTGAGGATACGATTGAGGTTCTTACTTTCGACATGGTCTGGATCGACGAGCACAAGCTCTCCAACACAGTTCCTTGCCAGCTGCTCAATCACGATACTTCCCGTGCCAGAACACCCAACCACACCAACCCGAAGAGAACTCAGAAGACCGTAGGTCTTCTCTCCAAATGTCTGTGCAATCCGTCGAGCATGCTCAGGTGTATCACCCTGGGACACATGATCTCTCCAGACAAGGATGTCATCCCCGGCAACACGAATCTCTTCTAGTGGCTCACCAATATGATCCGGCCAGATAGTGCGGCCAAACATCGATCCATCAGGCAGCATGATCATGCTAGCCTGCGCTTCATCAGAATCGAGCCAGCCAAACACGGAGGAGAAAAATGCCTCGTCAGAGCGATCATCTGTTGGAGAAAAATCGTCATAACCGTTGGGATGGCTATGAATCTTGACGATACAGAACCCTTGATTCAGCGCCATTGTCAGGGCGGGCACCACGGACTCAGGTGACCATGTCACCCGATGTTCCTCTCGAATTCGGCACACCTCGTAAGGCACAGGAAAGAGCGAGTGCACCAGAAAACGGTGCCCCCGATCACCTGTGGAGCGACCACAAAGGGCGAGTGCTACGGCTTCCTTGCCGTCACCAGGAAAAAGGTGCTGCTTTAGCTGTTCATAATGTTTGCCAGACAAGGCTAACGAATACTTTGGAGTCATTTGCGCAACTCCATTGCCAGCCAATCGGCAACCAATGCCATATGCGTTTCGAGACAGTCAGTACCGATACGCCACTGACTACTTGCTGTACGGTGTCGTGACCAGCGCTGCCACGTCTTACCATCAAAACTATCCGGACACAGAGCACCAATGGCTCGCCCATCTTGGCGGCTCAGTGCCGGGTAGAAATATGCCATATCGATTTGAGTGTCGGGATAGCCTGGGGGAAGTTGCACGTTAACGCTAGCACGCTCCACGTTGTACCCGGTCGGCACCGGCCAGCTATGAATCACCACGCGCTGAATGCCACCTTCCGTGACCGCCTCCCAAGGAAGGCCCAAGGAGTTCAGATAGCGCTCATCCTCTTCCAGCAGGCCAAACTGGCGTCGCGAAAAACTCGCGTCCCCTTCAGTCACCTCGTTCGGGATAGTCATAAAGCGCTCGACTCCCGGAGCCAGGAAGCTCACAACCTCATCGAGCTCAATCTTGCGAACACTCTTGCCCTCCTTAAGTTGGAGGATATGGCGTTCAGGCGGAATCTTGCCTGCGAGCATCAAAATGTCTCGCCCCGTCATCTGCTCGACTTCAACAACGTACAGTTGCTTGTCGATCTTGATCTGATACTTATGTCCGGCAGGAACCGGCTTGTTGGCCTTGGCGTAGGTTTCGATGTTTACAACTTCGATATTGGTAGTCATTGCTCAAATTCCTATGAGTAAGTTGCCCCCTCGCTCGTCGAAATTGCGACAGCGATAACAGGGGAAATACATGGGAAAACTTGACAACGAGGACCAGCGAAGCGAGACTGTAGGCGACCAAACCGGAGTCAGCGCTTCATGCTGATTTCACTCGGGGCAAGCCTCCAAGCTTGCCTCGTTTCACTTCTGCTGCTTCATTTTCTTCCTCCTCTCCGTCTTGACCTAGCTTTCATCAGGCTAGGGCCTCTGCACGTTCTTACAACACAGTATCCCTATGACCACTCAGCACAAGTCGTGCTGCAAACCTTCTATGGGCATACGATACCATCCGCAATGTACCATCATCATTTTGATGATGTCAACACTCATATTTGTTTTTGATTGATACCATAAAACAAACTACAATCTCAGCAAAGAAAACCCCTCATCTATCGCCTAGGACAAGCCATGTTGGAGCAACTCTCGCCAGCACAACGAGAACGACTCGCCTATATTGAGTTCCGCCTCTACTTCTTAGGGAGCGTAAGCCGCGCGGACCTAACAGACCGCTTCGGTATTGCACCAGCTGCAGCAACTCGTGACTTCGGACAGTACAAAGAACTAGCTCCCAGCAACATGGAGTTCGATGGCACGTCTAAGACGTATATAACCGGAGAATTCTTTGCACCGATTTTTGAACACATACCCGCACGTGTTCTTACTGCCTTGTCTCAAGGCTTCGGCGATGGCGTGAATGTTGTCGCAGGGCCACTAATCACTTGTGAAGTTCCGCCAACTCTCAATCGCATAGACACTCACATCTTGGCTCCTGTAACTCGAGCCATTCACACCGGCAAAGCCGTCTCCATACAGTACTTCTCAAACTCGAGTGGCCTGTCTAGGCGTGAAATCGTTCCATTTGCGCTAGCCTGCGATGGCATGCGCTGGCATACCCGTGCCTATGACCGCAAAAATGGGAAATTCATAGACTTCGTTATTAGTCGAATGGACGATGCACAGTTGCTCACAAACTCTGCGATTGAAAAGCATGAGTTAGCCACTAACGATATTCAATGGAATCGGATTGTTGAGTTGGATCTAGTACCGCACCCTGCTCGTGGCGCCAATGAGCTGGTTCAGCGAGACTATGGCATGGAAGGTGGAGTATTACATCTCAAACTCAGAGCAGCTATGGCGGGGTATATTTTGAGGCAATGGCATGTTGACTGTTCCCCAGACCATTGCATTGCTGATGAAGCATTCCGTCTCTGGCTAAAGGACCCGCTAGCTTTGTACGGTGTCGAAAGTGCAAAGCTAGCCCCTGGATACAAATCACCAAACACCAAGTAAGAATCAATGTTGGTATTTTCACGGTAATGAATTTTCCACTTGCGCTTGTTGCAGTTCTGAATCTCCCCGGTTTTCGTAGTCATTTTTCGATGGCAGGAGAGCGCCATGAAGCTGCCGATTAATGCATCCAGCCCTGATTGTAGCTTTCGCCGACGACCGGGCCTTACCGCGAAGGGCGGGCTGCTGATCGGCCATTGCCGACGTTCAGCTCCTCCTGCTTGAACGGCTGCAGTAGCGCCCAAAGCTGACGGCTTCCACAAAAGCAGGGGCGATTCAGAGAATTTTTGGGCGCGATGTCGAAAGCCGTCCTCAAAATCCGTTTTAAAATGAGAACAGCACATCTACGAACAGCGTAGCTTCGCAAAGTACAAAGAAGGCTCGATGGCATCTTCCCTGACTTGGCTTGACCATGACTCCGCCGCGAGAGACCGCAGCCTGCGGGTACTGTCGCTCTTTCGAGAGAAGGAAAGTCGAGACGAACTGGGTATCGGCTCGATCCGGGACGGCATCGCCGACATACTCTTCCCAGGAACGTCAACGATCCAGACTCGTCTGCGCTACATGCTGCTAGTGCCCTGGATGTATCGAGAGCTCGAGAGCCGGCGTCTGGCGCCAGGTTCCTTCTCGCTCGAGTCTCGCAAGTTCGAGCTGTCCATGGTCGAGCCGCTCTTGGACAGCAATGAGCGTGGGATCTTCGGTGCCCAGTCCAAGGGGAATCTGAAGCGGCTACCGAGCTCGGTCTACTGGGCTGGCCTGCGCACGTGGGGCATCCGGGCCTTTGATGGCTCCCAGAGCGACTACTTTCGTAGCGCACCAGCCCTTGCCCTGAAGCGGGCAGCCCATCGCCGGAAAGACGACGACGATGCGGACCCCAACGCATCGCTGACAACATGGCATCTGGGTCTGCCCGCTGCGCCCGAAGGGTTCCCGACCAAGCTCAGTCTGAAGATCAGTCCCGACGAAGCTCGATACCTACGTGATCGCATCGCGACAAGCTGCCCCGACAGCCTCCTGTCGTGGCTTGTCCTTTACGGTAGGTCTGACGACTGTCGCGAGCCCTGGCTTCACCACCAGCTCGGCTCGTTTCCTAAGCCGGCGCGTGACCTATTGGAACACGGACGGCTCCTGTCGGACGTCGTCGAGGGCGCAGCATGGCTCTACAACGTCTGCTTGGCAGACAAGCGCCAAGACGAAGCCCTCGGTCAGAACCATCGCGAGGGGCTTGAAAAGTGGCGGGAGCGCGCAAGCCTCTCGGACATCAAGAAGTGGAACCTCGGCGAGCTCTGGGACGTTCTGGCAAGTCGTGGTCATCCGGTCTCGAGTGCAACGCGGGGCTTCGTGGCGGATTGGACTGCCCGTCTGATCGCCACCCGGGGTGAGTTCGCCGAGGATGACTCAGCCCGAGATCTGATCGAGCGTCGCGAGCGGACGCTCAAGAAGTCACGTTCTCGCTTCACCAATCGAGGAGCACTGAACCAGTGGGGCGGCAGCTCTGGCTTGAACCGGTTGGTGTATCGGTGGCCGACGACCAATGACTTCCTGGGCGACCTTCTGCCGGCACTTCGCCGAAGCTGACGCATATGCTCGATCCAAACAACCGCAGCCTTCTCACCAGCCTGTTGACGCCTCCGCTGGGACTGGTGTTCGACAAGGGAATCGCGACAACCTACTCGCTCGATCCTTTGAGCCTCCTTGGCGTGCCGGTCCATCTGGCCTGGATGGCCAATCGGGATGATGCCTCTATCCTCCAAGACCCCATCCGACTTCTAGAGTCGCTGCAGCGGGTCGCCAAGCGACTGACGGTGTTCGCAGACCGAGGTCAGATTGCTGTTCCTGGCAATGGGAATGCCTTGTTCTCGATGCTCGAGTCCACCATCGCCGAGGTGCGAGCGCCGGGCGGCGGAGCCTTTCATCCAAAGCTCTGGCTTCTGCGCTTTGCAGATCCCAGCAACCAACGCCCCGCCCTGGTCCGCTTGGGCGTCCTGTCTCGAAATTTGACCTCCGACCGATGCTGGGACCTGTCCCTGGTCTTGGAGGGCGAAGTTCTACGAGCGCCCCAGCCAGAGAACCGTCCCTTGTGCGACCTACTCAAGCTGCTGCCGGACTGGGCGGTCTCCCGCCTCAAGACATCTCGAAAAAAGCAGCTCACCGAACTGACCGACGACCTCCTGTGTACCAAGCTCGCGCCCCCGGCCGACTGGCAGGAAGTGAAATTCCACGTACTCGGGCTCAAGCAGACGCCGTGGAGGCCCGGCCCCGCCGATGAGATCGCCCTCATCTCTCCGTTCCTGACTGACACCGCCGTCGCCCAAGTCTGCGGTAACGCCAAACAGCGCGTGTCACTCATCTCCCGGCCTGACACTCTGTCGGCGCTGAGTGCGGAGACTCGAGCAAGCTTCAACGCCTGCTACGTTCTTGACGACGCTGCCGAGACTGAAGATGGTGAGGAGCAAACATCGCCAGACCTCGTCGGCTTGCATGCAAAGGCCATCCTGCTGCGGCGTGCGTGGATGACGCATCTCTATGTCGGCTCGGCCAACGTGACCAATGCAGCGATGGTCGCCGGCACCAATGTGGAAGTCCTGGTCGAACTTATCGGCAAGCACAGCAAAGTCGGGCAAGTCACCGACCTACTGTCCCAGAGCGGCTTCGGTGCAGTTCTGGCCCCATTCACCGACAAGGATGTTTGCGCGGCCGAAGATGCCGAGGCCCAAGAGATAC
This sequence comes from Vogesella indigofera, assembly GCF_028548395.1. Classification (NCBI taxonomy): domain Bacteria; kingdom Pseudomonadati; phylum Pseudomonadota; class Betaproteobacteria; order Neisseriales; family Chromobacteriaceae; genus Vogesella; species Vogesella indigofera. The sequence goes on along the minus strand of NZ_JAQQLA010000005.1, from coordinate 268,529 downwards.
GCAGTCAACTTGAGAACCTCCGACGAGCAATCTCGGACTCGAAACTTAAGGCGGAGTGCATCCAAGCGTCTGACGGCCTCTGGCAGGTTCGACTGACGTCGCCTACAGACATCGAAGTCTCCAGCGCCCTGGTCGAGGCGTGGTTGCTCTCCCAGGCGCCTGAGACCGCAGTCGATGCCGCCCCGCTCATGGAAGCGCAGGCGCTGCTGCTTCCCCCGGTGGAATCAGCCGATATCACTGGCCTAGTGGCGCTCTCGCTGAGCCTGAGCGGCCAGCGCCTGATGTTCGTTCTCAATCTGCCACTGACGGCGCCCGAAGATCGCGAGGCCGCCATCATGCGGCGGGTCATTCGAAATCGCGAAGGGTTCGTGCGGTACCTGAAGCTTCTTCTCGGTGGCTTCGACCAAGAATTTCCTGCCGAGCCATCTACAGGCCACGGCAAGGGCTTCGAGTGGAAGAAGGGGCTCGACGACTCCGCAGCACTGTTGGAGGACCTTGTTCGAGTGTGGTCTCGCGAGCCGAAGCGACTCGATGACGTCGCGCGCGTCGTCGAACACCTGAGAGGCCACGCTGGCGATAACGGGGACGTCGTGCCGCCAGCCTTCGACTCAGTCTGGAAGGTCTTCGAGGCGGCCAGGGCCAGAAAGAGACGATGACGATGCCATTTTCCGCCGACGAGACACTTCGCAGTCTCAAAGACTTCCAGCGACGAACGGTCGAATACGTCTTCCATCGCATGTTCCTCGCCGAGACGCCGACGAGGCGCTTCCTCGTCGCAGACGAGGTCGGCCTGGGAAAGACGATGGTGGCTCGAGGTGTGATCGCCAAAACGATCGAGCACCTGAAAGACAGCAAGGCGCGCGCAGACTTTGTCTACATCTGCTCGAACGCAGCCATCGCCCACCAGAACGTCGCTCGGCTGAATGTACTGGGCCAGAAGGACTTCTCGCTCGCGAGCCGGCTCACGCTATTGCCCCTTCACGTCAAGAACTTGGCTGCAAACCGAATCAACTTCGTCAGCTTCACACCTGGCACCGCGTTTGACCTCAAGTCCCAAGGGGGATGGCTTCCTGAGCGCATCCTCATTTTCCGAATGCTCCAGGGTAGTGGCCTGAATTCGGATGGACTCGCGAACCTTCTCCATGCGACCGCTCGCCCGAGCGGTTGGACCAATGCGCTGGCCAAGCAGACCGAAGCGTTTGATCCCGACATCGCCGAGCGCTACATCCAAAGTCTCCGGGCAGACGAGGCGTTCTTTGAAGGACTGCGCGGACTTTCCCTCAAGTTCAAGACCTACCGTGAAGAAATTCCTCCCCAAGACAGCGAAGAGCGCTACGCCGTCATTGGTGAGCTGCGTCAACGCTTGGCCCGGATCTGCCTGGAGGCGTTGACACCAAGACTTGTCATCGTCGATGAGTTCCAGCGCTTTCGCCATTTGCTCCAAGACGAAGATCCGGCGTCCGAACTGGCGCACGCCCTCTTTGACCACAAGACAGCCCGAGTTCTCCTTCTGTCTGCGACGCCCTACAAGATGCTGTCGCTCGACCATGAAAAGGAGGATGACCATTACCCGGATTTTCTGAGGACGCTCGGATTTCTGTTCAACTCCAAGCGAGCTGTTGAGGAGGTCAAGGGCGAGCTCGATAGGTTCAGGCGCGACCTGCTCGACCTCTCATCGACTTCGTCGACGCTGCAGACCGAGCCGGCCAGAGATGTCCTCCAGCGAAGGCTGCAGCAGGTCATGTGCCGCACAGAGCGCGTCGCGAGCACGACACTCCTAGACGCGATGACGTGTGAGCCTTCAGTGCCAGCGCCTATCGAGGTCGATGACCTGGCGCAGGCTGTTCTTATTGACGGAGCGTCGCTCAAGGCGGACGCGAGAGACTCCATCGAGTACTGGAAGTCCACCCCGTACGCAATCAACCTCATGAAGGGGTATGAGCTGCGTCGCAACATCGATGGCTTGACTCGAACACGTCGTGCCGAGCTGATTGCATTTCTGCAGCGCCATCGACGAGGCCTCCTCACCAAGACTAGGTTCAAGAAGTTCGCTGCCGTCGCGCCTGCAAACGCCCGCTTGCGAGCGTTGATGAGAGACACGACTGGCCGCGGCCTCTGGCGAGTGCTGTGGCTACCGCCTTCACTTCCCGCATGGGAACCTGCCGGCCCGTTCAAGGGTCTGGCCACTCAGACCAAGTCCTTGGTCTTCTCGGCATGGAACGTTGTCCCTGATGCGATCGCGGCGCTCTGCTCCTATGAGGCGGAACGCCTGGCGTTCACCGATAGTCAGGTTGCCATGGACTCGGGCCGCAACTACGAGACGATAGTCCCAAGGCCACTTCGGTTCAGGCAGGAGACTGACGGCAGCCCGACAGGCATGACGGTACTGTTACTCATGCACCCCTCTTCAGCCCTGGCCGGCATCGTGGATCCAGTCGAGCTGTCCCTGAAGTCAGCCGACCTACCCAGTCAGCAATGGGTGCTGGACGAGGTCGAGGAGAGGCTCGATAAGGCTCTGCGCCCTCACCTTGCGAAGCATCAAACCACTGGCTCGCGACCCGATGAGCGATGGTATTGGGCCGCAGTCGCACTCTTGGACGGCGCCAAGAGTCCGTCGATCGCACAGTGGCTGCAGACCTGGCGAGGCGTTGACGATCCTGAGGATGGCGAGTCGAAGCATTCGGTGCATGTGGCCATGTTCATCCGAGCCGTAAGCGATGCGGGCGGCCTCAAGCTTGGACCGCCTCCTACTGACCTAGCGCGAGTGCTGGCCAGACTCGCACTCGCCAGCCCAGCGGTCTGCGCGCTTCGATCGCTCAAGCGGTCGTGCATCACAGCTGATTGGGATGACCCAGCCCTGCTGAATGCGTCCTCGAGCATCGGCATGGCATTCCAGTCGCTCCTCAATGTGCGCGAGTCTGTCACCATCCTTCGGGACACATCGACACGGCCCTACTGGGAGCTCGCACTCCAACACGGCCTGGACGGCAATCTGGGTTCGCTCCTCGATGAACAAGTGCACGTGCTTGTGGAGTCTCTCGGGGTTGCAGGCGCGCCTGACGCAGAGAGGGTCACCAAGGTTGCCGCCGAGATCAGCACCAGTCTCTCCATTCGAGCCGTACCGCTGTCAGTAGATGAGTTCAATCTGGAGCCCACCCGGGGACGCATGGAAGTTGTACCCTTCAAGGTGAGGTGCCAATTCGCGCTTCGCTTCGGAGACCTGAAGGACGAGAAAGGAGAGACCCGGGCCGAGGTCGTTCGGTCGGCATTCAACTCGCCGTTCCGTCCGTTCGTGCTCGCGTCCACTTCCGTTGGCCAAGAAGGTCTCGACTTCCACATCTGGTGTCACGCCATCGTTCACTGGAACCTTCCTTCCAATCCTGTGGACATGGAGCAGCGCGAGGGACGTGTCCATCGCTACAAGGGCCACGCCGTCCGAAAGAACGTCGCGAGTGTATTCGGGCGGGTGGGCCTGAGCTCTTATTGGAAGGTTGGGCAAGATCCTTGGAAGGTCCTGTTCGAGCTCGCCAAGCAAGAACGCGGAACAGACCTCAAGACTTTCTGGCTGTTCGAGACAGAAGGCGGTGCGCGCATCGAGCGAAGGGTTCCGCTGCTGCCCTTATCCCGCGATGAGATACACCTGCAGAGGCTCAAGCGCGGGCTGGCGCTCTACCGTCTCGTCTTCGGCCAGCCGCGTCAGGAAGAGCTTCTCACGCATCTCGGTGACCTTGACGAAGAACGGCGTCAGGCTGCCGTTGCCAAATGGCGCATCGACCTGACGCCACCGGTGTTGGACATCGCACCGGACTACTGATGCTAGGCTGAGCGACCACTTTTGGACAATGAGATCGCCCAATCGTATGACCGCAGTGGGTCGGGAGTGTGAGTTCGATGGATCGCGATGCAGGCGTTCGACGTCAATCAAAGTTGAACGGCCGGTAACCATGACACTGCAGCCTGAACAGGCATGCCTGTCGAATGACCGTTCAGGCCGACGACCTGCCTTTTGGATTGTCCAGGCTCCTATATTCACCTCACAACGAAGGCATGGGCAGGCAAGCGCAGTGCGCAGGCCCTCAAGGGCCGGAGGTGTCAGTGATCAAAGCCAGATGGCCGCGACTCGCGCGAAGCGCGGGGCCCCGTCCGCGAGCCCGACGGCTGAGCGTCGGGAAACGAATCTTGCTTATGGATCTAGCGCATCAAGCCTGGCTTAATCAGCGTGTGGTTGATCGGTGCATCGCGGAACTCACACATTCGAGAATCGTTGTGGACAAAGATCGCATCGAATACCGAGAAGGCACCCATGTCCACCAAGAAGGGTGCTAGGTACGATGCCGCTTTGGAGTAGTTGACGGCGGGTAGCGGCCAGTTGTCGTAGACGATCAGCCAGTTGGCAGGATATCGAACGAAGCCGTTGGCCGTCACCTTGGGGATTTTCTCTGTGACGAAGTGAGCCATCACTGCAGCCCATTCGCGCTCTGGTGAATCACCGTCCCAGCCACAACCAGGCGCATCTGCCTCGATCTCGCTGCGGAGTTGCGCAGCTGTCTTCCGAGGCTCCCCGGGCGTAGCGCGGGGAGTGAAGTAGACCTCCGGTCCCAAGCCCTCCTTTTCACGCAGAAAATCCGCGTGTGCGATGTTCTCCGGCACTGCTTCCGTGTGCTCGATCCCGACATCACCGCCAGTCATCGCTAACAGAAAATCCGGCTTGTCGGAGTGGGTAAGGGTCAGAGGAAACGAGAGCTGTTCAATCGGCAGTGTCGCAAGCAAATATGCGATACAGTAGCGTTCTGCATGATGACTCCTGCGGCCCGCCGAACGCATGGGCACATTAATGTCCAGTTCGGCAAGTCTGGCCCTCAGCTCCGCCGCAGTGTTTGCCCGAAGGATGATTTCCGGCATCGTATGGTTACACCTCTTGGGCGGTTATCTCGTGATTGCGACGTAAGTCCGAGACCACCGCGATCAACCTGTTGATCGGTTCGGCCAGTCGCTTTGGCAATACTCGGTGGTCGGTATAGGTTTTGAAATCGGCAGCCCAATGGCGTGCAACCCACACGTCTTCTTCGGGGAGGTGGTTGTCCACGCCATTGCAATACTTGTAGCCAACGAGCGCATCTGTGTGTGACATCAGGATGCGCGCCATCGTCATGTGGAAGCGATGGGCCTGGAGATCCGCCGGGCCTTTGGGTCGGGGTAGGGTCAGCCGCAGGCATCGCTGGCTGTTAAACTCTTTCCAGTCTGGGCCAACGACTTGTCCCGCGCGCTCCAGCATCTTGCGCGACTGTTCGTTCTTGCCATTGACCAGGGCAACGGCGACCGTACTTTTCGGGTACTTCAACTTTTCGGCGAGCAGGTTTATCCAGCGCACCAGCTTGGTCAGGGCTCCGTCGTCAGCAAACACAAGGAACTGGTGGCGTTGCTCATCGTCCAGGAACGCCGGCAGTTGCGCGTAGAGGGGGTACAGCAGGTCGTGGAGATAGATGTAGGTCTGCCGACGTCCTTGCTCGTGGCTCCGTGTGGTTGCAGTCAATACCTGCTGTGCCCACTCGGGCGTGAGTTCGGCCAGCGTCATCTCGGTGATGTCGATCGAGACGAGAGGAAATCCGAGCGATTTCCCTATCAGTGCTTTGCGCCCATCGAAGGCATGACCAAGTTCGATCTCAACACCACCTAGCACCATAGGCTCAGTCTGAACCGGCGGCCCGAGCACAGCAACGTCGAGCCGGAATTTACTGCCGAATGGCGTCTCCAGGGGATACTCGGTTGCCACCCGGTCGGCACCGAGCAACAAGTTGCCTTCCAGCGGATAGTCCGACGCATCCGCATCCTTAAACGCCCACGGCATTGCAAGCCCGGCATTCAAGCGTCGGGAAAGTTCGGTCGCGACAAGTTCTTTTGCCCGCTGATGTTCGGGGCTTTCCTGCACGGAGTGCCACCGGCAGGCTTCTTCATCGTCGAAGTGCGCTTTGGGGTTATAGGTGTGCTGGGCAGGAAGAACCCGGAAATGGGATCTCCGACGCAACTTCCCGTTCTCAAAGGAGGGGCTGACCCACGTCACCATCTGCCGTGATGCGCTGGGAGATACCAGCGGCCACAACTTGCGGGCATGCTCCCGGCTGCGAACTTCGCGCGCGGCAATCGTAGTCTGGAAAATCCCTTTTCGAGAAAAGACAACGACCGCCTCATCCATTCTTGCCATCCTGTTGTAGCGATGTGGTTGCTACTTTCACGGCGCCATCCAGCTTGCGGTGAATCAGCGATACCAGTGACAGAATGTCCAGCGCGTCCTGCTCGGACATGGGCCAATTCGTTTTGGGAGCATGGGCCAACGGATTGCGAACGGCACCGAATAGACCGATCAAAAGATTGGCAAAGCCTTTCTGTTCGCTCTTTTCTGACTCAGTAGTGAGTGGCCCCAGGGCCAAAATGGGCTGCTGGCCCGCGAATGCCTTGTTTACCAGGTCAGCGCCATCGCCGTTCTGGTCTGACAGCAGGCGAATCCTCTCTGCGACGCCTTTCGTTGCCTCGAAGACGGCATGGAAGTAGTTTTCGTCCAGCAACTCGGCGCGGCAATAGTTCAGCACTTCCGTGTGGACGGTGCGGCTTTCTAGCGCCGCTTTGAGCCGCCCGGCGCGTGCGCGAGCAGCATCAAGTGTTGTTGCCTTGTCTGCATGCCCAACCTTGCCATCTTCACGCACATAGAAGCCGGAGAAAGCAAGAACGACATTGAGTTCGTCACGTCGCCAGGCGAACGTCGCAGGGTCGCGAGCATAGTTCACAGGGCTCATCGCGCGATTGATGAACATGATGAGATGGTTGCCGACCTGATGCTGGTTCTGCACGTGAGCAAGCGCATTGAACAAACGTTGCCATTTGGATATGCCGGGCGATGTGTCAGCAACTTTGATCTCTTGCAGTAATCGCGCAATCTGCGTGCCACTCAAGCCGAGTTCAGTATCGGCCAAGATACGGCAGGCGGCTTCAAGGTGCTGGGAGTTGAAAGGAGTAATCAGTGTCGCCAATGCCTGTCTCCGCTGTTCTGAGCATCAAATTATGGCCTGCAAGCCCTTGTCGGCGATGACGTTGAGCAGTTTGATCCCTACATTTATCCCTTGTATCTTGGCAACTTGGAAGACCACAACTTCATCCTATGCATTTCAAAATAGTGTTCTATGATAACCACCTTGAAATCATTGTCATAGAAGAATGTCATGATGACTTTGTAGGCACTTGCAAGCCTGCAGGTGACCCTGCCACGGAGATCTGACCGCTTTCCCATATGGAACGGTCAAAGTCACTTTAAAGCACTTTCGTCGGCTTTGGCCGAAATGCCGTCGACCTTGCTGATGCATAGTTAACTGATCGGCCATAGAAGACGTTCACATCGACAGCCACATGCGACTGGTATGCGGCTCTAAGCAGTCATGCGAGCACTTGTCTAATGGTTACAATGTGCCTACCTAATCTGAGCCGATACACCAATGGCCACTCAGGGCATGTCAACGACGTTACGTACATCAAACCGCTCTTCCCAATCGTTGATAACGGCGTTCAAAAGCCTCCTTGCCTCCCTCCATCACCTGACATACCTCCTCACGCATCTTCAGGTTTTGTAGTGAGTCACTTTGCTTGACGTAACACTGGTTATTGAAATCCAGCACATGGATCAACTCCGCATCACCATTCACTACGATGTTCGGGTTGTGGGTGACGATGATGAGCTGCCGCCGCAACTTGTTCGAGCGAATCTGCTGAACGACTAGGCCATAGATCAGGTGGTTGTCCAGATCGTCTTCGGGCTGGTCAAGCACCAACGGCTCGTTGCCATGGGCCAACAAGAATGACAACATGGCAGCTGCACGCTGGCCAGCAGAAGCCTGACCAATGGACTGGAAGTCTTTACCGTCCCCCTTACGACTGTACTCAACCTGCAGGCCATCTTCTGGGAACCAGCACCGTATGTGATCAATGAGTTCCAGGCGTTTGTCGGCTTCGCCCTTCAAAAACTTGTTGAACCAGCCGCCAAAATCACCGTTCCCTTTGCATGCTTTTCCTAGGCGGATCTTCAGCGCCTGAATCGATGCCTCAAACGACAACGTATCCCATTCACCAGATTGCTCAGTTAGCTCAGCAGCTTCGATGAGATCGGCAACTATTCCCTTGGCTGGGGCATCATCCTGCCCCTCCTGATAGAGATCATCCGTGTACTTGCCCTCGGTTGCGCCCAACAAGTCTCTTAAAGAGCGCTCGATAGCACGTGCATCCCGGCTATACGGTATGAGCGCTATACGCACGTAGGGGTTGTCTTCCAGAGTAGATTGCAGAAACGTCACGCGGCGGGCACTGATGGCTCGACGTGCCACTTTGACCTCTTCCAACTGTGCCAGGGCCTTTTCTTTGAGAACATCGCACTGTTTCTGCAGCGCATCCATTCTCTTGATCTCGGTCTCAAGTCGTTGCTTCTCCTGCACGAGATGCCCATATTCACTTGGATCGTTGACCCCTTGCTGCTGCAGCTCGGCCTTCAGCTTGTCATAGGTGGATTTGGTGTTAGTAGCCTGGACAGACCAAGCTGACGTATTCAGCTCAGCCTTGAAAATACTGTTCTGTTCATCCAGTTGGGTGGCTATGCGCTCAACTTCTGAGCGTGCTTTGCCGATGGCATCATGCAGTTTCTGAATAATCTTCAGTGCAGATTCGTCGGTTGTCGCATCGAACAAGCTCTCCGGTAGGTCTTCTGCAAGCAATTCCTGCGCGAAGTCCTGCAAGCGTGCGACAAGCCCCCCGGTACTTTCGAACTGACGTTCCAACTCACGACTTTGTCTGCTACTTCGCTGGTAGTTTTTCAATACTATGGCATGGTCGGCTCCTTCGAATCGAGCCAGCTTACGCAGCACATCCTCCAAGGCCATATTCAACGCATCGCGGCCCAGCAGCTTCCCGTCGATCTCCCGCATCTGTGCACGAGTCGTAAAGAAGCCGCGCATGGCTTCGTCAAAAGCGGCTTGCTCTGCTCTGGTGCCTGCGGCATCATCGATCACCTTCAGTAATGCTTGTTGGCTGTCACCAGCCAATGCTGCAATCTGCCCTTGACTGAATAAGCGGATCGGAAAGCGCTGTTCGTTGATCGACTGACTGCTTGAGGGCTTGAAAGATAGGGTCGAGGTATCCCATTCCTCGACCACATGCCCCAGCTCATCTTGCTGCCATAAGAGATGGTATGGCGTACCGTCTCGGCTGACCCGAATGCGAATCTGTGTCTCGTTGCGTAAGCCCCCTTTTTGCCCCTTTAGTGGCTTCGCAAAGCCCTCGAAAGTTTGCCATGCCTCTGATCCTTTTGTGAGCTCCTGATTGCGTCGGAATGCCAAGCGAAGTGCGTGCACTACCGTGGATTTTCCCGTTCCACGGCCACCAACCAAAGCATTGAAATATGGATTCAGTGCCAAGCGTGCGCCATTTTTGCTCAAGCCCATCCACTGCGCTTTGTAGATCTCGATGGATTCGATGAAATGTTCTGGTCTGTCGAACGGCTTAAAGCCGTTACCGTCGTCGCTACGGCGAACCGACACATCCTGCCCATCCAGCAAAGCCAATCGCAGGCCTTCCAGGCTGGGTATTGCCATCTTGATCCAGGTATAGCGTGAGCCTGGTACGGCAGCCCCCTGAAAGCTGTGGCAATCGCTACCGACAACGCTGGCAAATGAGAGCTTCAACTCTTCCAGCAACATAGGCTTGGGGGCAGTCAGATCAACCCATTCTAGAGCTAGGATGCCGGGCTCCAGCAAAACCTGCTTCACCGTGTTCGGATCGAGTTGGCACTTGCGTGTCCCAGATTCGACCTGAAGCAGACCCTTGGCACTGTCAACATGGGCAGGAACGACCACTCCACCGGCAGCCAACACCTCCGCGACAACTCTTGCAGCACCCTCACGAGTGACTCCATCGCTGTCGCCTCGCGTACCGTCGTAACGGACGACTGCGAGCAAGTCGCTGATGGTCTGGCTACAGGCATATGTGTCAAATATCGCCAGCAGGTGGAAGCCGCCTTGAACCGAAATCTCTACGCCAGGAAACAGATGCAGTTCGCGAAATCCCTCCGACGCAGCGCCTGAATCCGCGTCTCTCTTCATCTGGGCATACGCCGATTTGAGCTTGTCGATCCACTCACCGCTATTGTGGTCGGTGACAGCCACACAATCGATCTCGGCAGCCATGTACTTAAGCAGCCATTTCTCTGGCGTCATTTCATTCTGAGTGCCGATGACAGCTTGCCATGCACTGGTGTCCTTGGAGGCAGGAGTATGCGTGTGGAAGTCAAACTTCCACCAGCGAGCGCCGGGATAGCTCCAATTAAGGTTCATGATCGTTTCCTTATTCTTGCAATGTGAATTGCCTCTATGGCCGCTTATACACGTAAAGTAACCATTCGTCATTGATGCGCCCGACGTCCACCCCATCTTGAGCAATACCCAGCGTCAGAGTCGAATCTATTGTGGATGACCAGCTCTCGGCCACAGCAGCCGATCATGCCTTTGTGCTAGCATGACAGTTATCGGCTAACTACAGTCATTGACCAGTGACTGCACTGAGGCTCGAAAAAGTCTACGAATCAGGGATCGATTCAGGCGGCGTCGCCGGTTCATGCGAAGAAAGCGATGTCAGATGAGCAGATCAAGCAGGCCATCATTCAGGAGTCGATCGACAGCTACTATGGCAATTGCCCCTGTCCATACAACACGACAAGCAATGGCCGTTCATGTGGCAGAAGGAGTGCTTACAGCCGACCCGGTGGAGAATCCCCGCTTTGCTATGCCAGCGATGTGACGAAGGAGATGGTTCGGGACTTCAAGGCAAGGCAGTGATGAGCATGAAAAACCCCGCCGAGTGGCGGGATTTTGCATGCTGGCGCCGGCCTTGCGGCCAACCTTGTCGGCTAGCGGCCCAGCCGCGCCGCCTCTATCGCGGCGATGTCGATCCGCGTCATGTCCATCATCGCCACGAAGGCGCGCCTGGCAGCAGCCGGGTCTGGGTCGGTCACCGCCGCGATCAACGCGCGCGGGGTGATCTGCCAGGACAGGCCCCAGCGGTCGCGGCACCAACCGCAGGCGCTTTCCTGGCCGCCGTTGTCGATGATCGCGTGCCACAGGCGGTCGGTTTCGGCCTGGTCGTCGGTAGCAATCTGGAAAGAGAACGCCTCGCTGTGCTGTATGTCCGGGCCGCCATTCAGGCCCAGGCAGGGGATGCCGACCACGGTGAACTCCACCATCAGCACGTCGCCCTGCTTGCCGGCGGGGTAGTCGCCCGGCGCATGGTGTACGGCGCCGACAGCGCTGTCGGGGAAGGTGCGGGCATAGAAACTGGCGGCATCCAAGGCGTCGCCGTCGTACCACAGGCAGATCGTATTCTTGCTGAGCATCATGGCTCTCCCGGGGGGCTGCGGCGCGTGCCGACTGCTTAAAGCGTAGACCTTTCCGGCGTCGGCGAGTGCCTGGAAGAGCGTTGACAGCCAGCGGGCGACAATGCCGGCATCAACCCCTTTCAGGGGTCAGAGGCCGGTGCAACGCTTGCGGCAGTGGGCAAAGTCCTCAAGCGTGGTGTTCATGCGTTGTGGCTGGCCGCACTTGACCCCAGAACACCGTGGCATGCCAAGCTACTAGCGCTGTTGGTTGCCGTCTATGCCTTGTCGCCCCTTGACCTGATTCCTGACTTTATACCCGTCATCGGTTACTTGGATGATCTGATTTTGGTACCGCTAGGCGTGTTGCTGGTGGTCCGTCTGATTCCTGATGAACTGATGGAAGAGTTCCGACAACGTGCGATTGCGGCAGAGAACCGTCCGGTAAGTCGCGTAACGGCAGCAGTCTTTGTGCTGATTTGGCTTGTCTGCAGAACAGGAGCGGTAATCCTGTTGCAGGGCTGACCCAGACTTTGCTTGAAAGGCGGTTACCGGATTGAGATGCCCCCCCTTCAAGGAGCTATTTCCCCTATTGCCTGAAGAAACCTCTTCGGCGGTATTTGGTACATAGTCTTCGCCGGTCCTGGAAACTTGGCGTAGTACGTCATTCCTAACTTGAAATATGGGCTGGCTAGCCTGCTCTTGTCGAATGCGTCCGAAATTTTGTGCAAACCGGCCGTTGTCCTACAAGAAGCGGAAGGACAGCTTTGGCCGACCAACTGACGATGCGTCAGCCAGGTTGGCAGCAATTCGGCCGAAATAGACAGTCCGCCCAGGTACGAGCAACGGCTGGTTTACGCAAACATACGGACACCCTGAGTGGTCAAATCACTCAGGAAGTCCGGTGCACTTGCACGCTGTTTTACAGCTATTGGGGCAGTGACATCTGCTCCTGTTCAATAGCCGAGACTCTCTGCGGTGGCAGCAGATCCATGACGTCGCAGAACAGTGCCCGGTTCTGCCAGTCACTGCGATCGCCAATCACATAGAAACGCCGTTTCGCCCGTGTCGCGGCCACGTTCAGAAGATTCGGCTCTGAAACCGCCCAATCGCGGGCTCCAAAGCTACCCGTATTGCCCCCCAGGACCATGATGACAACCGCGGCTTCCTTACCCTGCATGGTATGGATGGTGCCGGAGATCATCTTCTTTTTCACGATGCGCCTGAGATTGTCCCGAACGGCAGTAAAGGGGGTGATGACGGCGATGTCCTTGGCCTCCACGCCATCCTCGAACAAGCGTGCCAGCAGTTCTCGCAGAACCACACCTTCGGCAGGTATCCAGTTTCCTTCGGATGGACCACAGGCATCTATCCAGCCAGTCAGCAAACTGGCCGGTGTTTCTTTGCCGGCGTGCGGTGCCATGGTGCCGTACACCATCACCCCGTCATAGGCAATGCGATTGGCGAGCTCATACATCGGCCTGTCGCAGCGGCGATGGACCAGCAGCGGCAGTCCAACCCAGGTCTTGCTCCCGGTGGGTCCGGCCATGCGCCCCCATGGGGTGACTTCATCAGCCAGCTTCTGTGCGGACTGCCGATTGGGGAGCCAATGCGCAGCGACACGGTAATGTGTGCGCATGTGCTCCAACACCGCATCGGACACCTTGACGATGGGCTTGAGCTGGAGGGGATCGCCAACCAGCAAGGCGCGCCGGGCGCGCCACAAGGCCCCAACTGCTGCTTGGGGGGGTGCCTGACCGGCTTCATCCACCAGCAGCCAGCCGATTTCACTGACCCCCAGCGAACTGAATGACCGGGCGAAGGAGGCGAAGGTGCTGCTCAAGACCGGAACCACCATGAACAGGGAGGCCCAAGCTGAACGGATGGCGTCACACGAAAGACCGCGGAAGCGTGGCCCCGTCAACAGGCTGTTGATCAGTTTCAGATTGGCCTTCATCCGTGTCGCCTCCAATTCGAAAAACGTCCGGTGAAGCTTGAGTGCCTGGATAAACACACGTGCACGTGCCTGCCGCCAACCTTCGATACGCCAGGGCTCGGCCAGTTCGATGACCTCGCCACAACCGATGCTGCCTGTTTGCAACCAGGCGAGCAGGTGTTCGGCTTGGTTGACTGTTGCCAGCCGGGTCGCGTCCTGAGTTGGCTTTTTGACCTGTTGCTGCAGTCGAGTCAGTGTCCGGTGCTCTTCGTCGACCTGCTTTTCCAAGCGCTCTTTTGATGTCTCCAGTTGCTTGATCTGGCGTGCAAGCCGGGCGAACTCGGCAGAGGCCAGCGCCCGCTGGCCTTCCAGCAACGTCTGCCTGGCGTCCCAGTTGCGCTGCGCGCCCCATAGGCTGATAAGGTTTCGCCAGAAACCAGGCTTGTCGGCTTGATGCTGTTCTAGCACCTGTAGACACTGTTTGAGCTTCGCATGGGCGGGGCGGCTTTCCGTCGCATCCAGGTGTGCAAGCTGGGTTTCCGTCGCGCTCAGTGCTTGTTCGTGGGTGCCAACTGCCTGGGTTTGCTCAGCCAGCTTTGCTCTGATTTCGCAGATCGTCTTGATCAGAGCGCGGATACGGCAGGCATCTGCACTCACCCGATCCGCATCCGCCTTGACGGCTTCATACTCGGTAACCGCCTGCTTCCACAAGGTTTGGCGTTCTGACGATGACAGTGTTTTGTTGCGCTCGATATACGTGTCGAGCCAATCGGCGAAACCTTGTGGTTTTGGCGCCTCATCCGGCCGCACCGGAGTGCCCACATCATGACGGTCACCATCGTCCTGCTCCCCGGTCAGATCGGCAGACTGCGCCTCTACCAGGCTCTCAATGCCCTCGCCCGATTCGTCATCAATGTCTTCTTCATCCTCAGCCTCCTTGTCCTTGTTAGGGAAAGGGCGCTGACCATAGAAATAGCGACTTACGAACTGGGTGCGTCGGGTTTTGCTACCCAGGGCACCAGAAATCAGTCCCCAGGCGGGATGGCCGGAGACCAGCGCCCCCAGTTCAGCAAAATATTCGGCGTCGGGTAGCCAACTCTCATCGATCTTGTCACGCTGCGGCAATTCGAGGGTGACATTCTCCACGGCACCATTATTCGAGGAGGCCACCACGATCTCGAAGCCGTACAGCGCCGGGTTGAGCTTGTAGCTGTTCAATTGCTTGCCGCCATCATTGGCCATTTCGCGCCCATCGCTGACAAACCCGTCTGATGCACGGGGCAAGCGGGCGAGCACATCGGCCCGACTGGTGATGATGGCGGCAATCAAGTCGCGCAGCAGCGTCGTTTTTCCTGTGCCTGGCGGGCCATTGACACCCAGCAGGCCTTGGCCGTCGGAGAGGGTGGACAAGATTGTGTTGACAGCCAGTTGCTGAGAGTGCACCAGCCCCAAGTGCCGCTCAGTGGGCCAACAGCTGTTAGCGTAGGCATCCGGCATCAACCGCTCAATCAGCGACAAGGATGCGTCGTCATCGTCAACATGCAGCCGTGTCTGAGGGTCGTGCCGGGAAAGGTATTGGTCAAGCGGCTGGCTGGTCACCCCTCGGCGGACGCTATCGGCAACATGGGCCAGATCGTCCAGCAGAAAGCTGTTGAGCGGATCGTTTTCCACTACCGGTTTTTTGGGATTGATCGGCTGGGAACGGAAGCGAAACTGCGGGCGGCGCACACCGGCAAAGAACTCAGCCACGCCGAGGAATTGGAGAACCCATGCGTTCAGCGCACACAGGACATCACCCGATACTCGGCCGGCAAGCCGTGATGCCGCCTGCTCGGCAGCGGTTTTTTGATCGTCCTCGAATCCCTGGGTCCAATCTTGCCCGGTCAGCACTCTCCCCAGAAACCACGCCTCGCTGGAAAGCACGAAACTGTTCTCGACCATGTGGCCGGCCAGGGTGAATTTTGCGGCGAATACCGCGGACACTTGCGATTGTGGCTCTTTATAACCCTGATCGTCTCCATAGTGCTCTTTGAGCACATCCGCGACCAGTCTGCTGTCATACAAGTGGGCGTAGAGCGTGTGGCTCCAAATGCGGTTTTTGGGCAATACCTGTTGACCAACTGGACTCCCGTCCTCCCAAGGCAGAATGGGTTTCTGGATCGGTGTATCGTGCAGGTAGGCACCATATGGGGTGCTGCGTTTTTCCAGCTTGGGGGCCGACTGGGGTTGAAGCAACTCCACCGCATGCCAATACCTGACGATGTTTTCTTTTTCGATCAAACGTTCTTTCCCTTCAGACATACCTGGTTCAGCTGACTGTTGCGCACACTATCGCCACGCCATCTCGCTGGCATAGCGTTTGAAATTCTCAATGAAAAGCTCCAGAAAGCGCCGGCTGTTTCGTGCGAAGCCGGCCTGCAGCAAGGCGGTGATGGTCGCTTCTGTTTGAAGCTCCTGAATCAGGAGTGTGGCGGATGCTTCATGCCAGGCAAGACGCCCCACCGGCATGCGCGCGAATATGTTGTGGTGGCTCGCTGCGGCTTGCCCCAGAGCCTCCTCGCTGTTTTCTTCCAGGTAGACCAGGGTGGCGAGCATTTCGAATCGCTCGAAGACCAATTCAAACTCGGCCGATACGCCCGTGAAGCTGGAGCGCCAGTTTGTCATGACCTCCAGCAGATGATCGCTGAGCGCTGTTTTCCGCCGATCTAGCCCTTCTAATTCTTTCCAAACTCTACTGTCAGGCCCTTTCCATGCATCCAGAAACAGCATGGATACCACCCTCTGGGAGTCGCGGTATTTCTGGGGCCAAGTTGCGCTCAGCAGCGCATGCAGTGTCTGCCAGCGCTGTGAGCGCGCCAGGCCGATCCCATAGGCGGTGAAGACCAACACAGCTGGATAGGAGCGCAGGCCCAACCAAATGGTCATGCCGTTCCCAACTTTCTCGGCCTGCAAATACAGGTCTCTGAGAATGTCCAGAACCATAGGCAGCTCACGGCCATCTCCCCATCTGCCGAGCACGCCAGTCATGCGTACCAAAGGTTCTGCCAGGGCCTCATAGCGCTGTACGCGCGACCGGAACTCATTCTGATCCCAAGGGCCATGTGGCGGGAATTGATCGCCGTTGAGCTGTGCCATCACGCGTTCGGTTTCCTGTGCAAACAGCTCGTCCAGTTGAATGCGGTATTCCGGTTTAGCCAAATAGCGTTTGGTGCTGTTGACCAGCAGGTCGATGCTCTGCGGGTTTTGGCGTTGGCTTTGTTCAAGCGTTTCGACCCGCTGTTGCAAGGCTTGAAAGAATTCGTCGGCCCCCGCAATCGGGATTGTTTTGGCCGCACGATGGGCAGCCAACTCTTGGGCCCCGCCGCCCAATGCGCCCCGGGATGTCCAATACACGGGATAGCGTCTGTTGGGTGCACGCAGAAAGGCGGCGCGCAGTGCATGGTCCCATTCGCCGGACCAGCCGCTGATGATCAGACCATGCTCATCCAAGATGCGGTCCAGCAGCCTGTTGTAGCTTTCTGGGTAAGCACTCAATTCCTGGTCGGTGTTCAGAATGCGAGCATCCTTGTAATCACCGTGCAGCTTTAGCAGGTAACAGCGGCTGTGAGTCAGTGGTTCGGCTCCCGCCAAGGCATCTGCGGAAGCAACCACCGTGGGTTCGATGCCTTGCTCCCGGAGCGCATTTTCCATCAGTCGGTCAAAGTTGGTCGTGACAATGACCCGGATGTGGCCGGAGCGGACCATTTGCGCAATCGCTTGATGGGCCTTGGTCGGGATTTTTCGGCCTTCTTCACGCTCCTGCGCATCGGGTTCGATGTAGCGATGCAATATCGCCCTGCGTTCATCCGGCGATCTGGCAATTTCTTCCAGCAAGTCGGAGTAATTCGGCTCCTGGCCGGTCTGGTCCCGATACCACGCAGCCCAGTCGGGCTGCTCCGTGACGCCTTGGGCTGCGGCCACGCGGCACACCAGGTCCAGCGTGATCTCCCAGCCGGTTGGAATGCTCGCGGTGCGCGACAGGCCGGAACCCAGCAGAACAGCAAAAACCCCCTTGTTTTCGTTGACGGAGAAGGCCAGCGGGGTGAGTGGGTCGTCTTTCAATAATGTCATTGCTTGTCAGCCTTGATCAGCATGGCGAGATTCCTGACGAATCTGGCCGAGAAGTTGATTGATCTGGCTGGCATTGTCGCCGCTATACGCCAGTGCCAGCAACGTGAGCGGATGGATCTCCATCACGGCGCACAACTCGCCCAGTTTGTTCAGGGGGGGCTCTTCAAGTCGCGTTCAAGGGCACTCATATAGGTACGGCTGGATACATCGGAGAACGCCTCTTGGCACAGGCCACGTGCTTTCCTGACCGTCTTCAACGCCATCGCCAATGAATGTGGTTCTGCCACTTGTAGTTTTTCACGAGAAATTGACATGTCAACATAATGAACCCGATCAGGGCTACAGCCTATAGGGTTCAACTAGCAAAAGTACTCTGTCTTGCGCTTCTACAGGAAAAAGGCATTGTGGATTTCGATTGAGAAAGCCGTTTCCCCCTGTACTGATTGAGGTGCAGTCGAATTGGTGTGTCAGAAACTCTGTGAAAACCGGTCGTTATCCATCGCCTTGCTGACAGACACCTTTGGCCGATGATCTACCTGTGCCCCCCCCTTAGGCAGTTGCTGTTCGGCCATAGCAGTCACTTGTTATTTGGATGACGAATGGCTTCTTTCACATCGGAAAGCAGCATTGGAGTATCTAGCAAACTAGGAGCGATTCAAGCCGCGCTAGCGGCAGGCTCCCTTGCTGCTCATGCCCAGCTCGGCTTGCTAGAGAAAGCCAATGATCTGGTGTTCAGTGAGTCTGCTCTTCTTCATATCCGTCATTCTTCTTCAGTGATGGGCATCTCTCTCTACTGCTTAAGTAGCATGGCCTCGAGGGGCATACCGAGCATAGAAGACCCTGAGAGGAAGATCGTCCTACTTCGGCCAGCCAGACAAAAAGTGGCGATCCTTGTCACGCTTGACAGACAGTATTGATATACATAAGATATCTACCAACTAGTAGGTAGGCTAGTTTTTAATATTGAATAGGGAATGTAATGATGCAAACCAAGAACTTTGAAGGTCGCAAACTCCTGGTCGTTGGCGGGACAAGTGGTATCGGTCTGGAGACTGCCGCGATGGTTGCTCATGAAGGTGGCGCGGTCGTTGTCATCGGCAACCGGCAGGAAAAGGCAGAAGCGGCTCGCCAGCAACTGGCGGCCATTGCAGGCGAAGACAAGGCATTCGCCCTCACCGCCGATTTGTCAGACTTCGCCAGCGTGCGTGTGCTCATCGACAAACTGGCCCGCGAACACAGCGACATTGACCTGCTGGTGAATGCAGCTGGCATTTACTACCCCAAGGCTTTCCTTGAGCATTCGCTTGAGGACTATGACAATTTCCTCAACTTGAACCGCGCGCTCTTTTTCATCACCAAGCAGGTTGCCGGTTCACTGGTCGCGCAGAAAAAGCCAGGCTCCATCGTCAACGTCACTGCCGTTGCCGCTCGGCAAGCTATCGAAACCGTTCACGCCTCGGCCTATTCGATGGCGAAAGTCGGCCTGGATGCAATGACGACGCATGTGGCGGCAGAGCTGGCAGCAAACGGCATCCGCATCAACTCAGTCGCTCCTGGCATCGTGGAAACTCGCATCTTCGAACGCTTCATCCCCGGCGAGCAACTGGATAGCGCACTGAAGGGTTTCAATGACTTCCATCCGCTTGGACGCAATGGCACGCCGCGCGATGTTGCGGAGAGCATTGTCTTCCTGCTCTCCGATAAAACCTCCTGGGTGACAGGTGCGGTTTGGGATGTGGATGGTGGCGTGATGGCCGCCCGTAAGCTGGGCAAGTAAGTATCAAGAGACAACGCACAAAGGAAATGCAACATGGAAAATAAATGGAAAGACAAGTTGACGGCACTGATCAAACGTGTCGGAAATTTTTCCAAGGCGAATGCACCTGTTGCCAGCGCATTCCATAAACTGGAAATGGCGACGCGTGAGAGCAATGTCCTAGATGCCAAAACGCACGAGCTGATTTCCCTAGCCGTGGCCATCACTACCCGTTGCGATGGTTGCATTGCAGCTCATGCTACGGCTGCAAAAAAGGCAGGTGCTAGCAAAGAAGAGATTGCAGCCGCTCTTGGTACGGCAATTGCCTTGAATGCTGGTGCAGCATACGTTTACTCGGCCCGCGCGTTAGAAGCATATGAAGAACTGTAGCATCTGCTGACCGCACCTCCCCTGCGCTGCATTTATCGGGCGCATGGGGAGTCGACAGCCTCTTCTTGACTTGACTGACTACCAACTAGTAGGCAGCATTCTGCCAATGTTAGGTATGACGCTCTTTTTGTTGAGCGCAGGCGGTTAGGAGAATGTATGGCAATCGGAACACGGGACGCATTAGTGCACGCAGCAGAGTGCCTAATGCGCACCAAGGGATACGCCGCGTTTAGCTACGCGGACCTAGCCGAAGCAGTCGGGATCAGGAAGGCAAGCATCCATCACCACTTCCCCACGAAGGAGGAGTTGGGAATTGCCATCGTCGAAGACTATATCGCCAAGGTATGCAGCGACTTTGAGCGCATTGAGAAGGAACATCAAGATTTGGCTGGGCGTTTGGAGGCATATTTCTTGGTCTTTCGCGCCAGCAGCGAAGGCGGTTTGTTGCCGCTCTGTGGTGCACTGGCTGCCGAGATGGCTGCACTTCCATTAGGATTGCAAAAGCTCACTCATCGATTCTTTGATGTGCAATTGAAATGGTTGACGGCGATTTTGGATAAGGGAGTGACCAACGGGGAGATTCCATGTGGCCGCGGTGCCCGGCAGAAGGCCTTCCTGCTGTTGAGCGTTTTGGAAGGTGCCAGTTTTATCAACTGGGCGACAAGAGAAAATGACTTGATTGACGACAGTATTATTCGACTCATTATTGAAGAGGTGTAGCTAGCGGGCCACACCAAAGTTGCCAGATATCACTTTGGCTAGATTCTCCGGAGCCATCGCCTGAGTCGGCATGGTTCTTTTATTTTGCCCAAGAGCCACCTATTAGTAGGATGTTTTGGGTGGTCTGTCCCGCTCCCCGTGGACACTAACTTAAGGTGGATGGACTGCCCCTGCTCCTGTGTCTACGTGCTTCTTAACTGACCAACTATAAGTTCCTGCAGCCGTTTAAGGAGCGCCCTTGGGTGGGCCGAACCCACCCAATAGAATATGATTTATGGTGTAAATTCATTTTCAGAAGCGGTAGTGTTGCTCTGGTGATCGCTGTGTTGAGCCTGCGAAACCGGTTCATCCTTTGTTGTGGAAAGACTATGGCCAATACCAACAGTCATCAGCGACAGCACCAGGTAGGTCAAAGGGGCAAACAGAATAACCATTTCTATCTCCTATTCGAATTGTTGCTCAGGCCGGCAGTTCACTAAACTTGCGCAGGCTTTTGTCGACCATGGCTTCAGGAAGGAAGCGGCGCACGAAACGGATTTGTGCCGCCTGCTTGCCTGCGGTGTAACGTCTTTTCGGCGTAGCTGCCGTTGCCGCCTTGAGCACGGTGGCGGCCACCACTTCTGGCGGATCTCCGGCCGCAAGCAGATTCCGCATTAACACCTCAAGGCGGGAGCGAACTGCGTCGTACACTGGCAGCAGGCGGTCTGGCTTGATGATGTTTTCTTCAAACGGGGTTCGGGTGACACCCGGCTCGACCAGTGCCACTCGGATACCCAGTGTGCGTACTTCGTGGTCCAGCGATTCGGAGTAGCCTTCTACCGCATGCTTGGTCGATGAATACAAGGCATTAAAGGGCGAAGGTATTAGGCCCAGGATGGAACTAATGTTGATGATTCTGCCTTTGCCTTGCGCCCGCATGGTCGGCAACACTGCATTGGTGACCCGTGCAACGCCGAAAACATTGACATTAAACAAGGCCTGTGCCTGAGCACTGGAGGACTCTTCAGCCGCGCCGAGCAAGCCGATGCCGGCATTATTGACCAGCAAGTCTATACGGCCCGTCTGATGCAGCACTTCCGCGACCATGTTTTCCACCGAAGTTTCATCGGTGACGTCACAGCGCAGCATGGTGATACCGTCAGGGCTGTCGGTTTGTGCTTTACGGCTGGTGCCGAACACGCGATAACCTGCTTGCTGCAGCGCCCTGGTTGTGGCCTGGCCAATACCGGAAGATGCCCCTGTTACCAAGGCGACACCCAAATTGTGTTTGTTCATGAATCAAGTCTCCGCATGGGTTGGATTGTCCGTCACTGAAGTGTTACTATTAATTCGATACTAACGATACAACCAATTTCCCTTTTAGTCACTATCAAAACAGTATGGACAAGAAAAATAGTTGCGATGACCCTTGCCCGATCGCCCGCAGCCTGGCACTGGTGGGGGATGCCTGGAGCATGCTGATCCTTCGGGATGCCCATGCCGGCCTTACCCGCTTTGACCAGTTCAGGAAAAGCCTTGGCATTGCACCGACAATGCTTACCCGTCGCTTGGCCGCGCTAACGGAGGAGGGATTGCTGGAAAAGCGACGCTACTCGGCCCATCCGCCGCGAGACGAGTATGTGCTGACGGCGGCTGGGATCGACTTCTTGCCGGTGCTGTTCATGATTGGTGCCTGGGGGCGCCAGCACCGTGGCGGAGGAAAGATGGTGCGTTTTCTGGACGCAGAGACCGGGTCAGAGATCAGGCCGATCGCGGTGGATGAGGTCACCGGTGCAAGAATCGGCACGCGCCCAATACGGCTCGTCACGCCAGAGTAATGTCTACAAATTGAGAAGTAGTAGATGCTGCTCTTGAGTCGCCTCACTAAGCAGAGCAAGGCAATCCACTTTTCCACCAAGGACATGAGCCATCAACTGATCACCAAAGAGCGACATGCCGATGTCGACGGCTTTGCGAATCCACTGAGCAGTTGCCTCACTCCAGGCGTGCTTTTCAGTCACCATCGACCATGAGCCAGCAATGATGGCAGGAATGCCTGCAGGAGCCGAACCAAGCCTACTACCTACACTGTAGGTCGATAATCATCAGCCCGAACTTCGAGCCGCAATCTTGCTATTGCTGAAAGACTCGTGCTCAAATCAGCCATGGATGGAGCTCCGAGGCACAAACGAACTCCGTCATTCTGTGCATCAGGGTTCGCAGCAGTGGATGATGTGGGAGTAACCAGAACCCCTAGCGCACTTGCCGCAAGCTCAAGACGTTGTGCTTCTACCTGCGACATAGGTAGCCAGACGTGATAGCCCTGATGGCCAGGCTCGCTCATCATGCCCCCCAGCATAGTACGCGCCAGTGTGACTCGGCGATCCGATTCATCCTGAATTGAACGGCTTACGACTTCGGCCGTCCCATCGATCAGCCACTGTTCCATCACGGCACAACTCAGAGGGGACACCATGATCGCACTTGCCTGCAAGGCCGCCTCGACTTGTGCAAACATCGACTTCGGAGCCACCAAGCCGCCGATCCTCAAAGTAGGATTCAAGGTCTTGGACATGCTGTTTGCGTAGAATGTGCGCTCTGGCGCCAACATGGCAAGCTGCGGCAGATTGGCGTCAGCTGTGAGCGTGTAAACATCATCCTCGATGATCGCAATATCGTGGGCACGGCAGATTGAAACGATCTCTTCACGACGTGTCCTTCCCATCGTAGCTGTCGTTGGATTCTGCATCGTCGGGGTCACATAGAGTGCAGCGGGACCGGTATGTCTCATTGCAAGCGCCCTATCCAACGCCTCCGGCAAAATGCCTTCCCCATCCATTGTCACACCGACAAGACGGGTTCCTTGGTGGCGTGCAAGCGCAATCACTCCCGGGTAAGTTTGGGCTTCGGTAAATAGTGTACCGCCACGCCCACAAACCACAGACAGTCCGATAGACACTGCGTGATGTGCCCCACAGGTTAAAACCAGCCTACTAGGTTGGGTATCCATACCCAGCCTGGCGAACCAGCGCGCCAGTAAACGACGATGTTCGTCATGGCCACCTAACGGTGGGTAGTCGTTGAACAGCCCCGAATCGACACGTTTGGCGATAGCAATGAGGGTGCGAGCCAGCAATCTCTCACTCATTACTGCCGGCGGTGCATTTCGCGACAAGTCGATAAGAGGGCCTCTGCGAGTCTGTGCCAAGGCGACAAACGTACCACTTCCTTTGACACTACGAACCAGCCCGCGGCGTTCCAAGATGCTGTAAGCCTTTGTCACCGTGCCGACCCCAATACCAAGGGTGTCAGCGAGATCACGGTGTGCCGGTAACCGATCACCCGAGTCAAGTCGCCCCCCGAGAATGTCGTCGGCCAATGCAGCCACCAATCGGTCAGAGGGCGAACCAGCTCCTTCTGCAAGCCGTGAGATCCATGGGGAGGTTTGGCGCATGGCAATTCCCAGAAAAGTGTATCGTGACACTTTATTTATTTACTTAAAGCGTGTCAAGTTCTATGCTCAAAACTCAATTGTGCAAAAGGAAAACTCCATGCCCCTCGACTTTGTTCAGGTTGATGCCTTTACTCACCAGCCGCTCTACGGCAACCCCGCCGCTGTTGTATTTGATGCTGATGATATTCCTCCGCAAACGATGCAAAAGATCGCTCGTGAGATGAACTTGTCAGAGACGGTCTTCATTCTCAAGCCGACCTCACCGGATGCAGATTATCGCGCCCGCATCTTCACTCCGATGAGCGAGCTGCCCTTCGCCGGCCACCCGACAGTTGCGGCGGCACACTCTGTACTCGCACGTTACCCGGACAAGGCCAACGCTACCCTGCTTCGCCAAGAGTGTGGCATCGGTATCGTGCCAGTTGAGGTCGTGCCGACCTCTCGAGGCAAACTGCTTCGCATGACCCAGGCCGAACCTACTCATCGCGCAACAGAACTATCTCGCGAAACGGTGGCGAAGATGCTCGGTTGCACTGAATCGGATCTGGCAGACAGCCCGTTCGAAGTCGTTTCAACCGGTGTGCCATGGCTCATCGTTGAGCTATCCCGATTCGAAGCCATCTCGGTGCTTAATCCTGACCAAGGCCTGATTGCACGGGAATGTAAAGCTCTGCGGGCAGCAGGTTTGACTGTATTCGTGGAGCGCAATGACGGCAGCCCAGTACGCATCCGAGTGCGCACCTTCGCCCCAGGAGAAGGCGTGTCGGAGGATCCAGTATGTGGCTCTGGCAATGGTTCGGTTGCGGCCTTCATCGCACGCCACAAGCACGCTGGCGAGACAACCGGCAGCTATGTAGCAGAACAGGGAATCGAAATCGGCCGAGACGGTGAGGTTCATGCTTCTTGGGAACGCGAAGGCGATGCCCTACGTGTGCGCATCGGTGGTGAAGCCGCCGTTGCCGCCAGTGGCCAACTGTACTTGTAAGAGACGGCCCTGCATTTGAGTGCGGGCCCAGTGAATTATTTGCTGGATGATAAAAAAATGAGTTTGCAATCGGTCAAATCTTTCTTCGTGCAGCACGCCCCAGATATCAAGGTCGTTGAGCTTGATGCAAGCACTGCGACTGTAGCCCTGGCCGCCGAGGCACTAGGAGTTGCGTCTGGTCAAATCGCCAAGACCCTGTCGTTGCGAGTGGGAGAGGAAACCATTGTCCTCGTTATACGTGGCGATGCACGCCTGGACAATCGCAAGTACAAGCAATGCTTCGGGGTAAAGGCACGCATGCTTGATGCTTCAGATGTTGAGCGAGAAACGGGACACCCGATTGGCGGCGTCTCCCCTTTCGGACTGAGCAACCCGCTGAAAGTATTCTGCGACGTCTCACTACAGGACTTCCCAGTAGTGTTCCCGGCTGGTGGTGCTCCGAATGCAGCCGTCCGCATCACACCAGAGCGGATGGCGATGCT
Organism: Vogesella indigofera; assembly: GCF_028548395.1. NCBI lineage: Bacteria > Pseudomonadati > Pseudomonadota > Betaproteobacteria > Neisseriales > Chromobacteriaceae > Vogesella > Vogesella indigofera. The sequence goes on along the minus strand of NZ_JAQQLA010000005.1, from coordinate 243,319 downwards.
GGCCAGTGCGCAGTGGGTCGATGTTGTCCAGCAATGAAGGGCCGGCGGTAGTCGCGCTCAAATTAAATCATTTGGCATGTCAGGTATTGAGGTGCATCTAATGCCTCATTCTTGAATCAACCGCTCACGCCTGATAGATGGTTCCACTGCATTCGTTCGGGCAGGGACATCTACAAGTTCTCGAAGCGCATCGCAATAGACACCATTGCATAACGCCTTAAAGCGACTCTCAAACGTACTTAATCGAGGGATATATGTCAGACAAACAGAAACTACTGGAAACTGCCGCACAGCGCCTGTGGGAAGCTGAAACTACAAGAACGCCATGCGAGCCGATTCGAGACCTGATTGGAGAGCAGGATGTCAATCTCGCCTACACCATTCAACAACTTAATGTTGACCGACAGTTAGAGCTGGGCCGCCGTATCAGTGGCCGCAAGATTGGTATCACTGCGAAGTCTGTTCAGCGCCAACTCAATGTCTTCGAGCCGGATTTTGGCACGCTTTTCGCCGACATGGAGGTTGGACATGGTGGTGTAATTCCTTCAGGGAAGTTGATCCGACCGAAAGTCGAAGCCGAGGTCATGATCGTGCTCAGTCAAGACCTCAATCACGACATGATTACCTTTAGTGATGTGATTCAAGCAACGGAATTCGCGGTGGCGTCACTGGAAATCGTCGATTGTCGTTTGCGGAATTGGGACATCCGGATCACCGATACGGTTGCTGACAATGCCGCAGCGGCTATGTATGTGGTTGGTGCGCAGCCCAAACCCATGCTTGGACTTGACCTGGCCAACTGCGCGATGACGTTGTATCGCAATGGCGAACTTGTATCCGAGGGACGTGGAGAGATGTGCATGGGGCACCCGATCAATGCTGCTGTTTGGCTTGCTCGTGCCCTCTATAGGCTCGGCACCCCTCTAAAGGCGGGTGACGCCATCCTGACCGGCGCACTAGGACCAATGGTAGCCGCAGAGCCAGGGGATCGTTTCGAAGCCAGGATCGACGGACTTGGAAGTGTCGTAGCCGAATTTGAATCATAAGTCGTATTAGGCACCAACCGTTCTTCTTTATTCATCCAAGCGGAAAGGCATTTCCTTATGAATTTGATCGAATCGCGTTTACGAGAGCTGGGCATCGAACTACCCGTCGCCCCCCCTGCTGCTGGCCTCTATGTAGGTGCTGTTACGGCGGGTAATTTTGTGTATCTCTCGGGCCAAGGTCCATTGGTAGGTAAAACCGTTAAATATGTTGGCTGCGTTGGCTCTGACCTCACAGAGGAGGAAGGCTATGAGGCCGCCCGCTTAACAGGGCTTAATGCTTTGGCAGCCCTTAAAGCAGAGCTGGGCTCCCTAGATCGGGTCAAGCGCATCGTGAAAGTTCTGGCATGGGTTCGCAGTGCACCTGGTTTCCAGCAACAGCCTTCAATCGTGAATGGCTATTCGCAATTAATGGTTGACGTTTTTGGTGACAAGGGCATGCACGCCAGAAGTGCACTATCTGCCCACGAGCTGGCATTCGGCATGGCATTTGAGGCAGAAATGGTGGTCGAGATCCAGGCAGATTGACATCAGACAACCAGACGTTCTGGTCACCACGGGTAGCCAGAACATTGATCTTCTGCAGAGAACATCTTTGTCTTTAAGTTCACCAATGTCACTGGACAAAACCATGGAAACAAATAACAAATTCAAACGCGCACTCGCTGAGTGCCGTCCACAGGTGGGCGTCTGGTCAACCCTACCATCCCCTTATGTATCCGAATTGGTGGCCGGTTCGGGGTTCGACTGGGTATTGCTAGATACCGAGCATACGCCGAGCGATGTACCGTTGATGATGCAGCAACTACAGGCTGTCGATGCGGCTGCCGGCGTAGTTGCTTCGAGCCCTACCTCCGCAGTGGTACGCCCCGCCTGGAACGATGCCGTACTCATCAAGCGCTATCTGGACATCGGTGCAAGAAACCTACTCCTGCCATTTGTACAGAACGCAGAAGAGGCTGCTGCAGCCGTAGCGGCGACTCGCTATGCACCACGAGGAATTCGTGGCGTTGGCGGTGCAACACGAGCATCCAACTTCGGCCGGGCTAGTGACTACATCGTCAATGCTGAGCGTGATTTGTGCGTACTGGTACAGGTCGAGACAGTTAGTGCACTGGAAAGAATCGAGGAAATTGCAGCTGTTGACGGCATTGACGGGATTTTCATCGGTCCGGCAGATCTGTCGGCAAGCATGGGTCATGCGGACAACCCACGCCACCCTGAAGTAGATGCCGCGATCAATGATGCCATCCAGCGAATAAGGCGCTGCGGGAAGGCGCCTGGCATCTTGATGACAGATGAAGCGCGAGCGAAACAATGCCTGGATATGGGTGCCTTGTTCGTCGCAGTGGCGATCGACCTACTACTTCTCCGAGATGGACTGGATTCCTCGATCAATCGGTTCAAGAACTGTGACAAACGCCAGTCCAGCAGTTCTGCCTCCTCTTACTGAGACAGTGAGGGATGCTGTGCCCCAGTAAACATCTGGTCGATGTGCAATATTAACTTACCAAAAACTTAATAATACTGACTTTAAGTCAGTTATCCGGTGGATTAATAGCTCAATTAAAAAAATAGACTATGGATTAAATTGATCCGTCGGTATAGCACATGCGCCATGAGGTACCGTTGGTCGTTTCGATTTATGTAGAAACACCTCTTCACTATAACTGGCATGAGTCATGCACCTTCAAATTCTAGCTAGGCATCCGCAATAAAAAGCTAGTTGCAAGCTGCCACGGCATAGCCACTGCCAGCAGCATCCATCTGACAAGAATAAAGAAACAAAGGAGAACCACCCATGCAGTTAACCAAAAAATCATATGCATTTACTCTGGGGGCACTGGCTGCAAGCCTAGCCCTAAGCTTTACTCCACTAATTGCTCATGCCGCGCCGGTAGCCGCTGCACCCGTGGTTAAGTACGACTACGACCAGGACATTTTCCACCCGGTATACGCCAAGAATGGCATAGTCGCCGCCGAGCAGGAGCTGGCCAGCCGTATTGGCGTGAACGTGCTGAAGCGCGGCGGCAACGCCATCGACGCCGCCGTGGCGGTGGGCTTCGCGCTGGCAGTGGTGCTGCCCAACGCTGGCAACCTCGGCGGCGGCGGCTTCATGATGCTGCACGACGTCAAGAGCGGCCAGGACGTGGCGCTCGACTTCCGCGAGATCGCCCCGGCCAAGGCCAGCCGCGACATGTACCTGGACGAGAAAGGCAACGTCGCCGCGGGCCTCTCAACGTACACCCACCTCGCCGTCGGCGTGCCAGGCACAGTGGCCGGCATGGAGCACGCTCTGAAGCGCTGGGGTACGATGAAGCTAGCCGACCTGATCGCACCATCGATCAAGCTGGCCGAAGACGGCATCTTGGTGAGCCCAACCATGGCCAAGATGCTGGCGGTGGAAAAGGACAACCTTGGCAAGTGGGAAACTACCCGCGCCATCTTCTTCAAGAACGGCCGCCCGCTGCAGCTGGGCGACAAGCTGGTGCAGAAGGACTTGGCCAAATCGCTCAGGCTGATCGCCAAGCATGGCTCCAAAGTGTTCTACCAGGGCGAGATCGGCGATAAGATCGTGGCCGAGATGGCGCAGCACGGCGGCCTGATCGGCAAGGACGACCTGAAGAATTACAAGGTGGAAGAGCGCACCCCGGTGAGCGGCGAGTACCGCGGCTACAAGGTAGTGTCAATGCCGCCGCCGAGCTCGGGCGGCACCCACATCGTCCAGATCCTCAATATGCTGGAGCGCTACCCTCTGTCGCAGTACGGCGTGAACAGTGCCCAGACCATCCACTACCTGGCCGAGTCGATGAAGCTCGCCTACGCCGACCGCGCCGAGTACCTGGGCGACCCGGGCTTCGTCAAGGTGCCGGTGAAGGGGCTGACCTCGAAGAAGTACGCCGACGAACTGGCTCAGAAGATCGATCCGGTCAAGGTGCTACCGGCATCCGCTATCAAGCCGGGCAAGCCGCAGCCGTATGAAAGCGATCAGACCACACACTACTCGATCGTCGACGGCAAGGGCAACGCGGTGGCGGTGACCTACACACTGAACCTGAACTTCGGCAGCGGCATCGTCGCCAAGGGCACCGGCATCCTGCTCAACGACGAGATGGACGACTTCTCGGCCAAGCCGGGCGTGCCCAACGCCTATGGCCTGATCGGCGGCGATGCCAACGCCATCCAGCCGGGTAAGCGTCCGTTGTCGTCGATGTCGCCGACCTTGGTACTGAAGAACGGCAAACCATGGCTGGTCACCGGTAGCCCAGGAGGCGCTCGCATCATCACCACCACACTGCAGACCATCGTTAATGCCATCGACTTTGGCATGAACCCAGCTGAGGCTGCGGCAACGCCCCGCATCCACCACCAGTGGTTACCTGATGAGCTGCGCGTTGAGAAAGGTCTGAGCCCTGATACCTTGTCCATTCTGCGTCAACAGGGCTACAAGGTATCGGTGAAGCCAACCATGGGTCGCACCCAAACCATTCAGGTGCTTGAGGATGGTTTCTATGGTTTCTCCGATCCACGCAACCCAGACGGTGCAACGATGGGTTATTAAGTTAGTAGATCGCGCAGTAAGGGCGGCCTGAATTTATCAAACAGGAAAGGATGTTCAAATGACAAATCGAGCTACTATCGGTCGAGTTGAGTATTTGCAATTCGAACTAAATAATCCGCTATTGGTAATGAAGGCCCCCAAAGGATTTCTCGGGTGCGATTATATTAACATTGAAACCTGCAACAATGCCAATGAGGTATGCGCTATCGTAACCGGAGTTAGTTCATTCGACGAAATGCTTGCAGCAAAAGTTGTCGCGATTTCAAATAGCGCTGTCCAACTCGGCATTAAAATAGGCGAATCTGGTTATGATGCACTTGCTAAAATGCATTGACGTCATTTCATGACAATAACATATTGTCATGCCAAATCAACCATTTTCATGGTTGATTTTTTATTTATATTTTCTGCAAAAACAAATTCATACAATTCATTGATATCAATAAAAGCAATCCATTGCTGTTATATTACTTATGAAGTAGCACACACCACTAATTAGTGCGACAAAATAAAATGTCGCCATTTTTTATAACTTGGAGAAAATGAGATCATGGAGCTGCATAAAATTGGCATTATTGGCGGAATGAGTTATGAAGGATCAGCAGTTTATTACCGAAAAATCAATGAGGCAATACGCGAGCGGATGGGAAGGCTGCACTCGGCCGAACTACTCCTCTACTCCGTTGACTTTCAGACAATCGTCGACATGCAGAAGTCTGGTCGTTGGGATGATGCAGGCAAGCGTCTCGCAGATGTCGCTTGTGCACTTCAAGCAGCCGGTGCCGAATGCGTGATGATCTGTGCCGTCACGATGCACTTGGTTGCTGATATTGTCGAAAAAGCGGTAGACATCCCTTTCATTCACATTGTCGATGAAGTTGCTGTTTGTCTAAAGGATGCTGGCTATCGCCGACCTCTACTGCTTGCTACTCGCTATACGATGGAAAACGGTTTTTATCCAGCACGAATGAAGACGCATGGCATTGATGTAATGGTGCCAGACGCGGATGACCACACCCTTATCCACGACATCATCTTCGAAGAGCTCAGTATTGGCAAAGTGCTGGATCACTCACGAGAAGCGTTGCACTCGATCATCAAAAAAGCAAAGGAAAAAGGTGCTGATTCCGTCATCTTTGGCTGTACAGAGATTTGCCTGATTCTTGATCCAACCAAACTCCTCCTGCCTAGCTTTGATTCCACATCCATTCATACAGAGGCTGCGGTTGAGTTTGCATTGGGAAATCGTTTTTGAGTCTTAAGCCTTGACTCGGAAGTCTTCTGTCTCTTCGCAGCTACCCCAGAAGTCGTCGAGTAACACTACCCTAGCATTGCATGTTTGGTCTGTTGGCCCGCTCTGCGAGGGCAAACAGGCGCCAGACTCAGCGGCTATCTTTATCAAGCAGAGCATAGCAAGGCAATAAGCAAACATCGAGAGCAAGTCGCAAGACGGCGCTTTGTGCGTTTTCAACACCTACAGCGTATTCAAGAAGGGAAGCATTAATGAGGCGAAATACATTGTTATGGCTCAGCTGGTTTTTAGCTACGCTTTGGTTCGTCAGCTTCGGCTGGACGACACTAGCAGCTGAAACACATTCAGGTATCGCAGCAGCAGGGATCGCTTTTTTGACCCTTATAATCCTCGTTGCTGTTCATGCTTCACTGGTCGTCGGCTGGCGGAGTGCACTCGCATTCTTCAGCATTATGTGCCTGACCAGCTTTGCTCTTGAGTCAATCAGCATTGCTACCGGCTTTCCATTTGGTTTTTTTGTTCATCACACAGATATTGGTCCCAAACCCTTTGGAGTACCGTTCGTAGTCCCGGTTGGTTACGCTGTCTTCGGTTGGCTGGCGTGGGCACAGACACGGCTTATCGTGAGTGCCTTCTCAAATGACACTAACTTGACTCGCTTTGCAACGCCGCTTCTCGGTGCGTTTGTCTTGGCTGGTTACGACTATCCGTATGACCCGATTGGTGCGACGGTACTAAAAATTCACAGTTACCTCGAGCCTACGGGGCTTTTTGGTGTCCCCCTGAGCAACTTCCTCGGCTGGCATGTTACAGGCTGGGTCGCATTTCAATTTTTTGCGTTCTTTCAGGTTCGATTTATCACGGTGGCGGAGCCTAAAAGAAAAGGTTTGGATGTATTGCCGAGCCTTATCTGGATCGTGATGGCCGGCAGCTATTGGGTTCGGTATTGCATTGCACCGGGTGGTATCGTTACTGAAGATGGACGCACGTTTGTTATCACTGATATTTATGAGGCTGCGGCGGCAATCAGCTTACCGTCTATGGTTTTCCCGGCTCTTCTCGCCCTTGTCGCTTTTCGAGCACGGTCACGATGTCAATCGGCACCAGATTTTGACTAGGCAAATTAGCCGTTTTTCCACCACTGCTTGAAGTGGCAGGAGCCGTTCCCTGTCTCCGGAATATCGCAGTGATGGGCAATCCGATCTAGCGGAACGGTGGTCATCTTGGCATCGCCAAATACGCGGCTCCACTCCCCGGAACTCAGGTTGAAGGTGATGATCAGCGAGGTCATCCCATCGGGCTGGTTGATCACGTTTTCACACAGCCTCACCGAACTTCAGACACACTCTCAGTGATCAAGGGTGGTCACTATCGGCACAAGGGACTAGAAATGGCCAGTGACTACCGGCACTGCTGGCCAGACTCACCGGAATCTGCAGGTCATGAATCTCGACCAATTTCGAAATTGATGGAGACTGTTTAAAGGAAACGCGGTAGATTGGCGGGAATGTTGTATTTTAAATACATGAATAAGACATGATCTCATTACCGTCCTATCGTTTTCGCTTTTTAGGCGAGTGGCTGTTCCTGGCCTGTTGCCTGTTGCTGGCGGGTAGCGTGGTGGCATGGTTATTGTTTGAAGAGCATCAAGCTGTAGGTCATCGTGAGCAGCTCCACCTAACGGCGCAAGCGCAAGTCGTCGAGGCCAACCTTGGCCGTCAACTAGATGCCCTAAACCGGACGTTACACAACGTGATTCTCAGCGTGCCGGCTTGGCGCAAACAAAACACGGTAGCAATAGCTGGTAGTCGGCGATTGAATGCGTTTGCCGATGCCATGGTCGGTATCCGCAGCTTTTCGATCATGGATAAGCACGGTGTGATCCAGGCGAGTAGCCGAACAGACCTCATGGGCAGGGGATTTGCTGATCGCCCCTACTTCCAGGCAGTGCTGAACCAGCCCGACCCCACCACGCTTTATGTCAACGCACCGTTCAAAACCGAGCAAAACATCTGGTTACTCACGGTCACGCGCATGATTCCAAGCAAGGATGGTCATTTTGATGGGCTGGCGATTGCCTCACTTGACCCTGAGGAGTTTCGCATTCTGCTTTCCTCTGTCAACTATAGCCCCGACATGATGACTGGCTTGGCCCACGGTGACGGAGCGCATTTCATGATGATGCCGGAACGCAAACATCTGGTCGGTATGAATCTGACCCAGTCCGAACCGCTCTTCAATCGCTACAAGCATAGCGGCTTGACCGCCACCGTGATGACCGGCTTTTCACCGGCACTCAACGAAGAACGGATGGTGGCCCTCCGCACGATCCAGCCTGCTGCACTCAATATGGACAAGGCCCTGATTGTTGGCGTTAGCCGCAGCACAAAAACGCTCTATTCTGACTGGTATTCGATGGTAAAAGTCTGGGGCAGTGCCTATGCCATTCTGGCATTGTTCAGCACTGTATTGCTAGCCATCTGGCAGCGCCGACGTCAGCGGGAAACGGAGAATGCGGCTCGTGCCGCAGCGGCCTTGCGTGAGCAAAATACCAAGCTGGCAGAGGCAAATGTCCAGCTGGAAGCACAGAGTGCGCAACTCCACGCCTTGGCGTTCCAGGATGGGCTGACGGGCATTGCCAATCGCCGTCATTTCAACGAGCGATTGCAGAAAGAGTGGCGTGACTGTCGACGGCATCAGACCCATCTCACACTGCTCATGATCGATATTGATCACTTCAAGCTGTTCAACGATCACTACGGCCATCAGACCGGGGATGACTGCCTCAAACTGGTGGCGAAGTCTCTGCAAGAGCGCTTGTGGCGCGCACACGATGTGGTGGCCCGCTATGGCGGCGAGGAGTTCGTCTGCTTACTGCCTAACTGTGAACCGGTGCATGCTAGGGCCAAAGCCGAGCAGCTGCGCATGGCGATTGAAGCATTGGGCATCCCGCACGGGGCGTCGCCAGTTAATGGCATGGTCACCATCAGCATCGGTATCGCCACCCAAGTACCAGAGAGCACCAGCTATCCGGAGCAGCTGCTTGCCGCCGCGGATAAAGCGCTGTATGCGGCCAAGGTTGCGGGGCGAAATCGGGCTGTCGCAGACGAGAACACTAACTTCGATCCACACGCCATTGCCGACTAAAACACGGTGGCATCCGATTGGGATGGCAGCTCATCAGACTTCACGCAGGAATCACCATGAATAACAAGTTGAAAGGCGGCCTAGTATTTGCTGCTGTTGCAGTGACCGGCTGGTTCTACTACACACCGTATATGGCCGTACATGGCATGCATGATGCCGCACAAGAACGCAATGCGATGAAGCTAGCCAACTACGTCAACTTTCCTGTCGTCAAAGAAAACCTGAAGGCCGAGTTGAATGGTCAGATGCTGCAGAAACTGCAGGGAAACCCGTTTGCCGCAGTGGGCGTTGTTTTTGCCGGCGCCTTGGTGAATGCCATGATCGATGCGATTGTTTCGCCGCAGGGGCTTGCCATGATGATGCGGGGTGAAAAACCCCTGCCCGCGACCACTGCAGAGGCCACGGACTCCGGCACGCAGGAACAGGCCAATGAGGCGGACAAAGTCGAGACCACGATGGGCTACAACGGACTCAACCAGTTTTCGGTCAAGGTCTATCAGCGTGACAAGTCGGATCAAGCAATCAACCTGGTTCTGCAGCGGCACAATCTGGTGTCGTGGCAGTTGGCCGAGATTCGCCTACCTCAATAGCAGTTTCCTAGCCGGGCTTGACTCATTACTCATGGAGAGCCGGCCAGAGTAAACGCTGGGCGGCCTTTGCCAGGATTGCCGTGCTTCTGGCATGATCCCGCCATGAAACTGTTATCTATTCTCTCATTTGTTCTTGCGGCCAACGTGATGGCCGCGGATATCTCGTGCAAGGTGGTGGGTGTGTCGGATGGCGATACGCTGACTTGCCTGGCTGCCGGTAATCAATCCATCAAAGTGCGCCTGGCGCAGATCGACGCGCCGGAGAAGAATCAGCCCTTCGGCGAGAAGTCAAAACAGGCTTTATCGGCGATGGTATATGGCAAACAGGTGGTGCTGCAGCCTGAGACGCGCGACCGCTATGGCCGGACAGTAGCGAAGGTGTTTGTGGGGGATCTGGATGTGAACCGCCAGCAGCTGCGCAAGGGCATGGCGTGGGTGTACCGGCAGTATTCGCGTGACAGCGGCTATGACGGCGCGGAGGCTTTCGCGAAGAGCTACGGCACGGGACTGTGGGCCGACCCGAATCCGGTGGCACCGTGGGTGTGGCGCCACGAGAAACGGCAGACGCCAGCGACGTCTGCACCTTCCCGCCCGATTCCCCTGCCCGCACCGAGCGCTCCTGCGCTTTCGGTGCTCGACCCGATCCTGAAGCCGCGCCGTTCTGCCGCAGGCTTCAGTTGCTCAGGGAAGGTGCATTGCAGCCAGATGGTGAGCTGCGAGGAGGCAACGTACTACCTGCGGTATTGCCCGAACGTGAAGATCGATGGGGACCATGATGGCGTGCCGTGCGAGAAGATGTGCCGGTGAGTGCCAGGCTGAGGCTAATCGCGGATTGTTCAAAGTACGTCAATGACGTATCACGTATTGATGTACACGATTGCTGAAACCCCAATTTTCAAGCACTACGTCGCAGATTACTGGTCTGAGGCTGAGCGCGGAGACTTCTGCGCCGGGCTGGCCAACAATCCAATGGCCGGCGATGTGATCCTCGGCTCTGGTGGCTGCCGCAAGGTACGCTGGGCGGGTGATGGGCGGGGTAAGCGTGGCGGGGTGTGGGTGATTACTACAATCAGTTGGCCGACGGCACGATGGTTGCTGACGATTTATGGCAAGGGTACGCAGGAAAATATCCCGGGGCCGCCACACTGAAACAGATCAAGGAGACGATTGATGCGAAATGACAAGGATCTGGCCGCACGCGACGCGCAGCGCGACCTGGGTGCCGAGTTGCTGGCATCGGTCAAGGCAATGAAGGCCAATGAGGCCGCGCGGGCGACGAAGGTGACACCAACATTGGCCGCAGAGGCGCGTGCCAGGGTGGGACTGTCGCAAAAAGCCTTCGCAGCCATGCTGCAGGTGAGCGCCCGCACATTGCAAGAGTGGGAGCAAGGGCGGCGCGAGCCAACCGGTGCCGCGCAAACGTTGCTACGGGTGGCGCTGAAGCATCCGGAGGCGTTACAGGATCTGGAAGTGGTCTGATGACCAAGACAAAGCCCGACGATTGCCGGGCTTTTTTAACGCGGGTGGCTTAAAAGCCTCACAGATACCATCTTGCACTATCGTTTCGGTGGATGGTGTATCGCTCCAATGCTGATTCGCCACAGCTGTCAGATACGTAGGTCACGGTGAGCTTCAAAACGCTCTTCGCCGGTTGCTCCCAGTTCCCGACACGATCAACATTCAGGCCTCGTCTTGCGTGATTTTTTCGACCAAGGCCGCTACATGGATGGCCACTGTATCCAAGCATGGCACCGGACTCGAGTCATCACTCAATAGCAAGGGCAACTCGGTGCAGCCCAGGATAATTTGGTCGATGTCGGCGCGTGCCTTCATGTCCTCAATGATTTTCACGAACCCGGCTCGCGTTTCATCGGTCACAATACCGTGCTCTAGTTCGGATTCGATTTTCCCGTGAATGTACGCAATCTCGCTGGCATTCGGAACCACGACAGCAATGCCTTCTCGCACGAACGGTTCCACAAAGAACGTGTTTGTCATCGTGAATACCGTCCCGAGTAGTCCGACCTTGCGTACGCCTCGTGCCTTCGCCACCGCTACAGTTGCCTCAATGGCACTTACCAACGGAATTGGTGATGATGCCTTCAGTCGGTCGAATACGATGTTTGGCGTGTTGCCAGTGAGTGCTGCGCACTTTGCTCCAGCAGCAGCCAGACTACGAATACCATCCAGAATATATTCGGCCAACGCGTCGTACTGCTCTTGCTTACAAAAGGCAAACACTTCGAAAGCGCTGAGTGTTTCAATGGAAATTCTTGGCAGGGAGTGTTCGCCCTGTTTCTGCTTCACGCCATGTACAAGCTGACGGTAGTACGAAACGGTGGACTCTGGCCCAATGCCGCCGATGAGGCCAATTTTCTGCATAAATATCCTTTCGGGTGAGTGCCCGCGATACGGGCTTGGCAAAACACGTTTAGACCTTCTCCAGCAACTCAGGATGGAGGTAGGTACGGACAAATCGTTGAAGCAGTTCTCGTGGCTGGGGTGTATCGCAAGCATTGGTCTTCAGGGCTTCAGGCGTGCATCCACGACTGCGAAGGAAGTCGGTACGTGTATCGACGCACGCTGCCAGAATGCTGCGGGTGAACTCAGGATGAAACTGCGTAGAAATAGCGTTCGGCCCATAGCGCAGAATTTGGTGCTGGTCGTGTTCTGACCGTGCTAGCACCACCGTTTGCGGTGGCGGCGCCAGCACTGATTGCATGTGCGTCAGGTGGGCCAGAAACTGCGAAGGCATCGTGCCTACGAGGGCGTCTTTTGCACCGGTTATTTCGAGCCGTACGGGAAGACAGCCGAGTTCAAGGCCACCGGGGTGATAACCCACCCTCCCGCCTAAGGCATGCGCCATCAACTGATGGCCGTAACACACGCCAAATAGCGGCTGGTCGATAAGCATCGCCTGGCGAATCCACTCTGCCGTCGTCTCACTCCAACCCAGCCTGTCTGTGACCATCGCCCACGATCCCGTGATGATGGCGGGCTGATGTGCGCATGGTTCTGGAAGCGCTTCACCTTCAAATACCCGAATGACTTTGAGTGCTTCCAGGGGAATATTCAATGCGGCTCGGAACCAGTCGGAAAGGTCACCCTCACGCATGCGAATCTCATCGGGCGGGGTGCCGACCTGGAGAAGAAGAAGTGGTTTGGGTTCGGTGGACATCGTCTGGGGCTGTGTCTAAAACCTTGAGTCTAGAGGGCCACGAACCAGCCGAATACTGAATAATTAAGTCAATTCAACGCCAAAATGAGAATATTTAGTTTGCCAAATGAAAGCATCAGTTTTGAACCGGAAACCCTTAGGGTTGAGGCTTCCGGTCGTGCATTTGGGGAAGAAGGTCAATAAGCGCTTGCAGTGGGGGGCTGACCTCACCGGCCCAGACCAGGTGCGTACGATTTATCCGAAGCGTAGGGGGAAGAGGATGACGCTGCACCGCGGTTCCAAGCACAGCGCAGTCCAAGAGCTCTGTGGAAATGATGCCAATGCCGGTCGCCGCCGCCACACACGCGACGATGGCATGATACGAGCCGAACTCCAGAATTCTGCCTGGCGATACTCCCTCGGCAGCAAGCCATTCGGTCAAGCGCCGGCGGTACGAGCAGCCGTGGGGAAACACGACGATTGTTTTGCCGTTCAGGTCTTGAACATCTCGAATCTTTGGCATCCCCTTGGCCGAGATGAGGGTTAGTTCCTCCTCAAACGCAGGAAGGACCGATAGCCGTCCGCGCTCAAAGGGTTCGGCCACAAAAGCAGCGTCGATTTCATTCCTATCCAACATGCGCAGCAACCCATCAGTCATGCCGGGCTGAAGTTCAATTGACATCATTGGGTTCTGGAGGTGGAAAGCGGAGAGCAGCGGGGGAAGTCGTGCGGCGGCGGTACTTTCCAGTGAGCCCAGTTTCAGGACGCCACGCATGACACCGGTACGAACCTCCTCTTCGGCCAGCTCAGCCATCGTGAGCAAACGCTCTGCGTGTCCGAGTAGGATACGCCCGGGTTCGGTGAGCGCAAGTCCACGCCCCTGCCGACGGAACAGTGAGACACCGAGCCGCCCCTCAAGCTGCTTTATACGTGTCGTCACGTTGGACGGAACGCGGTGAAGCCGGCTTGCTGCTCGCGCAACCCCCCCTTCTCGAACGATGCAGCAGAAGATGTGGAGGTCATCCAGATTCAAATTTCTCATCTGGAGAATTTATCTTAAAATCATTCACTTTTAAATATATTTGCACCAAGCGAGCCGTTGGCTGAGTGAATCGCCCCAGCTTCTCTAGACACTCTTGAGCCGTTGGTGGACTGCCCCGGCTCCTGTAGGCAATCCTGCCCTATGATTGGCAGAGAGTAACATCAGCGATGACCCCGCAGCAGGCTCATTCCCGTCCTGTCCTTCTGATCGAGGTGACCTTGCCACCGGTCAGCGCCGCCCGCTCCTTAGCCCACGCTTCCCGTTCATCCCAAAGCTGCTTGACCAGCGACACTTCGCGGGCCAGCGCCTCCTCCCACAACACCCGGTAGCGGGCAGCTTCGGCCTTGGCCTCGTCCAATCGCTCCCGCATCCCATCGCGGGGCTTGGCCCCTGCCTTGGCCGCAGCATCAATGGCTTCGATCAGCTCGCTAAAGATCGGTCGGGACCTCTTGATCGTACCCCTCTTCCGCCCGGCTTCCAGCGACACTGAGTCGTTGCTGATCTTGGTTCCCTTGGGGACATTGACCGGTTTGCCACGTTTCAAGCGCTCCAGCGCCTCGAAGTAGTCCTTGGCGATGTCAGGCATGTCCGCCTCCAATCGAGTCCACTTCAGGGCTTTTCTCGGGGCGCCATTCGCGTTCCACACGCTCCAGCGCCTCCAGTTCTTCCTGCTCCATCGCTGCGGTGACTGAACCGATTGTGATGTTAGCCATCGCCGCGCGTTTGAGCCGGATTGTCTGTACGATTTTCGAATGTTTGCCGATCAGGTACTTGCAGCCATCGGTGGCGCAAACGGTGTCGATGAGGTTCAGACCCTTGCGGGTCTCGCACACTCCCGGTCGAGTACAACCGCCCAGCGGGCCTTCCCGGTAGGCGAGCAGCCCTGCCTTCATCTGCCTGGCAACCTCCTCGGACGACATGACCTCGCCGCGCTCTCGCTGGCGTTCATAATAGTTGCCGGCCCCGCCAAACATCTGCTCTTTGCTGTGCAGCACGTCGCACACGAAAGCCAGCATTTCGGCCTCCTCTGCGCCGTTCTGCCACTCAACAGCGAAATGCTTGTTGTAACCCTTCGCATCACTCTCGATGAAGTTCTTACAGAAAGTGCTGCCGCGTCCATAGTACATTGCCATTTCGCGCGTGATATGCTGCAGCTGCCTACGTAGCGAGGAGAGGCGAACCAAGCCACTGGCATTGGCATAGATAGCCAAGCTGCGGCGCAGTTGGTGAGGGGCCAGCGGCCAAGGCCGGCCGATAAAGAACTCAGGCTCCTCGCGCCAGGCGCGGAAGGGGTCGATCTCCTCCAGTTCCTCGATGTCTTTTCCCTCGATGATCGGACACAGGCGACTTTGCAGAGTACCTCTTACACCACTAAAATATCCTATAAAGGCGCTGATTCGGCACCCCGATCTGACTTGGCGCATCCGCCAAGGCAGATAGTCGAGCGAAGGAAACAGCGGTTGCTCGTCCTTCAGGTCGTCCGCCTTGCTCGACATGATACCTAGGGCCTCGTAGATCACGGCGGCGAACTCCTGGGCCAGCCGGATTGCCCGGAAGCCTTCGCGATCAGTGGTAATCCACTTTGTTTGCAGACAACGCCCATTATTAAACTTGGTCGTAGTGCCGACAATTAGGCAGTGCATGCGTCCATGCGGACCTTTCTCGGTTTCCATACAATGGTATGGTAGGTGGCGGGCTTCGGAATCCCGCATGCCACTGAACACATGGATCTGTAGTTTACATATTTGAAATACCTCGGAGATGACAGTGACCATGCCTCGCAGGCCCCGCCCATAGAAGCCGCGCTTAGCAAAGTAGGCTGCGAGGCCGTGCTTCTCGACCAGCGCGGGGACAAAGAAAATCCTGCACCGCTTCTCCTTGGCTCGTCGATACTCGACAATGGCTTCCCGTAGTGCCATCAGCAACTGTGGCTTGTGCGCCTCGATATCGTCCAGTTCCGTCGCTAGGTTGTTAATCAGATTGGCGTAGATCCGAGTCGGCAAAGGAGCAATCTGGCGTCGGTTGTCACGTCGCAATTTGACCCGCCGCTCGAGATCCCTCCACTGCTTCGGGGTCGCGAGGGTGAACCCCAGCTGTATTTCCGGCTCGAGTTGACCAAGGAACGTGAGCCAACTCATCCAGTTGCCCACGTAGTTATCTGCCAGGCTTGCACCGCAGGCATCCAAGAGGGACGTTTGCGTTAGTATGTCGCGCACAGTACAGGATCTCGCCTCGGCAAAGCGCGCAGCGTTGTGCAGAACGCGGAGTTTGACGTCCAACGTGCTTGGTGCGTTATCGTTACCGTAATAGATCAGGCGCGTCATCAGGAACTGCAGCTCGCGAATGCGGGCTTCGCGCTCGGGCGAAATCTCCAGTGAGCACTTGCCCACCTTGCCACTTATTTGATTCCAGTAGAAGAAGTGCAGGCTGAGCGTCTTCTGATGGGCTGTGTAGGCCGTCCATGGCCAGGTGAATTCACCGACCGTGTGTGGGGTACCATCCAAATCGCGACAGATGACGTGGTCCAGTGGCAGACAAATGCCCCAGTCGTCGTCCCAAGGGTCGGGCCCTAGGGCACCAGGCTGCTCGATGCGCGCCGTAATCTTCATATAATGACTCCCAGCTCGAGGAAAAACTGGTACTTGTCTGCGAAGAAGGGAGTGAGGTTGCCACTCTCGAACACCTCCTTGCACACCTGTTCCACCATTGCGCGGCAGTTGCGGAAGTTGGCAATTTTCTCAAGGTCCTCGTCACACTTGGCGATCAGTGGCCGCAGAGCAGTCTCGTGCAGCGGGCCAAGGATCATCTGCTCCATGACGAAGGCTGCAGAGGCCACCTTGCGCGCGTCTTCCTCGCAAGCGACCAGCACCCGGTGCTTGCAGAACAGACAGCCTTGGGAATCCTTACAGTCCGGCTTGACCGGCGCGTTGTCGGCCAGTGCCTCGGGGTGGCCGAAACGGTCGCAGTGTCCACCCTCCTCCAGCAGCGGAGCATCCGCTTCGACCGCCTTAACCGGAATGATGCGCTGACGTCTTGCAGACTCGGAGACTGATGTCAGGAACAGTGAAAGCTCCTCGCGGTGATCAGTGTCCGAGCCGGCGTCATAGCACTTCTGCGCAGTCTGTTCCGTATTCTGTAGCACCTTGGCAGTGATCGACATATCGTGGTGGCGCTGGTACCAATCCGCCACGCTTGAACGGAGCTTGCGAATGTTCATATGGGGAAACTGCGAGTCTACGGCGCGAAGCTGGCTTTCTATCAGCGTTACAAGCGGGCGATAGCCGATTTGCTTGGGAGGGTTCTCGTTTCGTACCCCCAAGGTAAAGAACAGGTAAGGGAAGTCCCTTCCCTGAAGAAGGTACCGACGCAACTCCATAAAGCGACGAAGGGTCGGCATGAAGGTTGCCGGAATTGTCAGAGTCACGACTTTGCTGCTCGCCCGAAACTTGATGGATCGGAATTGCTGGTTGCTTGTGGACGCATCAACCTCGCCATTTGTCTCGATTTCGCGGGCGACCGACTCATTGGCAGCGGTGTTACACAAAAAGAGAAACAGGAAGGCCTTACTGGCGATTATGCCGAGCATGATCCGATACCGATCAAGCGGATCGGCATTGGCGGCGTTGATCCGTGCTTGCGCTCTATTGATCGCTGCCCTTGCAGTCGCTCGCTGATACGATGGACTGAACTTCGCATACCGATGTTGGATCTCGTCGATGGTGGCGAGGCCTCCGTTAGCGTAGTCGTAGGCCCAACACGTATAATTGCCGGATTTTTCTCGTTTGGCGCCCCATTGGTGCGGAGGTAGACACCACCGATTGTTAGGAAATAGCCAGAGGTGATTTTCCGCCCAGCCAAGGGCGGCAGGAAGCTCCAGTTTATAAGGAAAGGCGCGCGGTTCCAGCACCAGGTCGCATAGGCCGTCGAATAGTGCTTGGTTGAGGGCTACTCCATGCGCGAAGTCACGCGGCACCAAGGGTTCGGTGCCGCCATCCAGGTTCCAGCGGTTCTTGACCTTGCCTACGCCACGGCTGAGCGCATCAAGACCGGTCGAGGCCTCTAGAAGGCTACAAATGAAGTCAAGTCGGTCATTGTGCACCCTTTCGCCAAACTCTTGCCGTAGATAACGTTCGCGGGTTTCGGCCACCCAGGCACGATAGGCATTGCGCGTTGCATCTCCACCTGAAAGGCAGTCGTGCAGACCAATGGAATCTGCCCAATCGAGGAACGATCTGAGTTGATTTGCGTAGTTTAATACTGTCGTCAGGCGTTTGCCATCGTCTTCGACTAGGCGGGAGAGCGCCTTGATCAACTGCAAGATTTCTTTGGGGCGCTGCTTGAGGAAAGAGCCAATCACAACCTCGCGCGGCTGGCCGGGCTTGCGCGCCTTGCTCGAGCGCAGCGAATAACAGAACGCACCGAGGTCGTGAGATAAAGGACCAATTTTGAGGATGACTTGCTCCGGACGCAGGATGTGTGTGTTTTTGCCCAGAGGCAGCACAATGGTGACTGTCGTGCGAGTGGTGAAGATGGTCTCGATGGGCTTATTCATCGAACGCCATGCCTTTGTTCGCTTGGTCGATCCAACGCTGCAACTGCTCACCGTATCCATTCACAGCCTCGTAGATGGCATCCATCTGGCTGCGATAGTTGAGGTAAAGATCTGTGGTGGCAAAGCTCTCGTGCCACATGAGATCTTTTACGATCATACGCATCTTATTCAGGGTAATCGCTCCCGACTGCACCTGCGCTGTCAGCAGTTCGGTGATATTCATTCCGAAACTGGCACGTAGATCATGAATACGGTAGTGGAACTGTTTGTTGTGGCGCTCACGCACATAGGGAATCACGTGATCCTTGAGAAACTGGCGAACAGGCTGACCGCCTTTATGGTGGTGCCGATCGAAGTCAGGGTTGAAGCGCAGGGTCTCGGCCTTGGACGTGTAGTAGGGGGTACCCTGCTGTGTCAGGAACAGGTAGGGGTCGGAATGATCGCCTTGCTTGGCCATGAACCGACTCCGGCGAACCTCGGCTCGCCTTGACAGTGCATAGGTGCGTAGCAGTTCATAGAGAGAACAAGGAACCTGCAACACGCCGGTTTTGTTGTTTTTGGTGTCAATACCCGTCCCCGGACCGGCTTTCAACTTGTAGACTTTCTCGTCACCGGTGAGTGACTTGGAGAATTCTGGGTTCTGATTGAGGAAGTGCCGTAGACGTAGCGTACAGGCTGTTTGAATACGAGCACCTGTCGCAAGAATGAAGAGTTGAATCAGGTAGCACTCGGTGTTGCCCTTGGCCACGGTCGCTTCGAGAATCCTGACCTGCTCTTTGCCAGAGAGGGGTCGTAGTTTTCCACCATCCTGGATGGTTCCTGCATAAGGATCTTCCGACTTGGCAACACGGATACTCACATCCGTACTAACCACCTTTTTGAGGACCTCCCGCCCCTCGGTCGTCTTGAAACCTAGCTGGTATTGCGTTTCCTCCCACGGCGGATATTCCGGATGGAAGTAGTTGTTTGTAATCAACCACTGGTAAAAGGACACGACGGCTCCCATACGTCGCTTCGCCGTAGTTGGCGACAGTTCGCGAGCCTCAATCAGTTTTTTTAAGTACCCCCGGTAACGGTAGGTCGGCCGTCGTAGTTTGAGCTTGGGAAAATGAAACAGCAGGACGTCGGGGTTGTCCTGCGTGTCCAGCCATTCCTTGAATGCGGCCAGATCGTCCGCCTTGCTCTGGTAGGTTGCCATGACAGGGGTCGTTTCCGCTTCAAGCTGGGTCAGAATATAAAGACAGCCAAGTGACCAGGGAACAGCATTTCGATCTAGTACGACAGGGAATAGATTGTAGTTGAAGTCCTGTTCAGCCTGATTATCCAAAACAAAACGATAGTAGTAATTGAAGGCCGGATGCCCATTGCCCTGCTTGATGCTACGGGTAATTGCGCGTGGATCTTCTGCTGTCGTCACTTCCGACAACTGAAAGACCGGCAGAAGAATCTTGCGACGTAGTATCCTCACGGATCACCCCCAAGAAATCAAAGCTGCAATACATATGCCAGCTTCAACGAGGTGGAGGCTGGAGTGGTTGCTACTGAATCAGAGGTAACAAGCCAAAACACCTTAACGAAATTGATCGGACTGCGTCACTACCAACTAACAAGCTAACCCCATACCATTTCCCCCACAACCAGATCGGTCTGTTCAATCTTGTTACTAATGTCTGTTATGACCAGAACGACTCTGGGCTGTTATAGCCACAGCGACTAGTCACCCTTCTGAAGTTCCATCCACAAGCCCTTACTTAGGTGCACTCGGAGTCCAGATATAGACAATCTAACTTGTCCATTCAAGTAAAACTTCCTTGTGATGGTTTTTTTAGTAGAACTTGCATGTAGGGGGCGTCGATAAAGGCAAAACGTACCTTGTGCTGCTGCCGGCTGTCGTCCAGCACGGTGATGGTGTCGCCATCGGCCACCCCCACTACCACGCCCTCGATCTGCCCGGCATCCGCGCGCGAAGCGGTACTCGGCCAGATCGCACCTGCCAGCGCACCCAGCAACAGCACACCGGCCGCAATCTTGCGCAGAGGCGAGGCGCCGGAAAACAGGGTCGTCACTGCACGCAGATGTTGCGCTTGTACTTTCATGCCTACTCCATCAATCAAACAAAAAAGGCGGCCGTTACGGCCGCCCGCTGGCAACAGCCGGCTTCAGTCCTTGCGGCGCGGCTGCCACAATACATCGGCCACCTGCGCCTGCTGGTTCAGGTAGCGCGCCAGGATGAACAGCACGTCCGACAGGCGATTGAGATACTGCCGCGGCAAGCCGCGCAGCGTGTCGGCCAGCTGCACCAACGCCCGTTCGGCGCGACGGCATACCGCCCGCCCCTGATGCGCCACCGCCGCGGCACGACAACCACCCGGCAGGATGAACTCCTTCAGCATCGGCAGCTGCGCATTCCATTGCTCGGCCTGCTGTTCCAGCATCGCCAACTGCGACTCGTGCAGCGCCTCGTAGCCCGGCACCGCCAGCTCCGAGCCGAGATCGAACAGGTCGTGCTGCACCTCGGCGAGAAAGGCATCCACCTCCGCCGGCAAAGCTTCACAGCGCAGCAGGCCGACGATGCAGTTCAGCTCGTCAACCTCGCCCAGCGCCATCACCCGCGGCGCGCTCTTAGACAAACGACTGCCATCACCCAGCCCGGTAGTACCATCGTCCCCGGTGCGGGTCACAATCCGCGACAAGCGGTGTCCCATTACTGCTCTCCCTGTCCGGCTTGCGCCTCGCGTAAGGCCTCGCGCAGCGACTCGCGCAACGCTTCGGCCAGCATCATGTCAAAATCTTCCTTCAGGTGCTGCATGACGCCGGACATCAGCTGCTTGGCCTGCATTTCCAGCGCGTCCTGCATCCACAACGTCAACTCCACCTTCATGCGCGGCAACACGCGCGCGTACAGCGCATCTATCAGCGCCTCCGAGGTCAGCGACGACAGTGCCTCGCTGGCCGCCGCTTCTGGCGCTACCGCCAGCGGCTGGCTCACCTCCTTCATCCCCGACAGCTGCATCGCCGCTGCGGCCAACCCTGCTGCCGATGGCACCTCCACCGCTGGCGACGGCGCAGTCAGCACCTGGTGTACCGGCAGAATCGCGTCCTGTGGCGTCAGGTCGAAGGGCGGCTCCGCCCCCAGATCGCGTGCCCAGGCCAGCTCCACTTCGCGATCCGGCATCATGTCGCTGGCGTTACCGCCATCCAGCTCGGCCACCAGACTGGCCGCCAGGCCCAGACAGCCACCCAGCACCCCGGTCGGCAGGCTGTCCAGCGAAATGCTCTCGCCCAGCGGGTAGCCACGCGGCGCCGCATCAGCCTCGGCCGCGACTGACGGCGTATCCAGTGCCGCGACGTAGGCGGCCGCCACGCCGGCCGGTGCCGCGCCTTCTGCGGCGGCAAGGTCAAAGGCAAATTCGTCGCCGGCTGCCGGCCCTTCCTCCACCACCTCAGCCACGATATCGGCGGTGAGTGGCACCGCCACCTCGTCAGCCAGCAACGGCGGTTCGGTCGTAACGGCCGCCGCCTCCGTAACAGCATCCCCGACTGGAGGAGCCACATCGGCCACCGTCTCGACCAGCGGCAACACATCTGCACTGGCGATCATTTCGTCGCTGGTTGTAACTTCCGGCACCACGGAGGCAAGCGCCTCATCAGGCGCCGGCAGTGGCTCAGCGACCGCAGCAAGGTCCGCTTCGTCAGGCGCCGCCGCGTAATCTAGCAGCACCTCGTCCACGACGGGCGGCGGTGCGTCAGGCACCACCGTTAACTCCGGCGCCGATTCTACCGCCTCGGCATCCATGTCCGCTTCAGAAACGGCCAGCACTGCATCCGACGACAGCGCCTCCCACGGTGTCGCTTCCATCCCAACTGGTACATCAGCCAGCGGCGCGGCATCGGCCGGCACAGCCTGGGCCGCCTGATCCAGCCACGCCGCCAGGCCCGCTGCCGCGGTGGCGGCGGTCAGCTCGGCGTCCGCGGTTTCCAGCAGCGGAGCATCGTTCACATCCGCCAGACTCGACTCCGGCACGCCGGCGGCGACCAGCTCTTCGTCGACGGGTGTCACCGCTGTCGGCAGCGGCACGTCATCGCCAGACAAAGGCTCTGCGGCCAACGTTTCTGCCACATCCGTCACCAGGGGCATCTCCACCAGCGACGGCGTTGCCTCAGCCTCTATTTCAGCCTGCGCAGCATCGGCCATGCCCGTCGGCCACTGCGCCGCTGGCGCTACTTCATCCGCCGCGACCGGCGCGACATCGGCGGCCACCTCCGGCATGGCAAAACCGGGCAGCACCTCGCCCAGATCCATGTCGTCCGGCAACGGCACATTCAGGTCCAGCGACGGCAGCCGTCCAATCAGGGCCTCGGCGTCCAGTGCGCCATCACCGCGGACGGTAGCCTCTGGCGACTGTTCGCCGGCGGACAGCACCTCGTCCAGCGTCAGGTCGGGCGGAAAGCTCAGATCGTTGTCCGGCAGCGCATCGGCCAGCTGTGCCATTTCGGCGCTGAAATCAAAATCGGGGATATCAAAATCGACCAGCACCGGCACCTCGGCCTGCGGCGGCAACTCCGTCGCCGGCACCGCCGGGGCTTCGACGACTTCGGTCAACACCGGCAGGGAATTCCAGTCCGGCACCGGGGCTTGTGGCTCAGTCATGGCGGGCATCACTCATATTGTGGTGATGAATTTCGAAACCGCTATCCAGATAACGGCGATAGCGCTGTCTGGCGGTCGCCTTGGAGGTATCGTCGCTGCCGACCACCTCCAGAATGCGCGGAAAGCGCTGCGGCGCGTCGGGAAAGGCCGGCGACAGGTTGAGCAGCACCAGCCCCTCGGCGGCGACGGCAAAATCCGTCGCCAGCAGCACCGGTGTTTCCGCCGCCAGCGCATCGCTCGCCGCGCAGTGCGGGATGAACTCAGTGTCGCCGTAGGCCCACAGTTGCGCGCTAAAGCCGCGCAACGCCGCCTCATCCGGCAGCACGATCAGCATCCGCTCACCCTTGCGGTAAACGGTACGCGCCGCCCGGCACGCAAACGGGTACAGGGCGGCGACGTCGGTGTAAAAATCAATCCGCGTCATCTTCAACCACTTCGGACAATTCGCGACGTGGACGACCACGGCGCACGACATTGCCCAAGGCGATATCCGCACGGTCCTGCAGGAACTGCACCAACAGTGGTACCGGACGGCCGGTGGCCCCCTTGTCCTTGCCGCCGCGCCACGCGGTGCCGGCGATGTCCAGGTGCGCCCAGTCGTAGGCCTTGGCGAAGCGCGACAGGAAGCAGGCGGCGGTGATGCTGCCACCTGCGCGACCGCCGATATTGGCCATGTCGGCAAACGGGCTCTTCAGCAATTCCTGGTAGTCGTCCCACAGCGGCATGTGCCAGGCGCGGTCGCCGACTTCCTCACCGGCGGCGATCAGCTCCTTGGCCAGACCGTCCTGGTTGCTGAACAGGCCGGTGGCAATATTGCCCAGCGCCACCACGCAGGCGCCGGTCAGCGTCGCCACGTCCACCACCGTCGCCGGATTCAGGCGCTCGGCATAGGTCAGCGCGTCGCACAGGATCAGGCGGCCTTCGGCGTCGGTGTTGAGCACCTCGATGGTCTGCCCGGACATCGAGCGCACGATGTCGCCCGGTTTCAGCGCACGGCCGGACGGCATGTTTTCGCAGGTCGGGATCAGCGCCACGATGTTGAGCGGCAGCTTCATCTCCACGGTGGCGCGGAAGGTGCCCAGCACCGAGGCGGCACCGCCCATGTCGTACTTCATTTCGTCCATGCCTTCGCCCGGCTTCAGCGAAATGCCGCCAGAATCAAAGGTGATACCCTTGCCGATCAGCACCACCGGCCGCTCGGCACGGTCGCGGGCACCGAAGTGCTTCAGCACGATGAAACGCGCCGGCTCGTCGCTGCCTCGCGCCACGGCGAGGAAGGAGTCCATTTTCAGGGCGGCGATTTCGTCCGGGCCGAGCACCTCGACCTCGCAGCCGAAGTCTGCGGCCAACGTTTGCGCCGTTTGCGCCAGATAGCTAGGCGTGCAGTGGTTGCCCGGGGTGTTGGCCAGGTCCTTGGTCAGCTTCATGCCGGCGGCAATGGCCTGACCGCGCTGCAGGCCGCGCTCGCCGTCGGCGAGGTCGCTGCGGCGTGGCACGGCAAAGGTGAACTTGCGCGGTTCGCGCGCTTCGTCCTGGCGGGACTTGAACTGGTCGAAACGGTAGAAGGCATCGACGGTGGCGACGGTGGCCTGCTCCACCATCCACTCAACATCGTGCTTCTTGACGTGCAATTCCGACAGATAGCTGACGATCTCGTTGGCCTGCGTCGAGGCCAGCGCCTTGACCGAGGCACGGATCGCCTCGCGGTATTCCTTGGCGCGGAAGTCGCGCTCCTTGCCGAGACCGACCAACATCACGCGGTCACACAGCGTGTGCGCCACCGAGTGCAGCAGCAGGGTGGAGCCAAGCTTGCCGTCCATGTCGCCACGCTTGAGGACATCGGTCAGGAAGCCGTTGGAAATGCGATCGAGCAGATCAGCGGCAAAGGACAGCTTGCGGGTTTCATAGACACCGACCACAACGCAGGCGACGCGCTGTTTTTCCGGGCTTCCGCTTTTAATGTTAAACTCCATTGATAGCTCTCCAATGTGTGTTGGGATCATCAAGGCGCATCCCGTCAAGCTTTTGGCTTGGCTTGAATCAACTGGCCCACCTTGATTTTTGACCGAAAGCCTCTTCGGCTAATATTTCTAATTATCACTACCCTTTTGACGCATTGTCAAAAACAGGCCCGCTTTTATGCTTTTTAAGAAAAGCCTCACGCGCGAACTGACTTATACCAGTATCGGCGTTTTTTTCATTTTGTTGGCGATTTTGCTGACCACCCAATCCATCAATCTGCTCGGCCGCGCGGCACAAGGGCGCATCGCCAACGAGGCGGTGGCGGCGCTGATCGGTTTCTGGACACTCGGCTTCTTTCCGGTGCTGATGATCCTGACCGTGTTCGTCAGCGTGATGGTGGTGTTCACCCGCATGTGGCGCGAGCACGAGATGGCAGTGTGGCTGGCCAGCGGCAAGTCGCTGTCCGACTGGGTCGGCCCGGTGATGCGCTACGCGCTGCCACTGAGCCTGCTGGTGGCCGTCGGCACGCTGGCGGTCGAGCCGTGGGCACAGCAGCGCAGCCGCGAGTACGCCGAGATACTAAAACAGCGCGAGGAGATGACCGCGCTGGCACCGGGCGTATTCAAGGAATCGCGCAGCAATGACCGCGTCTACTTCATCGAGAGCTACTCCGTTGCCACCGGCGCCACCCGCAACGTGTTCGTGCAGAACATCGCCGATGGCGAAGTGTCGTCGGTATTCGCCAAGGAAGGCCAGCTGGGCCGGGACGAATTCGGCAACCGCACGCTGACCCTGCTCAACGGCCGCCGCTATGTCGGCGAGCCCGGCAGTGGCGCCTTCGAGGTGGTGGAGTTCGACAGCTACCGCATCAAGATCAGTGACAATGTCCGCACCGCGGTGCCGGAAGTGGACAGCAGCTCGCGGCCAACCTTGCAGCTGTTCGGCAGCGACGATCCGAAGGACCGCGCCGAACTGGCCTGGCGCCTGTCACTGCCGTTGTGCACGCTACTGCTGGCCCTGCTGGCCCTGCCGCTGAGCTACTACAACCCGCGCTCCGGCCACGCCTACAATCTGGTGTTCGCGCTGGGCGCCTACCTTGCCTATCAGAACCTGCTCTGGCTGCTGCGCAACTGGATTGCCAGCGACAAGCTGCCGAGCGCGCTGGCCATCCTGCCGGCGCACCTGCTGATCCTGCTGCTGGCACTGGCCCTGCTCCACTACCGCAACCGTCCTGCCGGCTCGCTGCTGCCGGTGCTGCGCGCCTGGCTGCGAAAGACCCCGTAAATGAAGACCGTACGCAACTACATGATGGCGCGCTTTTTCGGCGCAACCCTGTTCACCCTCGCCTGCCTGCTAGGCCTGTACGGTTTTTTCGACATCATTCGTGAAGTGCCGGATCTCGGCAAAGGCAACTACCAGACCAGCACCATGCTGGCCTATGTCGCGCTGCAGATCCCCGGCCACGCCTACGAGCTGATGCCGCTGGCGGTGCTGATCGGCGCGCTGGTGGCGATGTCGCAGCTGTCCGGCAGTGCCGAGTACACCGCCATCCGCACCTTCGGCGTTTCGCTGGGGCAGATCGCCCGCTTCAAGCTGATCTTCGGCCTGATCATGGCGCTGTCGGCACTGGCACTGGGCGAGTTCATCTCGCCGCAGTCCGAGCAGATGGCGGAGCGGCTGAAGCTGCAGTCGACGCGTTCGCTGATCGCGCAGGAATTCCGCTCCGGGCTGTGGGTGAAGGACGACAACAACATGATCAACGTGCGCGAGATGCTGCCGGACAACACCCTGCTCGGCATCCGCATCTACAGCTACGACGACGAATACCGGCTGATCCGCAGCGAGTTCGCCGAACGCGCCACCTACCAGGGCGAAGGCAACTGGCAACTGGAAGGCGTGCGTTCGTCCACGCTGCACGCCGACCATGTCAGCACCTCGCGCCAACCCGGCCGCCAGTGGCAGTCGGTACTGCAGCCGGACATCCTGTCGGTGCTGCTGGTGGTGCCGGAACAGATGTCGGCGCTGGACCTGCTGACCTATATCGAGCACCTGCAGAACAATCACCAGAAGACCCAGCGCTACGAAATCGCGCTGTGGAGCAAGCTGTTCTATCCGCTGGCCTGTATTTCGATGGCGCTGGTGGCGCTGGCGTTCACCCCGGCACAGCGGCGCCAGAACGACCTCGGCGTCAAGCTGTTCACCGGCATCAGCATCGGTATCGCCTTCCACTTCTGTAACCGGCTGTTCGGCCACCTCGGCCTGCTGTACGACTGGAACCCGCTGCTTTCGGCCACCATCCCCACCACGCTGTTCTTGATCGCAGGGGGCTGGGCCATACTCCGACTGGAAAAACGATGACGGCAAGCACACAACAGCAGCTCTGCCAGCGCTGGCGCAAGACCCTGCAGGACGGCCGCGCCACGTTGGCCGCACGCTATACCGCCGACCGCAACGGCCGCGCCTACCTGCAGGCGCACAGCGCACTGGTCGACGGCGTGATCCGCTCCGCCTGGGACGTGCTGGGGCTGGGGCAGCGTGCGGCGCTGGTGGCGGTGGGCGGCTACGGTCGCGGCCAGCTGTTTCCGCACTCCGACATCGACCTGCTGCTGCTGCTGCCCTCGGCCACCTGCGACAGCCTCAGCAGCTTCGTGGAAGACTTCATCGGTGCGATGTGGGACATCGGTCTCGATGTCGGCCACAGCGTGCGCACCATAGACGAATGCCTGCAGGAAGCGGCCAAGGACATCACCGTCGCCACCACGCTGCTGGAAAACCGTATGCTGGCCGGCAACATCACCCTGTTCCACCAACTCAACAGCGCGGTCGAGCGCAACCGTGATCCGCTGCCGTTCCTGGAAGGCAAGCTGCTGGAGCAGCAGCAGCGCCACAGCAAGCACTACGGCCTCGGCAGCAACCTGGAGCCAAACATCAAGGAAAGCCCCGGCGGCCTGCGCGACCTGCACACCATCCTGTGGATCAGCAAGGCCATCGGCGTCGGCCAGACCTGGGACAGCCTGATCAGCAACGACATCCTCACCGCCTCCGAGGCGCGACTGCTGAAGTACAGCGAACGCCAGCTGGAACGCATCCGTATCGACCTGCACCTGGCCGCCAAACGCCGCGAAGACCGGCTGATCTTCGATCTGCAGAACACCGTCGCCACCATGTCCGGCCTCAGCGACGACGATGCCCGCCGCGCCAGCGAACAGCTGATGCAGACCTTCTACAAGGCCTCGAAGAACGTCAGTCAGCTCAACGGCATCCTGCTGCCCAACCTGCGCGCCCGCTACGTCTGCACCGTGCCGCGGCTGACCCAGGATCTCGACGAGCACTTCTACAGCGTCAACTGCATGCTCGGCATCCGCGATCCGGATATCTTCGAGAAGCAGCCGTCGACCATCCTCAGCGCCTTCCTGCACATCCAGCGCCACGGCCTGCGCGGCATGGCGCCACGCACCCTGCGCGCGCTGTGGCACGCACGACGCCAGATCAACGAGCGCTTTCGCCGCGACCCGCACAACCGTGCGCTGTTCATGCAGTTCTTCAAGGAGCCGGTCGGCCTGACCCGCACCCTGCGCCGCATGAACCTGTACGGCGTGCTGGGCAAGTACCTGCCGGCATTCGGCAAGATCATCGGCCAGATGCAGCACGACCTGTTCCACGTCTACACCGTCGACGAACACATCCTGATGGTGGTGCGCAACCTGCGCCGCTTCGCGGTGCCGGCGTTCAACCACGAATACCCGCTGCTCAGCCGCCTGATCGACGAATTCGAGCGCCCGGAAGTGCTGTACATCGCCGGCCTGTTCCACGACATCGCCAAGGGCCGCGGCGGCGACCACTCGCAGCTGGGCATGGCCGACATCCGCCAGTTCTGCGAGGCGCACGGCATGTCCGCCGCCGACACCGACCTCGCGAAATGGCTGGTGGCGCAGCACCTGACCATGTCCAGCGTGGCGCAGAAGCAGGACATCTACGACCCGCAGGTGGTGCAGGAATTTGCGGCCAACGTTGGCGACCTGCGCCATCTGGTGGCACTGTACATCCTCACCGTCGCCGACATCCGCGGCACCAGCCCCAAGGTGTGGAACGCGTGGAAAGCCAAGCTGCTGGAAGACCTGTTCCAGGCCACACGGCGCAAGCTGCAGCAAGGCGGCGAAGTCGACCTCGACCTGGAGCTGGCCGAGCGCAAGAAGGCGGCACAGGCCATCCTGCGCCTGAACGCGGTGCCGGACGGCGTCGAGCAGACGCTGTGGCAGCACGTCGACAGCATCTACTTCCTGCGCCACGAGGCACGCGAGATCGCCTGGCACGCGCGGGTGCTCAATCGCAGCGTGGACACCCGCACCCCGATCGTGCGCGCGCGGCTGTCGGAGGACAAGGAAGGTATCGAGCTGATCGTCTACGCCGCCGACCAGCCCGACCTGTTCGTGCGTATCTGCGCCTTCCTCGGTGCCGCCAACTACAGTATCGCCGACGCCAAGATCCACACCACCCGCCACGGCTACGCGCTGGACACCTTCCACGTGTTCCTGCCGGAGCACCACGACGGCGACTATCGCGATCTGATCAACTTCATCGAGTTCGAGCTGGCGGCCAACCTTGCGCGGCAGGAGCCGATCCGCATGCCGCCGCCCGGCCGTCTCAGCCGCCACCTGAAGCACTTCCCGATCCAGCCGCAGGTGCTGATCCGCGCCGACGACAAGCAGCGCCACTACGTGCTGTCCATCGTCAGCGGCGACCGCCCCGGCCTGCTGGCCAAGATCGCCAAGGTGCTGTCCGACTATCACGTCAACGTCGACGCCGCCAAGATCATGACGCTGGGCGGCCGGGTGGAAGACTCCTTCCTGCTGTCACTACCGTCCAGTCACGACGACAAGCTGCTGCTGGCGCTGGAAAACGACCTGATCAACGCACTACGGATCTGACACCATGCTGCATTTTGAAGACCTCATCCCCGGCCGCCGCTTCCATACCGCCAGCCACACCCTGACGCTGGCCGAAATCCGCGACTTCGCCGGCAGCTTTGACCCGCAGTTTTTCCATCTGGATGAAGTCGCGGCCGAGGACAGCGTGTTCAACGGCCTCGCCGCCAGCGGCTGGCACGTCGCCAGCCTGACCATGCGCTTGGTGGTGGCCAGCGAGCTGAGCCAGGTCGCGGGCGGTCTGGTCGGCATGAAGGTCGACAATATGCGCTGGCCGCGGCCAACCCGTGCCGGCGACACGCTGCAAACCGAGATCGAGGTACTGGCGCAGCGTGCCTCTGCCAAGCAGCCGCAGTTCGGCATCGTCACCCTGCAGTGGACAACGCGCAACCAGCATGAAGAAATCGCCGTCCAGCTGGAAACGGCGATTTGGGTGCAGCGCAGGGACAGCTAAGGGCTTAGCCGGGCTTCTGCCACTTGCGGTAGTGCAGTGTCAGCCGCTCCAGATCGCCGGCCGCCACCTCCAGCGCCTGCGCGCTGTGCAGCACGTTGTTGGCGGTGTCGATGTTCTGCTCGCCCAGCACCGCCAGCTGCTCCACCGACGCCGCCACCTGGTGCACGGTCGAAGAGTCGCTGGCCACCTGGCTCGACAGCTTGCCGGCAAAGTCGTGAGCACGGTCGGCGATGTCCAGCAACACGTCCAGCTGCGACGCCGAGGCGCGAATTTCCGCGCTGACGTGATCGACCTCTTCCACCGAACGGTCCATGTTCAGCGTCACCTTGTCGGTAATCTGCACGATCTGCTGCACCACGTCGCCGATGGCGTCGGTCGCCGTCGCGGTACGCTCGGCCAGCTTGCGCACTTCATCGGCCACCACGGCAAAGCCACGGCCGGTTTCGCCGGCACGCGCCGCCTCGATCGCCGCGTTCAGCGCCAGCAGATTGGTCTGCTCGGCGATGCCGTGGATCAGGTTGGTCATGGCGCCGATTTCGGTCATCGACTTGTCCAGCGCCGCCAGCTCTTCCTTGGAGCGATTGACCACCACCACCGCCTGGGTGGCGGCCTCGGCCGCACGCTGCATCACCTGCTGGCCCTCGGTCGCGGCATTGCGCGTTTCCTGCGCACCCTGCACGCTGTCTTGCGCCATCGAGGCGACATGGCCGATCGAGCTGCTGATCTGCTCCATGCTGATGCTGATCTGCTGCAGGCCCTTGCCCTGCTCTTCGGCACGCGCCACCAGCCCGCCCATTTCCTGGCTGAGGGCGTGCGACTGCTCGTAGGTACGACCGCCGGCGCTGAGCGAATCCGCCACCATCGCGCGCATGTGCAGGCGCAGGCCTTCCAGACTGTCCATCATCGCGCCGAGCTGGCCACCGAGACGGGTCTGCAGCGGCGACTCCAGCTGGCCTTCCGCCAGATTGAGGAAGCCCTGGTGCAGGCGCTGCATCACGCGCCACTCGGAGTAGCGCCACCACACCGAGGCGGCTGCCAGTGCACCCAGTGACAGCAGGCTGACCAGCAGCCGCGTGCCGTCGCTCCAGCCCGGCACACAGCCGGCGGCGACCAGGCCGGAACTGAACAGGCCGGTCAGCACGAAGCCGATCTTGCCGCTATCGCGGCGCTTGGACAGCTGCTTCAGCGTGGACGGCAGGCTGGCCTGCTTGTCGCGCACCTTCTGGTACAGCGCTTCGGCGGCGCTGACTTCGGCGCGGTTGGGCGTGCTGCGCACCGAGACATAGCCGACGATCTTGCCCATTTCGGTGATCGGCGTGACATGCGCCTCCACCCAGTAGAAATCGCCGTTCTTGGCGCGGTTTTTCACCAGCCCGCCCCACGGCTTGCCCTGCTTTACCGTGTCCCACAGGTCGGCAAAGGCCTCCGCCGGCATGTCCGGATGGCGCACGATATTGTGGTTTTTGCCCAGCAGTTCGGCTTCGCTAAAACCGCTGATGTCGATGAACGCACGGTTGGCGTAGGTGATGGCGCCCTTGAGGTCGGTTTTGGTAACAATCGGGCGCAGGGGATCGAGAAACAGCTCGTTGGCTGTCACTGGCATATTTATTTTCATAATCGTGTCTTATTGATGTGTGCGCCAATCGTGCAAGATTATCAAACATTTCTAATCAAGCCTACACAAACGTCGGCAGGCGCGATTGAAAATACCTCTTCCGGCCAGCTTTGCAAACGCGGTGGCACCCGGTACAGTTCGGAAAGCATAAACACAAATGATTATCAAATGAATCAAGCGCGCAACACCATCCCGACCGAGCTGCTACTGGAGGTCATCGAACGGCAACGCATCGGCGCCGAATACCAGCCGATCAAGGCGACCAACAGCCTGCAGACGGTGGGCTACGAGGCGCTGGCACGGTTTTATAGTGCAACGCGCCAGCCGCTGCCACCCCAGGCGGTGTTCGACACGCTGCACGATTCGCCGGTCACGCTGGTGCAGGTCGAACTGATGAGCAAGCGCTGGCAGATCGAACATGCGCCCCGCGACGGCCTGCTGTTCCTCAACCTCGATCCGCACGCCGTCGCCGGCCTGTCGCTGGCGACACCGGAACACCCGCTGCTCGACCTGCTGAGCCAGCCGCAGCGCACCGTGATCGAGCTGATCGAAAATACCAATGTGCAGGAAGCGGATCACAGCATGCTGCTGGCAGAACTGCTGGCGCAGCGCGGCATCCGTACCGCGCTGGACGACATCGGCGGACCGGCGACGATGGTGTCGATCCCGATCCTGTGTACGGTGGACATCTACAAGTTCGACCGCCAGTGGCTGCGGCTGCTTCAGCAACCACGACAGTTGCGCATGCTGCAGATGCTGCTGGCGTTTGCCCGTGCCGAAGGCAAGCAGACGGTGCTGGAAGGCATCGAAAGCGAGGCCGACCTGCGCCAGGCGCAGGCACTGGGCGTCGACTTCGTGCAGGGCTACCTGTTCCGCCCCGAGTTCATCCGCCGGGACGCGCTGTAAGTGCGTGTTTACGATCTCGCGCGCTTACGCGGGACAAGGCAACAGCGGCTGAGGAAGCGGCGTTTATCCAGACATCAACAAGCATGCCGAAACCGTTTCTAACGCCGTATCGCCCCATTTAGATCAAGTCGCAGCCGATCGAGTACATGCCCTAAAACAGTTTGCCCAAGGTTGGCCGCTGAAACCTATATGGAGTAAAAGAACACATATTTCTGTATGAGCTTTTAGCTATAAGTCTTCATGGTTTGTTAACAGTAATATTTATGCCACGGCTTCAGTCGTGGCATTTTTTATGTGGGCTATCGCAGGGCACTAGATCGGAAATTCCGTTTGACACTGACTGCAAAGGCCGATCTGTGGCTCCCGCCTCACCGTACTGCGTACCCACCAATAATCAGATTCCTTCCACCGAAAAGGAGTCTGTCATGGACACCACACAGAAGCGTGAGGCATGGAACAAAGGCAAGCTGATTGGCCAAAAGCCGCCTCTGAAGCCCAAAGACATCTGGGCGATCCGGATCCACCTCCAGAATAAGCACGCGGTACGGGATCTTGCCATGTTCAACCTGACGATCGACAGCAAGCTTCGTGGCTGTGACTTGGTCAGCTTACGAGTGCGCGATATTACGAATGGAAACCAAATTCTGCCCCGTGCCATTGTCACCCAGCGCAAGACACAGCGTCCGGTACAGTTTGAGCTGACAGAGCCGACCAGATTGGCGGTAGCTGCCTGGCTAGAGAAAGCACATTTGCGCAGTGATCAGTATCTCTTCCCTAGTCGGTTGGAGGATTCTCCACATTTATCGACTCGACAATATGCACGGATCGTACATATGTGGGTCGAAACCGCTGGGCTGGACTCATCAATCTACGGCACTCACTCGTTGCGGCGTACCAAAGCAACATTGATCTACAAGAAGACAAAGAATCTGCGAGCGGTGCAAATCTTGCTTGGTCATACCAAGTTAGAAAGCACAGTGCGGTATCTCGGGATCGAGGTCGATGATGCTTTGGAAATTTCTGAGCAGATCGAAATTTAGGTAATACCTACAATTAGCTTTACCGGGGTAGCAGTGCGCTTTCGCTGCTACCTGGGTCCCTATCGGCCAAAACGGCCGCTCACGCCCATAATGATCAATGGCTGCTTTCACATCGGAATGCAGCCATTGATGTAACAAGCAAACCAGAGGCGATTTACATGCCTAATTGCAATACAACCTGCGCCGCATCTCCCGCAAGGCGAGGAGCGCTAGGGCGGGCATTTCAGGATTGACTTGCTCGATACAGTGAGAAAAGCTCACCCCGTAGATTCGCAGCGTGTTTCGAAGATCGATCAGCGGAATACGGGACAAGGGTTCCCTTGCAAACAGGCTGACCACCATCGCGTGCTCGGCCTGCGAAGGCATCTTGGCAAGGGCTTTACCCGATATAACGTTCACCACATTGCCTCCAGTCAGTCCAAAGCCCGGGAGAGTCGCTCTGCAAGCGCACCCAACATGCTCTCTATGCGATTACCCCTGGCTTGCTGCATTTGATCGCAACCACAGCGCGGGCAACAACGCGCCCATTCGGGCAGGCATATCACATCCGATGGCATCATGATCGTGCGCTGCCAATGGCAGCGTGGGCAGACAAACTTGACAGGGCCAAGTGGCACCGGCATGGATTACCCTCCTCAACCAATGAATACGATGTAAATCAACAGGGGAACACCGAGTAACGGGAAAGCGATGGCCAGCAGAACGGCCGAAAGCATTTGCAGCACCCTTCCCCAGGACCGGCCCGGCAATCCCAGCGACACAACAAAGAGAACAACTGCCAACAGAATCAATCCTGGATCACCTTCACGGGGTTGTTTTCCTTCAGGAAACATAATGCCCCTCCTCTTCTTACTGCCTGTATCAGTATGACTTTGACCTGCGACATACCTTGTCACCAAGACCACTCTTTCTTGCATTTTTTCTAAAGTAAATGCATGTAAAATCTGATATGTTTATGCTTTACAAATATCAGATGAAGTGTTGTGTATGGCCAAGCTGCTTCCAGACTTGTCAGGCGAAGTGAGAAGAACCATCGGCTACCGCCGTGAAATGGATGTACTGACACTGCTCCAGAAATCACTGCCAGATGGGTATGTCATCTTCCATAATGTGGAATGGCACAGCTTGTATGAAGGTCGGGATTGTCACGGCGAGATTGACCTGATCGTCATGAACCTTGCAGGCAACCTGCTGCTTGTTGAGGTCAAGTCAGGCGCGTTGGCCATCAGTAATGGCCAGTTACTGAAAGACTACGGCCTGCGCCAGCGCGACATTGCTACCCAGGTGAAAGTGCAATACGGAGCAATGCGCCAGCTGCTTGGCAAGGCGGGACTCCACGTCACACTGTCCAACTGCTTGGTGCTGCCAGATTTTCATCTGGCCGGTACACCTGTTGTCAGCATTCCACGCGAGCGCATTTTTGATGCGGCTGACTTCCCCAACCTGCCGGCCCGTGTTGAAAATCTGCTGCCGCTGGGCGTCCCTGATGCCGCTGCCGAGCAGATAAAAGCCTTTCTCCGTAATCACCTCGATCTTGTCCCGGATGTAGCCATTCTCCAAGGGCAAATCCAGAAAACCGTCAAAGGGCTAGCCGACGGGCTGGCTACCTGGGTCCCCCGCCTGCAGGCGCCATCCCGGCGCTATCGCATCCAGGCCACAGCGGGTTCAGGCAAAACCCAGCTAGCTGTAACACTGCTGCAGGAAGCCGGTCAGGCCGGGCTTCGCACCCTGTATGTCTGCTTCAATCGGCCGCTGGCCGAACAGATGTCCCGCATTGCCCCTGGCCAGTCCACCACCTTTCATGCCTTGTGTATCGATTACTACCGCCAGCAGCGGCAGACACTCGACTTTCATGCCCCCGCCATGTTTGAACAGGCTGCAGCAGACTACCTGCAATACCTCCACAGCCAAGCTGCCAATATTGACCTGTTGATTCTGGATGAAGCACAAGACCTGCAACCGGACTGGATCACCGGCTTGATCTCCATGCTGGTGCTCGATGGTCGGCTGTACATGCTGGAGGATCCTGACCAATGCCTGTACGGCCGCCCTTCCTTCGATATGCCCGATGCAGTCCGCATTCAATGCATGGATAACTTCCGCAGCCCACAACAGGTCTGCCATGCAATCAATGCATTTGCACTCGCCAGGGAAACCGTCAAATCGAAAAGCCCCTGGCGTGGTGATGTCCCAGCATTTCACGTGTACGACGGCAGCGAGGAAGACCTTCTCTGCAAGACCGGGGACGCAATCAAGGAACAGCGCTCACTGGGTATCGACGTGGCGCAGCTGGCGGTACTTTCAACAAAGGGTATTGCGCACTCGAAACTGCTCTCGCTCGACACTTTGGCCGGGTACGCAACAAAGCGCTTTACCGGTGAATTCACGCCAGATGGCCAACCCGAATGGACCCAAGGCGTGCTACTGCTGGAATCGGTATATCGTTTCAAGGGCCAATCCGCCAGCGCCGTTATCCTGACTGAAATCGACTTTGCCGAGCTCTCACGTCACGAACGCACCAAGCTCTTCGTTGGCATGACGCGCGGCATGCTATCTGTATCCCTGGTGCTGAGTGAACGGGCTGCCGCGCTGCTGGCGGAGGAAATGCAAAGCAAATAACACGCGACAAGGTTTGTCGCACGATCTTCTTATGCTGCACCAATACCGACGCGAGTGAGAAACAAGAACATGTCGCTATCACAAGACAGAACAGAGCGCCTGGCGCTGATTGAACGCTTACTTCCCGGCGACCAGGGGGCCAGCCAGCACGGCCTGACAATAAAAGAAATCCAGCGAAAGCTGGAAAACATCAACAAGGATGTCATTCGGCACCACCGCACCCTGCAGCGTGACTTGCAATGGCTCATCAAGCAAGGGCGTGTCCGCCCGCTGGAAAACAGCCGCGAGCAACCCGCCTACCAGCGCATAGAAGAAACCAGTGACATTGACGACAGTATCTGGGACTACTTTGTAGGGCACTTGAAGAAAGACCTCGAAGGGATCGTTTCCAGCGGCGAACTATCCAAACTGCTCGATCGCCTGAAACTTCGCGATCAGGGAATTGCACTCGACGAAAGCAAGATATGCATCCTTCCCGACTCGCTGCGCCTGCAACCGGCGAAAATCAACTATCAGGTTTTCACTAAGGTACTCCGAGCCATGAAAGAAAGCCGCGCCCTGCAGGTGAAATATATCGACAGGCAAGAGAAAAGCAGCACGCCAACACTGCACCCGCAGGGAATCATGCAGCGCGGGCCACGCATTTACCTGTTTGCGCTGAAAAACGACGAGCAGGAAGAACGCCTCTACGCCATCGACCGCATTCGGACAGCAGAACTGCTCCCGATTACAGCACGCCAAAAACAGGACTTCGATTTCAACCGCCACATCGCCGAAGGCCGCGCAGACTTCGCCAATGGCGAACTGATCACCCTGAAAGCAATTGTGCGTGGCTATGTGGAAAACCTGGTCTATGACTGCCCTCTGCATGAGAGTCAGAAACTGGAACCGTTGAGCGATGGCGATCCTGGATCATTGCTGACGGTAACAATGCCATCAAGTGGACAACTACTAAGGTGGATACTAGCCAGTGGCGACAATATTACGGTCAATGAGCCTTTGGAACTAAGAGGCATAATAATAAATCAACTCAATCATGCCGCTGAAAAGTACAGATCAAAACCAGTAGGTGCAAATACATACGACGCCCCTCTGATTTGAGTAGCACACGGATTTAAAGCCCAATGCCATTAAGCCAAGGAGACCGGACGTAAAGAAACGTTCTTCTGAGAAAAAAATCATCGACTTGCCCGCATTCTGAGCCGATTTTTTAATATCGTTCAAATAAGCAATCATGACGAATGATTTTGCATTTTTATACGAAAATGCAATTTGCAATAATTAACAAGATTGGAACCGGTAATGAGTCAGCCCAATATCGACGTGTTATGTACAGAAGCCAACCGCCTGCTCGACCTGAGCATCCAGTTTCTGCAGTGGATGAGCCAGCAAAAAGGGGTGGTGTCCACCGCCATGCAGGGAGAGGCGCAAACCTTCGACCAAGCGTCACTGGGCAAGCATGTAGAAGTGCTGCAAGGCGAAAAAACCAAGCTGGAAAGCCTGGACATGGTGCTGGCAGTGATCGGCACCATGAAAGCCGGCAAGTCCACCACCATCAATGCCATTGTCGGCTCCGAGGTGCTGCCCAACCGCAACCGGCCGATGACGGCACTCCCCACACTGATCCGCCACACCCCCGGGCAAGTCGAGCCGCTGCTGAAGTTTGACAACAACGGCCCGATCAACCAGTTGCTGGATGAGTTGGTTCTACTGGTCAACCAACCGCAATTATCTGCACAGCTGGACACGCTGACCGACAATCCGGACATGCAGGAACTGCTGCGCCGCATCCACGAGAAACAGCACTTTGAGACTCGCTACCAAGGTGCCGAGCAGATCTTCTGGTTCCTGAAAAGCCTAAATGACTTGGTGCGCTTGTCACAAGTGCTAGGTGCTGCCTTTCCTTTCGAGCACTACGACGAAGTTCACGAGATGCCGGTCATCGAGGTGGAGTTTGCCCACCTTCGCCACATGGCCAATGCCCGCGGCCGCCTGACGCTGCTGGACACCCCGGGGCCGAACGAAGCCGGGCAAAGCCATCTGCGCGTGATGATGAAGGAACAGCTGGCCAAAGCCTCGGCCATTCTGGCCGTGATGAACTACGGTCAGCTAAAATCGGATGCCGATGATGAAGTGCGCGAACAGCTGAAAAATATTGCCCGCACCGCCAATGGCCGCCTATTCGCCCTGGTAAATAGGTATGACGAGAAAGACCGCAACGGCGACAGCATTGAGGAGATCAAGCGTCTGGTGGCCAGCGATCTGATGAAAGGCTTTATCGACGAGGCCCATGTTTACCCGGTATCGGCCCGCCAGGCCTATCTGGCCAACCGGGCGCTGCACGAACTGGCGCTGCACGGCAGACTACCGGCATCCAACCAGCAGGCATGGGTAGAAGACTTCGGCAATGAAGCCATCGGTCGTCGCTGGGAAAGCAAGATTGAAGACGCCGAAGAAGTAAAAGATGCCGCCAGTGAGCTGTGGCAGGAGTCGCTGTTTAATGTACCAATGGAAAAGGTAGTTCAGACGGCCTACGCCCAGGCGGCGGTCTACGCCATTGACGCCGCCTCTGCCAAACTGGTGGACATTACCCACAAACTGGATAACTTCCTCAGCCTGCGCAAGAGCGCACTGTCGCGCAATGCCGAAGAACTCAAGTGCCAGATCACGTCGCTGATCGAAGACAGCCGCAAGATTGACAATGCCGAAGAAGAAGCCGGTGCACTTGGCAAAAGCATGCTCTACCAAATCGACAGAAACTCAGCCGCGGCACTAAAAAAGTTACACACCGAAATGGAAGCCAGCCTGGATCAGTACTTTCGGGAAGGCAAAAACATCGAAAAAATCCAGCATAGCGAACTCGCACAGCAAGAAAGCCAAAAGAAAAAACAACGCTCGGATGGCACACTCGGCTTTTTTCTGAAGAATGTCCTGAATAACAGCTGGGGCAATGGTGACTCACAAGACTTTGATCCAAACAGCCCAGTACTGCGCTTCAGTGACAAGGATGAGGTTGACACGCTGCTGAAGCGTCTCGTCTCTTCCATCGAAAAAATCATGAAGTCCGGCGAGAGCAACCTGATCGACACCATACAGCACATGCAGCAGGACTTCCGCAAAGACTTTGAGGGGAGCATCGGCAATATGGTGGCCGAGCTCGTCGCCACAGTGAAAGACCGCCTATCGGCTGACGGCTTCAGCATCGAAATCCGGCTACCACCGCCACGTTTCCCGTCGCTGCACATGTCCGGGCTGGAGATGTTGGAGAACATGGTGCAGGAAAGGTCCGAAACAGTTACCCGTTCTCGCCGTAAATCCGGGGTATGGGGGGGCATCTGCAAGTTCTTTAACACAGACGACTGGGGCTGGGAAGACTACCAGACCACCAAAGAATATTACGAGTTGGATATGCGAAAAATTCGCGCCGCAACCCAGAAGAGCATTGCGCAGACATTTAAGCTGCTCCAGAACGCCATCGCCGAGATGGTACAGCAGCCATTGGAACAGGAAGTACAAAACTACTTTGCCACCTTCCGCAGCAAAGTAGAAAACATCCGCGCCGACATGCAGCAGGGCATCCGTGACAAGGAGGGTAGCAAGAAAGAACAAGAAGAGTTGGCACTGGCCATCACCAATCTGCTTAATAAACTGCCCGTCTTGAAGAGCGATTGCGACGAACTGGCCGAAGACCTGAAACCGCTGCTGCAGCATGAAGGAGCCTGAGGTGACAGACACAGCCCAAGCCATTACCCGGGATAGCGAGATTTACAAGGTGCTGACCTGCCTACCGGAAAAGTTCATTGTCGACTTTGCCAACGGTATCGACGTCACGCAGGACCACCTGCGGGTACAGCACGCGCGCAGCAGTTTCTTTAACCGCTGCTACGACGGCCTGACAGGCAGCGCCAGCAGGCGTCAGGGCGAAATCAACGCTAACCTGGCCCAAGGCCTGGAAGCCTCGCTGCAGTGGCTCACCGAGCTTACCGAGTCGCTGGCGCAAAGCAACTTGGCCATCGCACGGGTAAACGAGCGTGTCAGTGGCCTGAACCAGCAC
The DNA here is from genome assembly GCF_028548395.1 of Vogesella indigofera. Classification (NCBI taxonomy): domain Bacteria; kingdom Pseudomonadati; phylum Pseudomonadota; class Betaproteobacteria; order Neisseriales; family Chromobacteriaceae; genus Vogesella; species Vogesella indigofera. Next base: position 202,748 of record NZ_JAQQLA010000005.1, on the reverse strand, counting down.
GTGGCGCGGCTGGCCAACTATGCCGCCCATACACGCACCCAGCTGGAACGCCTGGCCGAGCAGTTGCACGCCCGCTGCAGCACTATTGAAGCCGAGCTAGGCCGTATCGGTTTCGAGCAGCGAGTGGGCCAGCACATAGACAGCGTGTTTGCCCGCTGGGAAGCTGGGCGCTTTGATGTGTTTTCACCAGCCGGGCGCTGCTTTGCCGCGCTGGAAGAGCTGCGCTGGGGGGCATTTGGCGACTATTGCCGCGCTCACCTACCTGGCCACCGTCAGCAGCAGCAGTTCCTCGGCCTGGTGATAGACCGTGCCACGGCGCTGCTGCAGCGCGAGAGCGGCAACCAGCGCGTAGAAACCCGGCAGTGGCTGGCTGCACCGGCCCGCAGCCTGCTCGATGCCCCTGCCGCCCTCGCCTACCTGGCCGAAGACTACAACACCATACAGCACCCGTTTGTGCAGACAAGTTGCGGCCAGTTGGCCAGCCTGCCGGTACAAGTACCGGCTATCATGCGTGCCGGCCGCTTGGTCGAGGCGCTCAGTGACGAGGTATTCGTAGCAGCATGACACAAGACACACTCAAGACCGGACTGGTGCTGTCCGGGGGCGGCGCCAAAGGGGCCTACCAGGCAGGCGTGGTCAAGGCACTGGCTGAGCTGGGCACCCGGGTAGACATGATATCCGGTGCCAGCATTGGCGCACTGAACGGCGGCGTGCTGGCTTCTGCCAACTCACTGCACGAAGGAGCACGGCGGCTGGAACAGCTATGGCAAACCCTGGCCGACAACAACCCGCTGACAGTAAAGAACCCTTATCGCCAGCTGGCCTACCTGAGCCTGCTGGCCGCTGCCGGCCTGCCGGCTCGCGGCTCGCTGTTATTTGCTCGCGCCGCCTCTGGCACTCTGGGCCTGCTGCCCAACGCCAGCGGGCAGGATGCCATCCTTTGTGACAAGCCGCTGCAAGCGTTGATGGACCAATACCTGGACAGCCGGGCGCTGAACAACGGCCTACCGCTGTATGTCTCGCTGTTTGAAAGCCTGGGTGGCGGCATGGACCTGCTACGGGTACTGGCGGCCGAGGTAGGCATAGCCGATACACCCGATTCGCACTTTGTGCACGTGCAAAGCCTGGCACCCGCGCAGCAGCGCGACGCGCTGCTGGCCTCGGCCGCACTGCCGCTGCTGTATCAGTCACGGCAGATCAATGGCCGCAGCTACACAGACGGCGGCCAGGGCGGCTGGCGCAGCGGCCAGGGCAATACGCCGGCTACGCCGCTGGTTGCAGCGGGCTGCAAGCTGCTGATTGTGACCCATTTGAGCGACGGCTCGCTGTGGAGCCGGCACGATTACCCAGATACCACCATTCTGGAAATCCGCCCGCAAAGCACAATGGTCCGGGACGATGGGGCGCTGGGCGGTGCCAAGGACCTGCTGGGCTTCGACCCCGAGCGCATCCCGTCGTGGATAGAACAGGGCTACCAGGACACGCTGCATTGCGTCGGGCGAGTAATGAAAGCCAGCCAGCTGCGGAGCCAGCTGCGGGACGCCAGACAAGTGCTGACTGCTAGCGAGGAGCAGAGCAGCTTATCCGACCAAGTGCTGACCGACGCCATGCGGGCCCTAGACTAGGCCTAGCCTGCACCGTACAGAACGATGGCGGTCTGCCCCCGCTGCCGGCGCCTTGGACTGCCCCGGCCCTTGTAGGTAATCCTGCTCTATGAACCGCCCATAGTTTGCTAGATACAGCAATGGCAGCATTCCGATGTGGAAAAGGCCATTGCACAAATATGAGTTTGACCGACTGCTTTGGCCGAATTGTGCGCGTAGCTTGTCCGTCAGGTTCTGGAGCGGAGCAGTCGATCGAATGACTGCTCTGTGAGACATGCGATCGGCTGCAGTTGGCCGGGCGCTGCCGTAGCTAACAGCATCCAGAAAGCTGCCCTTGCGTTTCCATCTGTCGGCTATTGTGAACCGACACGGAGATCCCGCTCTCGGCGAGGAGCCGCCCTACCGGAGATAGTCGGAGCAGCCATTCAGATGACTGCTTGACTCGAAAACCTGCCGGACGGCCTACGCGTGCAACTCGGCCTTAGCTGCCACAGGGTGGTAGCCAGTGTTATGTCAGCAACCCAGCTAGAGCTGTCAGTGGCACTGCCCCATCATGAATGTGCTGATTTTCTCTACAGTGACGACGTCAGCCGACCCAATGCTGACCTTCGTGCAGTTCAAATACGTAAAAAAAATCTATGGCTTAATTTTAGCGACTAATTTATGCATTTAATATAGCATTGACGCTCGACCGAATCTTCGAGAGATACCGCGCAAGATCGGTGAATTCAAGCGTTAGCTATAAGGGTTTATTGAATGGCATTACCACTAATTTTGATTGCAATTGGTCTCGTATCCCTACTTGCAGGGACCACAATTGCTGTCAAATGGGAAGACATCATCGTTGCATTGAAAGGCAGACGGATCGCCGTCTTGGGAGCGCGTGGCGTGGGTAAGACTCACCTCGTGAAGTTCTTGAGTACCGGCTCTATCCCCGCCGAGTACAAGCAAACGGTCGCTCCAGAGAAGACTTCATCTCGCCGCTTTAAGCTCAAAGAGCTTAACTTGAAGATTCAGGAGTCGCTCGACGTATCCGGAGACAAGGCGGCGTACGCTGAGTGGAAGGAGCAACACGATCAGGCTGACGTCGTGTTTTACCTCCTCCGCGCCGACCGACTCATTGCTGGCGACAGTAACGTAGAGACTCGAGTCAGAGATGACCTGAAGCACATCGGAGATTGGCTCAAATCTCGCAACCCACGCCCACACTTTTTCATCATCGGAACCCACTGCGACTTCGACTCAGAGTTCCAAAACATCACGGCCGACAAGATTGGTGACTACACCGACAAATTCCGCCGGATTCCCATCGTCGTGGAACTCGTCGCACGTGCGGGCGGCGCACAGCAAGCAAAGGTCGTCTTGGGGAGCATGAAGGCCGTTCAAGATACCGAGGCGCTCGTCTACCAAGTCTTTATGCAGGTGGCTCCATGACGGATAAGTTAATCCTGTGGGCTCAGGCCCTCGACAACGCCTCGCCAGACCACTTCGAAGTGCATGGGAAGGTTTTACCCCCCGACGACACTGAGCGACGCCAAGAGGCCGTGTCGCTCGTATCAAGAGTAATTAAGGGCGGAGAGCGGCTCTTCGAAAAGAGTGGCGTACTACTGACCGCCGATGATAACTGCTTCGTCGTGGAGGTCTCATCCGTACAGCGTGATAGCGCGGGGAGAACCGCACCGATCGTCTGTTACGGCAACTTCGACGCTACCGTTGTCGATGCGCTTGGCACCTCGGTTACAGTTGCACTCAACGACTTTGCTAAGCGAATCGGGCGCACGTTGCAGCCCGAGCATTTCGAACTCGTGCGAGCATCCTTCGAGACCCTAAAAAAAAAGTCATCGACGACGAAGCTCCTACGTACCGTCTTGATCGGGACGGTGGGGCTCGTTCTTTTGGGCTTCGTCTACTGGCTGATGAAAATGGGTTTGTAGCGAGGAACAAGACACGAACGCAGGAAGCTGTGCCCATGGTGGGCGTAACGCCTCCCTTCATCAATAAGCAGGTATCGAGCGACTTTCAACCTATGACAACCGGTTCATTTCCCAACGACCCGAGCAGCCGCAAGGCGATCCTAGTTCTTCAGCAGCACGACCTTGAGAAGTGCGCTTATGAACCCGGTGCAGCTCAATCGCTGTTCGATGAGGAGGCCTACGTTCTACCGTTCCCGTTTCACCCGCAGGGCGAGGTATTGCCGGCTCTCCGATACATTCTTGATGCCGGGCTTGCTCGTCCCGGCAATATGCTTGTTCAGAGCCCCTTCGATGCTGACTCCTACGAGGAAGCCTCACTTGCTCCCCAGCGCTTCGCTCTTGCGAAGCATATGCACTTCTCTACGCTGTGCATGTACCTCGGTGCAAAGGAGGTCAGCGTCGAGCAAATCGACCTCCACACCCGCACAGGTAAGACTTCAGTTGACGTGAAGGGTGAGAGGCTCGGTGCGAGTGCCCAAGTCTCCATCGAGGCGGAGGAACTCGAGCGTTTCCGCGCCCAAATGAACCTTTTCGACGAGTTCACTGGAGGCCCCCCCGAGATTGCGGCTGCGGAAAATCTTCTTCGTCGCACCGGCCTGCTGGCGGACCCAAATATGCGCAATCTCCTCGAAATGCGACGGGCCGGTACGAACCAGTTGCTGACGCGTAAGTTGACCCTGAGTCTCTTGAACGAGGCAAAGAGTAACCTCAACGTCGTGGGACGGTTGAAGGTGCCCAAGTTTGTGAAACTCTCCGCCGAGTACGACCGAGTCATAAAGGAGCAGCACGACTACTCGCTAACCGTCTTAGTAAGATTTTGACACTCCGGTTACGGGTGATCAGGGTTGAGCTGGTCGCGCTGCGCCATGTAGAACACCCATAGCTTCCAGAACAATTCCCCTGCCCAGCGTGGCGCCCAATACACATGCATGAAGTGCTGCTTGCTGTCGAGTGCATTGCCTTTCCAGCCTGCATGCAGGGTGTGCGAACTCTTGTAGTCCGTCCGCGGCAGCAGGCCGTACTTGTCGCGCAGGTAGGTAGCACGGTTACAGACCACCGGCTTGCCCTTTGCATCGCGCAGATCGCCCGGTGCCTGACCGAGGCTGGGGTGATAGATCTTGACCAGCGCACTGCCTGGGTCTGTATCGTCGGGAATTACGTCATGCACAAAGAGGTGGAACGGTTCGCTCATGCGCAGCCCACTGTAGTGCATCAGCATCGTGATCAGGATGTCGCGTAGGTTCAGCCGCTCCTCGATGCGCGGACTGTTCTGTTTGCCAGGCACGATGAAGCCCCTGAACAGCAGATCAACCATGCGATCCGCCGGGAAGTATTTGACCGGCTCGTGGTCGATGACGGGGCTTTTCTTGAGCAGGGTGCTGCGAGCCTGGCTGACCTTGAGTGCGGCGACGTCAACGCTCATGGAGTGCCCCAGGAAGGCTCGGTTCTTCTGGTGCTGCCAGGCGGCCCATGCCAGTTGTTCCTCGGCGCATGTGGCCTGCCGCCATGGATTGAGCGGCTGCGTGCCGTATTCCTGCGCCACCCAGTCGGAGAAGTTGGAGAGGTGATTGACCAGCACGCGCACGACCGCCGGCGTGCGGGCATCCCAGTACAGGTCGCTGGGGTCGTTGCCGTCGATCCCCACGGTGCCGCTGTAGAGCCGTTGCACGAAAGTATTGAACAGGTCGTGTGGGTTGTCGAAGGCCGCGTGGTTCGCCGCCATGTAGTCGATCAGAAGGCCCACCGCCTGCACCAGCTTGTTGGTGTTGCTCTCCGAGAGCAGGTGCCGACGCGAAAGAATGTAACGGATCAGCGGTTGCAGCGGTCCGAACTCGGTGAGGATGACCGGGATTTCCTCATGGATGCCGGTGTTGTCGCGCACCACTTTGTAGTAGACGACGGTATGGGTCATACCATGCCCATCCAGCATTGAACGTGCATGGTCCCCACAGCAACCTGATGCAGTAAGGTATGGAGAATGTTAACGGTAGTCATATTGGGAGTTATAGCACTCCATACCAATATGACTAGCAGACAAAAAACTACCGCCTCATTCTTCAGAAGTGGTAGTTTTGAGGCTTAATTATTACAGATAACCAACTCCATATAAAGTATTGCGGCCAACCTTGGGCAACGGAGCGCCGCCGGCAACCGGCTCAGGCGCGTTTCAGCTTGAGCTTGCCTGCCAGCCAGGTGTGGTCGTAGCTGACGATTTCGTAGGGATTGCCGAACGGATCGACGAACGACACCGAGCAGAAGAAACCGTGGTCGTGTACCGAGTCGCGGGCGATGGTCTGCCCGTCGCGGCTCACCACCCGCTCCACCGCCAGCCGGTCCAGCCACTCCATGAAATCGTGACCGCTGACGCCAAACGCCACCGCACCGGCCGGCACCACCACCGCCTCGTCCTGGCTCAGCGCCAGACGCACGCTGGCGCTGGGGTTGGTCAGCATCAATACCCCGTGCGGCCCGTCCTGCAGATGCTTGTAGCGCACATCCGGCGCCATGCCCAGCACGCGCTGGTACCAGTCCAGCGCCTTGGCAGTGTCATTTACCTTGATGTGCAGGTGGTCAATCTTGGCCAACGTCAGCATGCGTACCCCAAAATAATAAATTCATGATGTCGTTATGATCAGTTACGGTTTTTTCAGCAAGGGCGCCAGATAGTGCCCGGTGTGGCTGGCCGGGTTGGCCGCCACCTGCTCCGGCGTGCCGCAGGCAATGATCTGGCCGCCGCCGGCGCCGCCCTCCGGCCCCAGGTCGATCAGCCAGTCCGCGGTTTTGATTACGTCCAGATTATGCTCGATCACCACCACAGTATTACCGTTCTCGCGCAAGCGGTACAACACGCTCAGCAATAGCTCGATGTCGTGGAAATGCAGGCCGGTGGTCGGCTCATCCAGAATATACAAGGTGCGGCCGGTATCGCGCTTGGACAATTCCAGTCCCAGCTTCACCCGCTGCGCCTCGCCACCGGACAGCGTGGTGGCGCTCTGCCCCAGGCGGATGTAGCCGAGGCCGACATCCATCAGCGTCTGCAGCTTGCGCGCCACCGTCGGCACCGCGCTGAAAAACTCCAGCGCCTGTTCCACCGTCATTTCCAGCACTTCGTGGATGCTCTTGCCCTTGTACTGCACTTCCAGCGTCTCACGGTTGTAGCGCTTGCTGTGGCAGACATCGCACGGCACGTACACGTCCGGCAGGAAGTGCATCTCCACCTTGATCACGCCGTCGCCCTGACACGCCTCGCAGCGGCCGCCCTTGACGTTGAAGCTGAAACGCCCCGGGCCGTAGCCGCGCTCGCGCGACAGCGGCACACCGGCAAACAGCTCGCGGATCGGCGTGAACAGGCCAGTGTAAGTGGCCGGGTTGGAACGCGGCGTGCGCCCGATCGGGCTCTGATCGACGTTGATCACCTTGTCCAGCTGCTCCAGGCCGCTGATGTCGCGGTACGGCGACGGCTGCTCGCTGGCGCCGTTGAGATCGCGGGCGGCGATCTTGTACAGCGTGTCGTTGATCAGCGTCGACTTGCCGGAGCCGGAAACGCCGGTAACGCACACCAGCATGCCCAGCGGCAGCTGCAGCGTCACGTCCTTCAGGTTGTTGCCGCTGACGCCGGCCAGACGCAGCAGGCGCTCGGGATTGACCTCGCGCCGGCTCGCCGGCACCGCGATGCCGCGGCGGCCGGACAGGTAGGCGCCGGTCACCGATTTCTCGCTGGCGGCGACCTCGGCCGGCGTACCGGCCACCAGCACCTCGCCGCCGTGCTCGCCGGCACCCGGCCCCATGTCGACCAGGTAGTCGGCGGCACGGATGGCGTCTTCGTCGTGCTCGACCACGATCACGCTGTTGCCCAGGTCGCGCAGCCGCCGCAGCGTTGCCAGCAGGCGGTCGTTGTCGCGCTGGTGCAGGCCGATCGACGGCTCGTCCAGCACGTACATCACGCCGGTGAGGCCGGAGCCGATCTGGCTGGCAAGACGGATGCGCTGCGCCTCGCCCCCGGACAGGGTGTCGGCGGAGCGCGCCAGGCACAGGTAATCGAGACCGACGTTATTGAGGAAGGACACGCGGTCGCTGATTTCCTTGACGATCTTTTCCGCCACCGCCTGCTTCTGGCCGGAGAACTGCAACCCGCTGAAGAAGGCCGAGGCATCCTTCAGCGCCATCTGGTTGATCTGGTGCAGCGTCTTGCGGCCGATGTAGATATGGCGCGCCTCCAGCCGCAGGCGCGAACCGCCGCAGCTCGGGCAGCACTGGTTGTTCTGGTACTTGGCCAGCTCCTCGCGCACGGTGCTGGAATCGGTCTCGCGGTAGCGGCGCTCCAGGTTGGGGATGATGCCCTCGAAGGCATGCGCGCGCTGGAATTTGGTGCCGCGCTCGGACACGTAGGTGAACTCGATTTCCTCGCGCCCGGAGCCGTGCAGCACCACCTTCCGCACCTCGTCCGGCAGATCCTCGAACGCGGTCTCCAGCGAGAAGCCGTAGTGCTCGGCCAGCGCCAGCAGCATCTGGAAGTAAAACTGGTTGCGCTTGTCCCAGCCCTTGATCGCGCCGGCGGCCAAGGTCAGCTCCGGATGCGCCACCACCCGTGTCGGGTCGAAATAGGTGATCTCGCCCAGGCCGTCGCACTTGGGGCAAGCGCCCATCGGGTTATTGAACGAGAACAGCCGTGGCTCCAGCTCCGGCAGGCTGTAGCTGCACACCGGGCAGGCAAACTTGGCGGAGAACCAGTGCTCCTTGCCGCTATCCATTTCCACCGCGATGGCGCGGCCTTCGGCGTGACGCAACGCGGTCTCGAAGCTTTCCGCCAGCCGCTGCTGCATGTCGGCGCGCACCTTGACGCGGTCGATCACCACCTCCACCGAGTGCTTCTTGTTCTTGTCCAGCTTCGGCACCGCGTCCAGCTCGTACACTTCGCCGTCGACGCGTACGCGCACGAAGCCCTGCGCACGCAGGTCCTCGAACAGCTCGACGTTCTCGCCCTTGCGGCCAACGATGACCGGCGCCAGGATCATCATCCGCGTCTCTTCCGGCAGTGCCAGCACGTGGTCGACCATCTGGCTGACGGTCTGCGACGCCAGCGCCACGTCGTGCTCCGGGCAGTGCGGATCACCGACGCGGGCGTACAAGAGACGCAGGTAGTCGTGGATTTCGGTGACGGTGCCCACGGTGGAGCGCGGGTTGTGGCTGGTGGCCTTCTGCTCGATGGAGATCGCCGGGCTCAGGCCTTCGATCAGGTCGACATCGGGCTTTTCCATCAGCTGCAGGAACTGCCGCGCGTAGGCCGACAGGCTTTCGACGTAACGGCGCTGCCCCTCGGCATACAGCGTGTCGAAGGCCAGCGACGACTTGCCGGAGCCGGACAGGCCGGTAATCACCACCAGCTGGTGGCGTGGCAGGTCAAGATTGATGTTCTTCAGATTGTGCGTACGTGCGCCGCGAATGCGGATGGAATCCATGCCTGTCTCACCGTCGGTCGGGGAACCTGCTACTATACCGGACTTGCGCGCAGCCGCTCCATAGCACGATGGATTTCCTGACCGAGAAATCCGCTGCCGCTGCCCGCCCACTGTGACGACGCCCTCATTTCACCCGTACCGATGACTGCACTTGAGCTACGCGCCAGCCTTGGCCTGGCCGGAATCTACGCCCTGCGCATGCTGGGCATGTTCCTTATCCTCCCCGTCTTTGCGCTCTACGCCGAAACCCTGCGCGGCGCCGACAACCACACCCTGATCGGCATCGCGCTGGGCAGCTACGGCCTGGTGCAGGCGCTGCTGCAGCTGCCGCTGGGCATGCTCTCCGACAAGGTTGGCCGCAAGAAGATCATCTACGGCGGCCTGCTGCTGTTCGCCGCCGGCAGCTTCATCGCCGCCAGCGCCGACGACATCATGATGCTGACCGTGGGCCGCATCATCCAGGGCTCCGGCGCCATCTCGGCGGTGATCACCGCTCTGCTCGCCGACCTCACCCGCGAAGAAGTCCGCACCCGCGCCATGGCCATCATCGGCATGAGCATCGGCACCACCTTTGCCGTCAGTCTGGTGCTGGGGCCGCTGCTGGCACGCTATATCGGTGTCGACGGCATCTTCGTGCTCACCGGCGTGCTGTCGCTGCTGGCGCTGCTCGGCGTATGGCGCATCATTCCCGACCCGGTGCACTCCAGCTTCCACTCCGACACTGGCACCAACACCGCGCGACTGCCGGCGGTGCTGCGCAATCGCGAGCTACAGCGGCTGAACTTCGGCATCTTCGCGCTGCACGCGGCGCAAATGGCGATGTTCGTCACCATCCCGTTCGCGCTGACCAGCACCGGCGGCCTCGACAAGTCGCAGCACTGGCTGGTGTACCTGCCGGTGGTGGTCGCCGGCTTCGTGCTGATGGTGCCGGCCATCATCTACGGCGAGAAAAAGGCCAAGCTGAAGCAGGTGTTCGTCGCCGCCGTGGCGCTGATGACCACCGCGCAGATCGGCATGGCGCTGGCGCTGTCCAGCTTCTGGCTGATCGTGCTGTGGCTGGCCCTGTACTTCGTCGCCTTCAACATTCTGGAAGCCACCCTGCCGTCGCTGATCTCGAAAATTGCCCCGGCCGATGCCAAGGGAACCGCGATCGGCGTGTATAATACCGCCCAATCTTTCGGCCTGTTTGCCGGTGCCGTTGCCGGCGGCTGGCTGTACAGCCACCACGGCGCGCTGGGCGTGTTTGCCTTCACCAGCGTGCTGATGCTTGCCTGGCTGCTGCTGTCGCTGACCATGACGCCGCCCAAGGCGGTGAAGAGCCAGATGTTCCACATCGGCGAGCACTGGCAGGGCGATGCCGATGCCCTGTCGCGGCAGCTGGCCAGCCAGCGCGGCGTCAGCGAAGTGGTGGTGTTGCTCGGCGAACGGGTGGCCTACCTGAAGGTCTCCCAGCAAGACTGGGACGAAGCCGCGGTCAAGCAGCTGATCCAGGCAACGTACTGAGCCGCCGCACCGCCGTCACCTCAGCCCGTGACGGCGCCGAATACCTCCTTGAACTGAAATGAAACGGAGCCCCAATGAACAGCATTACTTTTGATGGCCGCCTGGCCGCCGACGCCGAACTGCGTTACACCCCGAGCGGCGAAGCCGTGCTCAGCTTCCGTGTGGCCAGCGACATCGGCTTTGGCGAGCGCAAGACCACCAACTGGTTTACCTGCCAGGTGTGGGGCAAGCGCGGCGAATCGCTGAAAAACTACCTCGGCAAGGGCCAGCAAGTCACCGTCTACGGCCAGCTGACGCTGCGCGAATGGCAGGACAAGGAAGGCCAGAAACGCCTGTCGCCGGACGTGCGCGTCAATGAAATCAGCCTGCAAGGCGGCAAGCGCGACGGCGGCATGGGCGGCGCGGACGAAGACTACAGCTACGGCGGTGGCGCCCAGCGCTACGACGCCCCGGCCGCGGCACCCGCCGCCGCCCCGGCGGCACCACGCCGCATGGAGCCGAAACCGGCCCCGAAAATGGACGACATGGACGACGACATCCCGTTCTAGCCCTGACTAACGGACTTTTGTCTATAATACAAGCCAAGTTACTGAAGTAACTTGGCTTTTTTCTTGTTTACACTTTTAGAAAGCCGGTGCAAGATAAGAAAAGACGGTGACTAACGAAAGTGTCAACAAATGGCATCTCAGCTTATCATCCGCACCATCACACTTGCCAATGGGGAGCGCCTTCCGCTGCCAGTCGAGCGTGCTTCCGGCATGCCCCTGTACAAGCCCACACTCTTCATCCTGACCGAAGTACGTCAGCGCAACCTCGCGACTGCCACCATCTTGCGCACCCTGCGCGAACTCGTAGTTTTCTTTGACTTCCTTTCCGAGCATGACATCAAGTTGGAAGAACGAATGAAAACCGGGCAGATTCTTTCCCTCTGGGAAATCGATGCTCTCGCACGGCGCTGCCGAGAGTGGGCTGGTGAATCAGATCATATCGACACTTACCAACCTTCGCTCCAGGAAGCTAATGTTTTGTCTCTGGAAAAGGCTCGGATGCACCGGTCGAAGACGATCCCAAAAGTTGTTGCACCTCAGACTACCGCGAACAGGATTCGCACCATTCACGCTTATCTAGAATGGCTAACCAGCAGCTATCTCTCTGGACATGCGCTAACGCCAGAACTCAACGCCATGTTACGAGTTGCAGCGGCAGATGTGCTTGGCTCTCTGCGACAGCGTATCCCTAAGTCAAAAGGTCGAAACATTCTGGGACAGCGAGAGGGGCTTCCAAACGAGATACTTGAACGCATTCTCGCAGTGATAGATCCAGCATCGTCCGAAAACCCCTGGCGAGACCGTTTCGTGCGCTCCCGTAATGTGCTCATTATTTACCTGTTACGCACGCTGGGGCTTCGCCGCGGAGAGCTTCTGAATATCAAGATCTCGGATATTGATTTCCGAAAAAACGAGATCAGTATCCTGCGCCGGCCTGACGACCCGACCGATCCTCGCATTCATCAGCCTCGAGTCAAAACGCGCGAGCGCATCCTGCCTTTATCAGAATCACTAGTCTCCTCGATTGAACACCACATCCTGCATGAACGCGCCCGGATTCCCAGGGCAAAGAAGCTGGCATTCCTATTTATCACCGAGCGAACTGGACAACCAATGTCTCTGGCGTCACTGAACAAGCTGTTCCGTGTTCTGCGAACTAGGCTACCGGACCTACCTGAAGATATCACCCCGCACATACTGCGGCATGATTGGAATGACGAGTTCTCGGAACGGATGGACGCCAAGAAAATTCCTGAGGCAGAAGAGCTACGCTACCGCTCTTACCTGATGGGTTGGTCCCCGACTTCCAACACTGCAGCTACCTACACGCGTCGCCACGTGAGGAATAAGGCAATGGCGGTGTCACTCGAAATGCAGGCCCAAAAGCCAAAAAGGAGATCGGAATGATACTGAGCCAACTTCCTTCACTCACAGAAGATGATTACCGTCCTCTTCCGACTACGGCAAGAACTCGGAATGGCGTTGAATTTAATCCGTCATCAGACCACTGGAACTACCGGGATGGCGCACACTCGGTAAACCTGAATTTTTCTGTTATTGCAGAGATTTCTCCAATGATGCGCCACAGCTTAAAAGGAGTATTGTTGTGGTATGCGGAAAACCTCTCGCCGGCCTTTCTCATTAGCGGTTTCGCACATTTCAAGCGTTTCTTCAAAGAGCTATTCGCCCAAAATGGCCTAGTACTAGAAGAAGTCCGCAGCACAGACCTCATAAATTACCGTGCAAGTCTTGGCAAAAATAAAGAATGGTTCCTCGGCTATGTAGCCGGTTTTCTGAAACAATGGGAAGGGCTTCGTCTACCCGGAGTTTCTTCGGACGCCATTACATTTCTGAGCTCAATCCGACTCTCAGGGAACCCCAAAGGCGTTGCCGTCCTAACTATGGATCCGAAACAGGGCCCGTTCACCAGTATCGAGCTAGAAGCCCTCCACTGCGCCCTGAATGACGCCTATACAAAAAGGGAGTTATCGCTGGGGGACTACCTGCTTGCCTGGCTTTTGATGATGCTTGGTCAGCGCCCCATCCAATACGCCTACCTAAAAGTCTGCGACGTCCTAACCATCAGCCAAGACGATGCACAGACTTACATTCTTCGCATCCCGCGGGCAAAACAACTGGGCACCCTTCCGCGCAGCTCTTTCAAAGAGCGAGCACTGACTCCACAGATAGGAGCTCTACTGCTGGCCTACTCAGAAACAGTAAAGGCTCAGTTCAAACACCACTTGGACGACCCGAATCAAGCTCCGCTGTTTCCAGAAAATTTATCTGGACGGGAATATCCCCCAAGGCTGGAGTTTCATCAAACAGGCCAGCACATCGGCCAACGAGTAAAAGCGATCTTTGCAAAACTACAAGTACAGTCAGAACGTACAGGCCAACCCTTACACATCTCGCCAACTCGTTTCCGCCGTACCCTCGGCACGCGAGCCGCCGCAGAAGGCCACGGTGAGCTAGTCATTGCGGAACTGTTGGACCATACGGATACGCAGAATGTTTGGGTCTACGTCGAAGCCACGCCGGAAATGGTCGCACGTATCGACCGGGCGATGGCGGTACAACTGGCCCCTCTTGCACAAGCCTTCTCTGGAATCATTATCGACGAAGACCCACGGCAAGGCGGACACCCAGCCTCGAACATCTTCGCCCCGCAATATACCCAAGAATTCACACCTGTTGGCGACTGTGGCAAGAACGGTTTCTGCGGCTTTGCCGCCCCCATCGCCTGCTACACCTGCAGAAAATTTCACGCTTGGTTGGATGGACCACATGAAGCCGTCCTCGACTATCTCCTCGCAGAGCGTCAGCGCCTGATGGTTGGAACAGATCCGCGTATCGCAGCAATTAATGACCGCACCATCTTGGCAGTCGCTCAGGTCGTTCAACAATGTAAGAGCATCCGCACCGCAAGAGAACAGCATGGCGGATAACATCATCCACTTTACCCCGAAAGCAGGGCTGGACGCTGAAGGCAATCTAGCCGGCTTCATTGATGTATGCCGTCATCAACTGACCGTATTTGGTACTGACATGGCATTTGATGACATGACATGGGACGTAACGGATGCCTGTGCCCGTAAAGGGCTTGGAGCGAAAAGAGAACGAATCACCTTCTGCACACAAGACAGTATTGGCAGTGCTACCCCAGAACCCTTGCCCATACCCTTTATGGATTTTGCCAAGGCCTATATCCGCTACATGCAGGGCCTGCGTCCAGTCGTTGGACTTGGTCCACGCGTAGCGGCGTTGCGAGCGCTAGCAGCTGCTCTGACAGAACATGGCGAGTCTTTATCCCCAGTAAAAGTGGATACGGGTATCCTGAACCGTGCAGCTCAGCTCATCCGAGCCCATTTCAGTGAAAGCGCCGCATATCGAAATGGTAGCCAGTTGGAACTTATCGCCAAATTCATGGCGGAGCATAATTTAATTAGCACCCCACTCCGATGGAGAAACCCGATTCCAAGACCTCAGGAAGGGGCGCGTATCGGTACAGAGTTCGACCTAAAGCGCGCAGAGAAAATGCCATCCCAGGCAGCATTGGATGCGTTGCCAAAAATCTTCTGCAATGCCCGCGAACCAGCCGACATCCTCATCAGCGCCGTTGCAGCCATACTCTGTGCCTCTCCTGATCGTATCAACGAAGTTCTACTACTACCGCTCGACTGCGAGGTGACGCAGCACCGTTCGGAAAGAAAAGAAGAAGCCTACGGACTCCGTTGGTGGCCGGCCAAAGGCGCTAATCCGATGGTGAAGTGGGTAGTACCATCCATGGCAGGGGTCGTGAAAGCTGCCTTGGATCGCATCCGCCGTTGTACCAATGTAGCTCGTCAGGTTGCGATTTGGTACGAAAACAATCCCGGGCATCTCTACCTTCCTGAAAAGTTGAGCCATCTGAGAGAGCAAGAGTTACTTTCAATGCATGAGGTCGCTAATATTCTGTGGGGGTACGACGAAACAAAAGGAAGTGCGATCACGTGGTGTAGAGCAAACGAAATACAACTAACACGACTAGGTAAAGCACTGTTCGCCCGTTTCTCAGCGGTGGAAGATGCAGTGATCAGGCAAATTCCGCGTGGGTTTCCCTATCTAAACTGGGCACAGGGCCTGAAATACAGTGAGGCACTGCTAGTTGTTCCGCTCAATTTTTTCCATAGTCGGAAAGCGACCTATATCCCGCTGATTGAGCCAGTGGTTATTCAGCATATTAATGACGCGTTGGGTACACGCATTGAACATGGCCTCGCATCAATTTTCGCCAACTTCGGGTTTACCGAGGATGATGGCAGCCCTATAAGGGTCACCACCCATCAGTTCCGCCACTATCTGAATACCCTTGCACAAGCCGGCGGCCTGAGCCAGCTGGATATTGCCAAGTGGTCCGGCCGCAAAGACATCCACCAGAACGAGGCCTACGACCACGTATCAGCCAATCAGATGGTCATGATTATCCGCAAAGCGGTCGGTGATGAGGAACTGGCCTATGGCCCCCTAGCCTCGCTGCCAAAGTATCTACCCATAGCGCGGGATGAGTTTGCCCGGCTGAAAATCCAGACAGCACACACAACTGACCTCGGCTACTGCATACACGATTACTCGATGATGCCATGCCAAGTTCACCGGGACTGTATCAACTGCGAAGAGCACGCATGTGTTAAAGGGGACGAGGGAAAATTGGCCTACCTCCGGCTACAACTGGACGAAGCCAGACAGTTACTGCTGAAGGCACAAGATGCAGCCAAGAATGGGTACGTCGGCGGCGATCGCTGGATGCAGCACCACCAGCTCACCGTCAACCGGCTCGAACAACTTCACGGCATCATGCGAAACCCTGCAGTACCCGTCGGAGCAATCATTCAGCTAGCAAACGTCCGCTCGCCATCGCTGCTGGAGCAGGACACAGGAAATACCACGGGGAACCTACCGACGTTCACTGTCAACCAGGATGAGACCACGCCGCCAATGGCGCAGCTTCGGGATTTATTTGCAGATTGACGGGGAGACTGAGTATGGGAACTCAACGAGGCCAAAACATTAATGACAACATCATTAAAGAAATTGTCGGCATCCTCGACGGTTGGAGCGGTAAGCTGACTTGGGAAAAGCTTATCGAAAGTATCGGAAAAAGACTGGGCAGTACCTACACACGGCAAGCTCTTCACCAGCACGAGCGGATCCTATTGGCCTTTCAACTTCGGAAAGCGACGTTGTCTGAAAAGACGAACAGACTCTCTCCGGCTGCGCAACCGAGATCGGAAGAGGAAGTGGCAATGCTCATTGGGCGCAACGAGAGGCTGCAGACCGAGAACGCTCGGCTAAAAGCAGAAAACACACTACTCCTTGAGCAATTTGTGGTGTGGGCATACAACGCCCACACCCGGGGACTGACCGAGGAATTTCTGAGCCGATCGCTGCCTGCAATCGATCGGGATAACACCCGGGCAGAGCCAAAACAGCAAGCACCGAAAGCCAACAAACACCGAGCAGCAAAATAACCTTGTTGTGAATCGGCAGTACCTGCCGCCCCCTCCTCAGGCATACTTAAAGTACAACTTTGCGGCCTCTCGCAACACAGCATTTTCCTGCTCCAGTTGCTTCACTCGATGTGCCAAGTCTGACGAGTTTAGCTTGCTGCTAGCCTGGGCCCTAGGCTCCCGCCGGAGAAACTCTCGGAGACCGATGTATTTCCACCCATACACAGTTGAAGGGTGTACCCCGTATTTGCGTGACACCTTCGCGATGCTGCCGACCTTCTCCAGATACTGAAGCACTTCAATCTTGAGATGGTTCGGATATGAGTTTTTCATTATGACTTGATAACTAAGAAATCCTTAGTATACCTTAAGAGGATGTGCTAAGAAAATCTTAGACATGATGACTCCGCACTTGGCTCCTTCATGTCTCTGCACAGCCCACTTCCCCTGCGCCTGAAAGAGGCGCGTATTCGCAAAAATTTAACCCAACAGCAACTTGGCGCGCTGTTGGGCCTGGAGCAGAACAATGCGAGCGCACGCATGAACCAGTACGAGCGAGGCAAACACACACCTGACTTCGATACTCTCAAGCGTATCGCTCACATTCTTGACGTACCTGTTGCCTACTTTTATTGCGAAGACAAGCTAGAGGCAGAGATTTTGGAAGCCATGCACCGACTACAACCAGAGCAGAAACAGGCCCTACTGGCATTCATCGAAACCCTCAAAACATAAGACGACAGGACCAACGGATACGATGGCACCTGTCTGGGTTGACTCCCCTACTCACACAAGCACCACTACACCATGAGCTCGCTCTGACATCAGAGCGTTAAATTTATTACAAAATCATTTATGATTTGATCATCATTGGCTAGGGCAAGTCACGTCGGCAACTGGGTGACCCTGCCGTATTCAGATTGAGAAGGTGTACCACGAGTGACAGCCGACCATTCCGACGTATTAGATCCCCGCGCCATTCGCTGGAAACTCGGCATGACTCAAGTTGAATTCTGGACCGGCATTGGCGTTACCCAGTCCAGTGGCTCACGCTACGAGTCTGGCTACGCGATGCCCAGACCGACTGGTGAGCTGCTCCGTCTTGTCTACATCGAGGGAATTGATGTCTCCCAACTGACCAAGATGGACTTCGAGATCGCACAATTCATCAAGCAAGATCATCTTGATCTGTACCACACCCTGCAGAGCGAGCTAAGAAGCAAGTCCGCCACTACCCTCTGAGCAGACCGGGCAGCACGACTTGGCGAGGCTTACTCCTAGTCACCAGATGGCAAAGACCTTGTCTGTCCGGGGCAATACAGCTAGGGTGCGCACTTTGTTTCAAACGGTATTTACCATGCGCGCCATCCTTGCCATCACGATGCTCTCCTTGTCATTGAGTGGTTGCCTCGACAACAACGAGCTAGCCACCAAAACGGCCAAGGTGATCGGACATATCGCGACCAGCCTTGACCAGCCGCCCTCGCAAGAGAACCCGCAAAGTGAGACCGTCACACTGGTCAGTGGTAAGGGAGATGTTGGCCACCGTGACTTCAATGCAGCCAAGAAAGTACTGCCCCGGGTCTTTGCCGGCATGGAAGTCGACTTCTACTGTGGCTGTGCCTATAGCGGCAAAACAGTCGACCTGGACAGCTGTGGTTATGTCCCGCGCAAGAATGCAACACGCGCCGGTCGCATCGAATGGGAACATGTGGTACCGGCATCGCACCTCGGCTCACAACGACAGTGTTGGCAGAATGGTGGCCGGAAGAACTGCACGGCGACTGACACCCTGTTCGCGCAAATGGAGGGGGACCTCAACAACCTGGTCCCGGCGGTCGGTGAAGTTAACGGGGACCGCGGCAACCTTTCGTATGGCGCTTGGACGCGAAACCCAACCCCGGTTTACGGGCAGTGCCAAAGCCTGCCTGACTTCAAACTCAAACGATTCCAGCCACGCGAAGAATTGCGTGGCCGTGCGGCTCGGATCAGTCTCTATATGCATCAGCGCTACAACCTGAAAATGAGCAATCAGGATAAACAGCTGTGGTGTGCGTGGGCGAAGAGCTATCCAGTCGACGACTGGGAACTGCGCCGTGACGAACGCATCATCAAGCTACAGGGTGAAGGTAACGCGCTGGTTAATGACCCCGGCAAGCTTGTGGAACTATGTGGTTAAAGCCGAGGGGCTCTCGGTCATCGACTAGGGCCTGTTAACACTGATTGTGCCCAGGTAAGACCCGCTCCCGAGTAGATCCTTCGCTCAAATTGAGCACCGATGCGCACGGAGGGTGCCGGTAACCGCAATAGCGGAACTGGCTCGTCCTCCACTTGGTAACACGCACACCTGCGTGGTACAGCGACCAACAATGCCCGCAGAACTCCAACTGTGGTGCGTTGTTGAGGGGGCTAAATAATCACCCCTGGATTGCCATCTGATCTGCCGGGAAGCTCGTTAGAAACGATCTGGCGACTTCCTGGCTCCGGCACTGCAGCCAGTTGGCGCACTGCTCCTGCGGAATAATCACCAAGCTACGCTTCTCGTCTCCCGGCTTGTGCATACGCTTCATCAACGGGTGGTCATCAGCATTGATCGTCAGCTGCGTAAAACTGTAGCTGGTCGAGCCATCTCTCTCCTGCCAGCCACGCCACATTCCGGCAACGGCAAAGGGTTCGCCGTTTGCCAGCCCGATCCTGGTCCAGACATTCTTTCCGGTTTCGTAGCAGGGCTCGACAAAAGCCTGCATCGGCACCAGGCATAGCTGGCATTGGTGCCAGGCAGACTTGTAGCTATGCAGCTGTCCGACGGTTTCCGCACGAGCATTCATGGTGGTAAAGCGCCGGCCTGGCGGGAGGTGAGCTTTCGGGATGAAGCCGTACGAGGCCATAAAGGTGAATGCCCCCGTCCCGGTATCAATGATCAAGGGGGCGCGGTAATCCTGCCAGATATCGGACTTCCACTCTTCCTCGGGTGGGTCGACGTGGAAATACTCGGTCAGCTGCTGGCGGGTGGGCGGAATGAAGTTCACACACATGGCAACAGTATAGTTTCAGGCGGTAACTTGGTGTTGCACTTGATTTCGTACATAATCAAATCAACCAAGGAGTGTCATCATGATTACCGCTTTCTTTGCCCCGACCACGCAACCATCCAAACTGACGATCCCGGTCTACGGCTCAACGGTGCCGGCAGGCTTCCCTTCCCCTGCCGATGACTATCTGGAAACCCGCCTCGACCTGAATGACTTGCTGGTGCACGACCCCGCCGCTACCTTCATGGTGCGTGTCTGTGGTGACAGCATGAGTGGCGCGGGCATCAGCAGCGATGACGTACTGGTCATTGATCGCAGCATCGAACCGGTCAGTGGCCACATTGTGCTAGCCATCGTGGATGGCGAGTTCACGGTCAAGCGACTGCGGAAACAGAATGGGCACATCTTCTTGCTACCGGAAAACCCGGCCTACCCGCCCATCGAACTGCAGGATGGCCAGGAGCTGCAGATCTGGGGCGTCGTTACCGGCTGCGTGAAATCGTTCCTGTAGGTACGCCACATGCCACTTTTTGCACTGGTCGATGGCAACAGCTTTTACGCCAGCTGTGAACGGGTCTTTCGGCCGGACCTGGAGGGTAAGCCCATCGTCGTGTTGAGTAACAACGATGGCTGTGTGGTCGCACGCAGCGCCGAAGCCAAGATGTTGGGAATCAAGGGCTTTCTGCCTTACTTCCAGATCGCCGACCTGTGCCGCCGGCACGGGGTGGCTGTGTTTTCGAGCAATTACGCGCTGTATGGCGACATGTCGGCCCGGATGATGCAGGTAATCGGCCGCTGGGGGCTCGAACAGGAGGTCTACAGCATTGACGAGTCCTTCATTACGCTGGACGGCATCCCGACATTACGTGACTACGCAACTCGTCTGCGAGCGGATGTGTTGCAGCGGGTAGGCATCCCTACTTGTGTCGGCATCGGATCCAGCAAGACCCTGGCCAAACTCGCCAACCACGTCGGCAAAGTGTTTCCCAAGGCCAGGGGTGTGTTTGCCTGGGACTGGCTGGCGCCCGAGTGGCAAGACAAGCTGATGGCCCGCATTGCGGTCGGCGAAGTGTGGGGAATCGGTCGTCGTCTCACGGAACAGTTTGCCAACATGGGCATTCATACGGCTCTCGATTTGAAACATGCAGACCCAAAGATGATTCGACGGCAGTTCAGTGTGGTGATTGAACGAACTGTGGCTGAGCTGAACGGGATCAGTTGCCTGTCACTGGAGGATGTCTCCCCGGCAAAGCAACAGATTATCGCTAGCCGTAGTTTTGGCCAGCTGGTCACCGACTTCGACACGCTGGCCAGCAGCCTGACCCACCATGCATGCCGGGCCGCTGAGAAACTTCGGCGACAACACAGTGAGGCGCGGCTGGTGGCCGTCAACATTCATACCAACCGTTTTCGTGTACAGGATCCACAGTACAACGGCTGGCTGGTTGTGCCATTGGTTCATCCTTCTTCCGATAGCGTCGTCATTACAAGTGCGGCCATGGCTGGCTTGCAGCAGATGTATCGCGAGGGCTACCACTACAAGAAGGCTGGCATCGTACTGATGGAAATTAGCGAAGCCGGCAGGGAGCAGCGTGACCTGTTCACCCCATTGCCGGATCCGCGCCGCACAGCCCTCATGTCCACCATGGATCGCATCAATCGAGAGTACGGTCGCGGAACATTGCGGCTAGGAAGTGAGGGCATCAGGAAGGACTGGGCGATGCGGCAAGAAAAAAGGTCCCCATGCTGGACAACCCGTTGGGATGAGCTCATCAGGGTTCGCTAGTTTTGCTTGCTGAGGCGGGTTTTCGGCCAAAGCGGACAGTTGCACACCAGACTCAATGCGTCAGCTTGGAGATACAAACCGGGCATTTACACACCTGTTTGGGCATTACTAAACACGACTGTCTCTGCAGGGAAATTCTTTCTCGTGCCATCCTCATCCAGAGGAGAACGCAGCGACCGGTGCAATTTAAAGTAACGGAGCCGACAAGATCGGCGATTGCTGCCCTCATGGAAAATGCACATCTGGGGGGAGGGAATCAATGCTTCTTTCCTAATAGAACAAAATGCTAAATTCATATCTCCACTCGCCAATATGCAAGTATCGTGCATAGTTGGGCGGAGGCTGCCGGGCTGAACTCATCAATCTACGGAACCCACTCAATGCGGCGGACCAAAGCCACGTTGATCTATAAACGGACCAAAAAACTGCGAGCGGTTCAGTTGCTATTAGGCCATACCAAACTGGAAAGTACGGTGCGGTACCTCGGCATTGTGGTAGATGATGCGCTGGAGATTTCTGAGCAGACTGATATCTGAATCATCATCAGCGGTTTGGCATATTTTTCGAGCGGTCGTGTTCCGTTGTCATTCTATGCGCGTAGAATCTATCAGGAGCTGTCCTTTGGTAATGACTGGTCTCGGGTAGCCTGCATGGTAGCGAACCGCCACCGTCGTACCGGCATTCGCCAACATTCGGTACTACAAGCGGCCGAGAATCTGTCGAACAATAAGTCTGGGAAGGCCGGGAGTGCAAATGGAGAAAGACCTCGACGACAAGGACGACTTCCTCGTGCCCATTTACTTCTCGGACGTATTCGAGGTGGATGAGCAGGTCGTCGACAACTACGGTGCATTCAATGTGGCACTGGTCAACGACTTGCCGCTCTTCGTGGATCCGTTCCTTTTATTCGACAGCGAGGGGGACAAGTATAAGAAGCTACACGACGGCATCATCGAGTACCTTGTATTCCTGAAGGAGCGGGCCTTGGAAGGCGAACTGAGCGCTGGGGACACCAACCAGTGGCTCCTGTTCAAGGAGGTCAAGCAGAACTGGTTGGGTTTCAGCCGGGTGGGAAACGGCGGCACTGGGCTAGGTGTCAACTTTGCTCGCTCCCTCGCAACGAATCTGCGCACGGTGTTTCGGGACTTCGGGCGTGAGGCGATTACGGCAAGCAGTCACCTTGAAAAACTGGGGCTGCTGAGTAACGGTGTCGGCCGCGATCATTTGAGCGACTTCACGACCAACCTCATCAAGGGCTTCCTCCTCGAATACACACAGGAATTCGCTATCAAGCACCTGCGCAGGGAGTCCGTGCGGCGCTTCAGGGTCGACAAGGTGGTCTTCGACTACAGAACCAGGCGTTGGCGGAGTGGCTACTTCGAGTTGCCGTACTTCAATGGTGACTACGTGCTACTGACACCGAAGGACATCCTGACCCGAGAAGAAGCGTGGATTAACCAGGCCGACATGCTCGCTCAGTTCACCGAAATTCAGGTCTGTATCCCTGATGAAGACCTGCGCAGCCGCGTCAGTGACCACTTCATGCGCCAAATTGACGAGCGCACCAAGGCTAACGAGCGCAAGGAAGCCGCGCTGCGGACGCTTGTCGCATATCCGGAAGTTCTGGACGTCTACATCCGCATGAAGGAGGACGACGCGCCAGAGGCGCACGCGCAGAGCGACATCAAGGTCAAGGTGACCCAAGCCCAGTTCGTTGAGAACGTGCAGGTTTTGGTGCGCCAGCTTCATGAACTGCGCAATCAGCAGCAGGCTCCGGCAGGGGACGAAAGCGGTGACGCGCTGGAAGAGGCTCGCCGTAGGGTTATGTTTCTGAAGCACGTCATCGAAGACAACGACGGCTATCGGCTGTTCTATGTTGATGGTAAGCCCGTGAAGCGCGAAACCGACCTGCAGACGATGTTCCGACTGACATGGTGCGCGACGGCGTTCGACGTAAACGCGGAGGTGAACAACGGCCGTGGCCCGGTTGACTACAAGATTTCGATGGGGAAGAAAAACGCCAGCCTGGTGGAGTTCAAGCTGGCCAGCAACACGAGCCTTGAGAAGAACCTGCGCAATCAGGTTGCCATCTACGAGAAGGCAAGCAACACGAAGCGGTCGCTCAAGGTCATCCTGTACTTCAGCGACTCGGAACTGAACAAGGTGCAGCGCATCCTTAAGACTCTCGGGCTCGCCGGCAAGCCAGACATCATCCTCATCGACGCTAGCAACGAGAACAAGCCGTCGGCCTCGAAGGCGAAGACCTAGGAAACGATTCCTTCCTATTAGTTGTGAGCGTATATGGCTAATAGCTAAAGCCATTCGGCAAAGTCTAGCGCACGATACTCGGCGCGTGTGAAGGCGATGGTTTGCGGATATCCATCCAGCCCCACGACCATCACTGAACTCTTTGAGCGCCCATGCATGCAGACCAACGTTGACGTGAAGTCTCGATCAGATACCACGGCTTCATGATAGGCATTGCATTCAACGTTGTACGTATCGCCGCATCTATATGTATCCTGCTGCTGAATAGCAACATGGACCCTGGTGGCGGTCTTCCGGAGTTGGTTTGATGTGGCTGCAGCGTATCTATCGCCACTGTAGTCGACTTCGTAAAGGGGGTGGCAACCGGTCGAATCTGCACTCACGCTGTATAGAATATTGGTGATCTGACCTTTGAGGATCCGGCTTTCGATGTGGCAATTATGCGTGTGGATAAAGGCGGGCATCCCGGTTACGATTCGTGGTCCTTTAGGCCAGAAATGCAAGCGCCATTCCTCAGTCTCGGTACGTCCGAGAAACACGACGTAGAAACCGTGGGGATGCCTCAGACAAGTTGGTCTTTCCCTCATTAGCCATGCCTTCACGGCAGATTGAAGGGCCGGTAGCGGCTCTGTTCGAACGCGACTCCATTCGAGTGTGACATCAAGGTTAGCGAGCATACGGCGATTCGGATTTCATGGCCTGCACAGCTTCCTCCATCAGGCTTTTGATAATGACATTCTCGTCAAGCATTACGTTAAGCCTTGCAGGCAGTTCATCATCACCCTCTAGGGCAACCTCGTGTGCCTCATCGCGTACCCAATCAAACTCGTTAACGAAGGCGGGGAAGTCGCGATGACTCCGCAGATAGCGGGAAGCAGTGTCCTTCGGATCCTCGCGAGTAACAAGAATTTCGTCGGATGAGCCCTCGATTCGGAACGTTGACAGTCGCCTGCTTAGGAACAAGCGGATGTCTAGCAATCCAGAGTTTTCCCGCGAAGCGGCGATGACTGTGAGAATGGTAGCTAGCACTTCTTTCTGGACGTATCGCGCGGACCAAGACTTACCGTCAAACGACGATATTTTTCGATAGATTGCATATTTTCCGCAGATAGCTTCGTCGCGCAAATCGAGTAAGACGACTTCTATTCTAACCCGGCGCCGGTTTTGGCGAGCTTGCTTCGCTAGGATCGGAAGAATTTCTGCCCGAAAATGCCTACCTGTCCTTACAAAGATCTTATAGTCAGGCGCATTCTTTGCAATGTCTTCTAACGTCTGACCAATGTCTTGCGGTAGTAAAATGGAGGACGCGGCTATGTCGTTTGGATCATCAAAGAAATAGAGAAGGTACAGTCCAGAGGCAAGCGCAAAGACACCGCCTGCAACGACCGAAATGAAGAAACTGTTCACAGCATTCCAGACGGGAGTGTTTGGCGCATAGAGAGCAATCGAGAGGATGCCAGCTATGCCACACACCAACAACAATGCGGATAAGAGCAAAAAGCTTCGTCGCTGCGACGGCGAACTAAGGATACCAGTGAGGGACATAATTTTTTCGAAGATTGTATGGGTGATTTCGGCTCTGCCAACGAATGCAAAATGATGAGGCGCCTGGAGATGCAAGGCAAGAATCAAAACAGAATGATCTTTCCCGAGCTTCCATGAGCGGCATGATCAGGCAGCTTACCTATCGGTAAGCTGCCGTTTTTCATTTCGCATGCGAAGGACAGCTTTGGCCGATCAGCAGTCTCCCCGGTGCAGATATGGCCGGTCGTCGGCCAAAGCGGTCGGGCAAGAGGCAACCCATGAACGACCGCTACGTTGCGATTGCGGTCAGTCGGGTTGCGGTGATAGCGCGGCAGCACTCGGCCAGGAACAGTCCCTCGCGAAACTGCCTGAGACCGGTTGTTCGACAGCCAAGGCGAGATGGCCGCATCGTATGTCAAGACATCGACATAGTCACGCGGCCGTTGCAGACATCGGAAAGTCTATAGCGAGCAAAGGTGGCTAAGCTGCGATCGCCAGGTCCTGCTTCCAGTCTCTGACCTGAGTGTTTGCTACCGAGTCTCCGTTGGCCGAACGCCCCAGCTCTACTGTGATCAATCGGTCCCCTTCGAAGGCTGGGCTTAGCTCCAGGCAAAGGTAGTCGAAGAGGGGTTTTTCGTGAACAGCAATGATCACTTGGCGTCCATGCTGCTTGGAGAGTGTCCGCAACAGCGCAGCGAACTGCGAAATGTGAACTTCGTCCATGCTTTGCACCGGGTCGTCAATGATCAGCCACGGCAGCTGCGGCTTCACGGACAGGTGGAGCGCGAGGAACAGCGTCAGCGCGGCCGTGTTGAGATTCCCGGCGCTGAGCATGGCCCTTGGATTGCCGCCTTTACTGCCATCTCGGTAGTGGGTCTCTAGCTTCGCTTCGACGCCGCCCCTCGTCGCCTGGGGCAAAGCGAAGGCGGGGATGAAAGGCTCATCCGGTGCCATGCGGACGAAGAGGTCTCGCCATGCCGCATTCAAGGAATCGTTGAACACCTGGCCCACAACACGGGAACGCTCGGCCTGAGCGAGCTTGAGAAGCTCGCGCGCCTGTTCCATCGTTCGCTCCCCCGCTTCCTTTGCCGCGTGCAGGCCTCGACGAGCAGTTCGGCGCTCCAGCTGCCGCTCCTTGATGGCTTCAATGTGCTGCTGCTTCAGCAGTAGTTCCCTCAACGCCGCCTCGCCATCGCGGCGCGCCGACTCTTTCGAAGTCAGCCGCTCCAACCGCGCAGATACTTCAGCCAGGAACCGCTGCAGTGCCGCTTGCAAAGGCTCGTTGGCACCAATGGGATCCATGGAGAGCACCGTGGCATACCGACCAGCAGCGTCTCGAATGGCTGCTGATTGCTGATCGCCGGCGCGAGCTGATGTCAGAGCTTGCGCGGCGTTGGCAGCTTGCCCGAACAGGGTTTCGCCAGCCTTAGCTTCCGCTTCCAGGGACTTCAAATCGTGCAAGGCCTGCTCAAGGGTTGCAAGCCTTTGCCCGTATTCCGTTCTCGCTTCGGCCGTGAGCACTTGCGCCTGAGCGACACCGATCTCTCGATCGCGGGCCGCGACGGCGCTCACGGTGTTCGCCCGCTCCCGCGACAACGCTGAGAGAAGGCCCGCAGACTGAGTCAGGGAAGCAATCCGAGCCGTGAGATGACCCAGCAGCGGCGAAGACGAAACCTCACCGAAGTCCCGACTACAGACCGGACATTCTTCGGTGTGCACATGCGGCACCAGGGCGGACAGCGCCTGCGCAAGCTGGCCGGCCTCGCCCGAATGCTGCACGATCTGCTTGTCGATCTCTTCCAGCCGTGTGGCGAGGCCTTGCCGGTCAGTCTGAAGCGTCGATATCTGCTTCTGCGCTGTTTGATCCTTGACTTGAATCTGCTGGCATCGCGCCACCTCATTGGACACGACCCGATGGGCATAGGCGCGAGCGTACTCAGGGCGGTTCTGAATGGGGGACGGCAGATCAGAGAAGTAATCACCGAGCTTGTCGAACAGCTCCGTCATACGCTGGCCGCTGGTACCCAGCCAAGCCCGTAGTACCACGTCTGCGGCGCCGGCGGCCGTTTCGATGGCAACGCGCTGGTCGGCTGCCATGGCGGATACCCCCCTCTGGCTCTGCGCAACCGTGTCGTTGAGCTCCCGCCGGAGCTGCGTGAAGCGTTGCAGCTCCGGCTCTTGTGACTGCTCCTTCAACAGGTCAAGCATCGCCAGCGCCGAGAGACTGGCAACTTCTGGCCAGTGCGGGATGAGTCGCTCCCGTGCCGACTGTATGAGCTGCGTTGCCTGCCCCTCGGCGGAAGTGAGCTCTTTGGCCAGGCGGCTCAATTCGTCATCCAAACTTGGGAGTTGCTCGCGCATGTCCCAGAAACTCACGGCATGACCGCGAAGCCGGCGAACATCGCCGGCGTCGTACAAGCCGTCGATAAGGGCGTCAAGCGCATCCAGCCCGAGCAGCTCCTTGACGAATCGCGTCAGTGCTGTGCCATTCGCCGATTTGTCCTCGTAGAACTCCAGCAGCCTCGTCAGTGTGGATTGCGCCAGGTAGCAGCGCTCCGAAAAGTGCCTTGTCAGGACGGGATCGAGCGCTGCTTTGCCAGTGAACTTGTGGCCATGGATATCGAAATGCCCTGTAGGAAACTCGACACCAAGCCCGTGGACGCCGATCGACACCGAGCCCTTCTTGGACATCGCCTCCTTATGAACTAGATGCTCCTGAAACCGCGGGTCCAACCGAGATAGCGATGCCAGGTTGCCGGTCAGGCCAAGTTCCATCGCCGTCAACAAGCTGGTCTTGCCAGCGCCATTGCGGCCATGGATCAGCACGACAGGGCTGTCCATAGGGACCGTTACGGTCCCTCGAAGACTGCGGAAGTCGGTAGCCGTGAGTGACGTGATGCGCGGTGTCATATGTTCTTCTCCTTGGCCTGGACGGCAGCGGCGTCGATGATCGAGTACAGCTCCTTGCTGACGGCGCGCTCCCCTAGAGACGCAACATCGATCAGCTTCCTGGTGTTCTCGTCCAGGTTTTGTGCGGCGGCGTAGATGCGGGCCAAGGAGTTGCTCGACACGGACTCAGGCTCGGGCAACGACAGGGGCAACAGCACAGCCAGCCAGTTCTTGAGGACTTCGTCGCCATCGTCCCCGGTGATGTTGCCGGTAGGAAGGACCCGGCAGACCCGTCCCAGTGATTCCAGAGCGGCAGCACTGGGACGGGGTCCGGTGACCACTAGGGTGAGCGAGCGTGTGGAGGCAGCGATGTCCAGCGCGCGCGCCACGCCGTCGACCTTGCGGGTCAGCTGCGCCTCGCTCTCGCTTGCAATGTCAGCGACGAGGATCAGTTCGGCCGAGCTCTTCGCCTTCACGAACGCGGCCGGAAACTGGAACTTCAGTTCGCCGACTTGGAGCCCACTGGCAAGCCGCTGATACCCAGCGTTCTCAAGCGCCACCGTGACACGGCCCACTGGCGTTGAATCAGTCATAGCGCAAGCTCCTGTCGGAATGCTTCATACAGCTCGTCAGCGGTGGTGGAGGTTTGCAGCAGGGTCGATATGCTGACCTCGCGCACCTTCGGCAATCCGGTTCGCCCTGCTGCCCCCCTTGGGGATCGAGTCATTGGCACCGCCAGCTTCTGAGACTGGATCAAGAGGGGGCCTTCTGTTTCTACTAGGTGGCCCTCGCTGCGAAGCAGCGCGGCGCCTGCCGCGCTGGCCGTCAGGTACACCTTGGTGCGAGCCGCTGCTGCACCTTTTCCGGTGACTGCCAGCACCCCCGATTCCCTGTCCAAAGCCTCGGCTTCCACTGTCCAGTCATCGCGGCTCAAGCCCATTCCCACTAGGCCAAGTGCAACGGCCGCCTCGCGTAACCCGAGGGCCCCCAAGGCAAGATTGCCCGGGAGGGCCGTCACGACATCATTCGTAATCGGCTCAAACCTGACATTGGGGAGTTCGATTTGGCCGTCACGCAGCAACTTACAGGCGCGTCCAAACCGATCGAGGAGCGCATCGATGAAGTCGATCTCCGGCTCCGCCACATCTGCCAGGTGGTTGCGAAGCGACACGATGCCGGCGCACAGATGTTGACGCTCCGCAAGCAGAAGCGGACCTGGAGCGAGAAGGATCAACGCCTGCAACTTTCTCGACCACACATCCAGCAGCAGCGCGGTGAGCAACTGCTTTGCGTATGCCTGGATGCGCGCTGCCTCAAAGACCGCCGTCAGGTTGGCTGGCGTGATTTGGTCGCGGTAGACATTTTTCAGGAGCGATCGCTGGTCCATGCCCAGTTCTTGCTCCGAGAACACATAGCTCGGGGGAGGATCGCCAAGCTGCCACGTCAACTCGTTAGCCGCCTTGTTGAAGACTCCCTGGATATTGGAGTCCTGAGCTGAAAGGCCAAGCATCAGCGTGCGCTTGCTCCCAACGATGTGCGTCAATGCAGTGACCAGCCCCTGGTTGTTCGCCTGCGTGCAGAAGGCGGCGACCTGATCGTTGGACGCCACCAACCATTGGCGGTACTGGCCCGGGTCACCTTGAGCTTTCACAGCACAGCCGTGGAACTTGATGAGGCGGGTCTTATTGCGGGGCAGTTGAAGATCGGCGGGACGTGCGACAACCGTCGGGCTCAGCGCGACATTGCCGCCTGTCAGGGTGTCCACAGCCCTTTCGACCAGCGGGTCCCAATTGGCGGAGAGCATCTCAGGCACAGCGCCCTCCAGACTCAAGGCCGCGAGGCAGAGGTGCTCCACGTCGGGGAGCATGGCGGGATCAGCGAACGTCGCGCCAACGTCGATGACGCTCCACAAGAGATAGTCCATGTCCTCGCCTTCGACAGTGAGGCCGAGCAGCTTGGAATAGTTATTGACCAAGCGCCAAGCGATGGCATCCTGATCCGGCCAACTGGCAAAGGGCTCATCGAACTTCGAGCGCGCACGTTCGTCCGCTGAGGCGCTGGCCAAGTTGAGAATCTCTTGCAAGGTGCGGGTGAACTTGCAGTTGGGATCCGCATGGTTAATGCGCGAGCGTACGAACTCGACAACTTTGCCGACGAGGATCCGCAGACTCGGCGCGCGTCCGAATGAAATCCCAGACCCCAACCAGAATGCGTAAAGCCCGTTTGACACGCCGGCAGCGAAGGGATCGAACGAGCCATCAAGCAGATTGAGCGTATCACGTACGCTGATGTCAGACGCGGCCATGCGTGGCCTCTCCCAGTTTTCATTTTATTACGGAGTCATCGAATGATACTTCACGTGCGCGTAACGCGGGAAGGATCATTTGCCGCCATCCTGTCGGCGAACGAGGCCGATTGCCCTGGCCAAACGAGATCGCGTTCTGTTCGGCCAGGTCATGCGCTCCTGATAGGGGGTAGATTGACGTCGTGACCACTCGGAAAAGATGGGCGCCGACGCTTCCTTGACATCGCCCCCGCAGCACTGCTTCCTGATCCTCAGCCCGCGTTTCGCGAACTGGTCAACCAGTTAGTCGTCCGTGGAATAAAAGACACTCAAAGCAACCACGTAATGGCTTCTTGGTAGTCGAGAGACTCGAATGAGGTAAGGCCGAGCGACGGGCAGCTTTGGCGAAACATAACCAGCGGCAATGGTGCGGTTGCGGCTATCAGCGAGGCCAGAGACGAATGGCAGCAACCAGCCTGAAGCAGGCATCTGCTCGCCCTAATTGACGGACTGCACCTGGCCGAAGTGCGACACAGCAAGTCATCCACCTTGCTGACAGCATATCAACCGAAAGCGGTCACCACCAGCGCAGCATCCACGAAACGGAAAGAGTGCGCCGGCACAAGTGGTCAGCAGCGCTGAAATCCGCAGCTGACTATTCGCACGAACTCCACCAGTAATTGAGCAGAAATACGATAGGAGCCGGGACAGTTCAGACGACTCTGGCCAAAATCCAGATACGCCCCACTTGCTGATCAAGATTGGCTGCCATCAGCACAAGGGCCTGGAACTGATCAGATGCGACCGCTCTGGCGGCCTGACTCTCCGGGATTCACATATTCTGCTAAATAGATGGGATAAGTGCACTGGCGGTTTTTCCAAGCGGCGGCATGGCGGATTTGGAATGCGAAATGATGGCGCTTTTCAAGCGCGAATCTATGGCGGTTTTGTGGTGAGCGCTAGTGGAGGAGTCCGTGCGAATATTCAGCCACTCACGAATCACATGCTGACCAGATGCTTATCCATTAGGCAAGATGCTCATGCCGTAGCCAATAGACGCGAAAAGAATGATTAGCGACCATGTGGCCATGGGTGAGCCTTCGCTTTTAAGACGAAGAAAGTCTGCTTTGCATAGCTGGAAGTCCTCCTGGAAGGTGCCAATTGAAACACCTGTGAAAAGGTTCTGCGTGACCAGCGTCTGCTGGGTGATGACCTGGTTTTCGCATATGCCCTCTGTCATTCACTCTCCATGAAACTGCTACTTGCTATGTGGGTCTAGCGTTTGAGTCCAGCTGCCGCCGAAGGCGGTCGGCTGGAACGAATGGCTATACGTACTCCTCCCAAGATGCTTGCGTTCGAATTGTTTGCATCTTGTCATGGGTGATGTTGGAAAAGGCCTGATAAAGGGGTGTTCCATATACGAGATGCGTCTTCGATTTGCTCGCGGCTTCTTTTGCCAGCCCTTCGTATACGAGGACAAATTTATAGGCTAGGGGGTGACCGGTAGCGTCACCAAGCAAACTGAAGAAGTCTAGCTTGGCTTTGTGTGGCACTTGCCCGACAACTATGGCGTCGATGTATCGAAAGACTGCTTCTTCGTCCCCGTACCTGACCTGCTTACCAATCGGCGCAAGAATCTGGTCTGTTTCATAAATACTGAGGTGCATATCAATTAATCGGCGAAGAATGCTCAAAGCGCTTTTCTCTGACTCTGACCTAAGACGAAAGAAAGCCTCATCACTCTGAATTTGTCGAGTTTCCTCATTGAAGGAGTTGCTTTGAACCTTCATAGCTTCAAGGCGATAAAGCCTATACATCTCGATCAACGTTAGCAATACGGCTAGCGCGATTAGCCCCAACCCAATTGGCACAGACGGGTCCGAAACCTTAATGTCCAGGTACTTTTCGATGATGGGAACCAGAATACTGCTCCACCATGGTGATGCCCCAAGCAGAGACGCAGCCAGCGCGATGATCGCCAAGACAACCTTGGAAGCAAGCGTGCCCCGATATATTCGAAATGCCTCAAGTAAAAATTCTTTCCAACTCATCATGGTCTCTACAGAAAATCGTACGTATAACGCCCAAGTTAACCGGCACCGCAGCGCGAAGTGCGGAGGGTACCGCTACAGGCCATGGCCTGTAGTGGCGTCCGCGTTGAACGACCAATTAGGCTGCTGCGAAAAGCGAACATGATTTGACTGAATTTAAATCTCGGAAGGCCCTGGAAAGTCTTCGTACCCGGCATACATGACATAGCCAACGTAGTCCACGAATGGAACTATCCCGATTCTTTTTCCGTAGGGCGTAAAGGAACTGCCTCTGTGGCCTTGCTTCGAGCTATGTGTGATAAGTCGGTTGTCGTTTCTGACTTCTCCGATGTAGTCGCCATTTGACGCATATATTTTTCCGTTCTGAAGTCGGCCTACATTACGACCATCGCGCGTCCACAGCCGATCCCCATCCATGTAGCCAAAATACTTTCCGCTCCATGTCCATAAGTGATCCAATTTCATCTCCTTGGGTTGGTAGGCTGCACTAGAGCCTAACGTGAAATATACACCTGTGCAGGTACATATTTGGTTTGCCTGGGGGTTCAACATCTTTCTATTTCTCGACCGCCCTTGGTTTTTTCTGTGATGTACTGATAGCTATTTCGCCTGAGAATTTCCTCTCAGCTACGAGTGCTTTACAGCGCATACTAGAATAAGTTTCTTATAAAATCGCAAACCGAAATCTGCTTCGGTAGATTAAATTCATCACAGCACGCCAAGCCACCAGCTACTGCTCTATTACAGTCAAGAATTGCATTTTCTACATTTGCAATAGAGCACAAGAAAAAAATGGGGGAGTAAAACAAAATAGTTATTTACATTGTTTATCTTGTAAAAATTCGAGCCATGCTAGAACATCTACAGGTCGTCAAAGTTTTGGATACGGCACAGACTGCTGACAGCATTAATCTCAGTTCCTAAAATATACCGCTCTTCACCCCATACTGCGAAAAGTTTCTTGTCGCCACTATTTTCATTTTTATTAAGTATAAAGCTATAAGTATCCAGGAAAAGCTGTTCTAGATACTTAGATATACGATTGCTGCACTCATAGAAGCTCGCATAAATTGAAACATTATTATTGAGAAGTTTTTCTTTAATGTGAATATTGATTCTATTCTCTGCCATGCCCTTTCCTACATAAATGCATAGCATGGTGTGTGCGTTATGATCTGTACAATTTTCGAATTCAATCCAGAGGTGGTAGAGCCCAGTTTTATTGTTCAGACCTTTTAGGTACATTTTATGTGTAATATCACCAATAATATCGTCTGCATTGGTTGGCAAGTGAGTGCAAAAATTACTTTGATTTATAATTTCATGTACTGAAGGTGGGTTGCGAAGTTCTTTTATTGCGATGTTATCAAAATCTGGATATTGCGGATTCTGACAGAGAAAACTATCATCGTAGCAGCTTGACATCTATAAGTCCCTTGAAGAGTTTCTAAGGAATATACTTGAATCGCCCTTTGTTTGCTATATAAATTTCAGCTACTTCCAATAGGAAAGCAGCCATTTTTCTCAGTTGCTCGATCGTCAGCTAAGGCCGATCTGCCGCCACACCAATACGATTTGGTTGCCTAACCAACTAATCTTTAGGCATGCTGATGGCTCAATGTTTAGGAACTTCGGAGAGCGCCTATGAGCCGCACAAATAGTGCGTTTTCATCAGCCCCTTTCCAACGGTTGATGAATCGACACACGACTTGAAGATTACCAGGCTCATAGTGACCGTTGCTATCGATGCGATCCAGAGACGCAAGCATCTCGACGTCTTCACATTGCTCATCTGGCCGGAGCGGCAGGCCACTAATGGCGCAACAGCCATCTTGTTTCTCGATTAGAGCCAGCACGTATAACGCGAATTCCTCTTGTGACGTGAACGCATTATTCTTGTTCTTTATTGTCTTGTATGCCACCTGTCCGTTGGACTGGGAGGTTGTCTGCTGAGCAGTACTTACTAATCGATCCACCACCTGCTTCCACATGCTCATCTTGTTTTCACGTGCTGTGTGAGGCTCTGGAACCTCCAATTTTTCAACTACGGTAGGTAACTCTTGCTCCGACGCCTCGGAGGTGGCATCTGCGAGGATCTGCCATCTAACACTTGGGTTAAGCATCTGCCGCTCATTCTTGAAACTTTGGAGGAATGTCAGAGCATCGCCGACAGAAGAAAAACCAATACGAAACCAATCGACCGGATCTCCGCGCTGGTGAACCTTGGGATCTTGTCCACCAAACAGACACTTTTGATACCGGAGCCACTTCACAAGTGCCCCCCTCTCACGATCGGTATCCGCTAAGTGAGCATAGTCCAGAGCAAACTCAACTTCGTGATCCGGCGCATTATCAGAGAAGTATGCGGAGGCAACCTGCTTACCGTCGCTACTGATTCGAAAGCCATGTTTGAGATCCCACTTTAGTTTTCGACGCTCACCAGGAACCGCACAAAGAAATTTTTGCGCCAAAATCTTCCGACTGCTCTCAGAAATAGAAGTTTTCATATCTAAGAACCTGTACCTAAGTGATGAATGTATTATCAGTAGCGTCAAACATGTGCTGTTGGGAATGAGTTCTTCAGGCCAGATTTCTGAAAGTTAATCACACCGCCCGAAGTTTCAATCAGTTCAGCAGTTTTCTTCTCTGAATGTGACGGCTTTGACCCACTTGTACCAGCTATTGCTGGAAACCCCAAGCCGGGCGGAAACTTCGGCAACAGAGTAGCCGCGCTCAGTGACCTGCTTGACGGCTTCTTCTTTGAATTCAGGGGTGAAACGCTGTGTGCTCATGGACATCCTCCCATGCTAAAATCATAGAGCAGGATTTCCTACAGGAGCCGGGGCAGCCCAAGCCACCATTGAGGTAACAAGTAAATAGGGGCAACTCATTCCTTTGGCACCAACCTCATAGAGTTCCTTTCAGGCTATATCCGCCGCTAAAAGTGAACTCCCCACTCTGAAACAACAGGATCTCAGTGATAGTAGATTCATTATCTGTAAGCGGGAAAAAAGCACCTCCCGGCTCTCCATGCAAGTAGAAATCCCCCAACTTCGCATCACAGTACTCACAGTGATTCATCCAGCATCTGGAATTTTTGGTACTTGAATAATCAGGACGATATTTAGGAGCCCGCTCCTTCAAGACAATGAACAAGCGGTGATCCACTTCATTCAGGTCACAGAGATCGACCAAACTGTTGTCATTATCAACTGAGTAAATGTATGGCTCATCATCATCGTCATACTCGACATCGTTAATAGAGGAAGCACCAAGGCAGTACACATGACTGTTCTCACCACACTTCCAGCACCTCTCAACTGATGTTCGTAAGTAGACGGGTGCAACCATGACTTGCTGCACGGCTACCTGTGGGAGCCACTTAGTAAAAGGACTTGGTTCTACCCCATCAGGTACAAACCACTTCTTTGCTTGCGCATCCCACCTTGCGCCAAGGGACTTGGCTTCATCCTTCTCAGAGAAGGATACGTTTAGGTATAGCGGCATCACCCTCTCCTTTTCATTTCGTTATCATAGATCTTTGGAGGCTCAGACACACCTGACATGCTGAATTACCTCTGATCAGATACTTCAATGGCTGCTCTCAAAGCGAGAACGACCCAAAGCTACAGAGGAAAGCAGTCATTCAGACTGGGACTATCGCCATGGGCCGATAGCTGACTAATTGCTAACGTTGCGCAGGATACATCCCAAGCGGCTAAAGCCGACCTGTGGACAGATCGAGCGTAGGATCCGATCGTCGACAATAGCAGTGGATCGGAAGCCGGTAATACTTTCTAGTAATGCTTAGCACCACACAACATCAGTGAACGATTCACACGTTCTTTCGTCTGAGATCATAGACAGCACCGACAGACCCGTTTCCTAATTGCGGATACGACAGGTAGGGAAGGTCAACATCATTCACAAATGAAATACTTATAATCTGGATTGCAATTGTAAGCACTTCCCCTTACAATTTTTCCATCCGAGCTGACGGATTACTCAGCCTTTCAAATTCCCCCCTGTGACGCCACGCCTTCCTTTGGTTATGTGCGTCATTTGTTGGTTACGCACCAGCCTATCAACCAGTTTTGTTGTGCCACACGGCACACAACACCCTACCCCTTCAAGTAGGTACCATACATGCTCATACAGCATGTTATGTAAACAAACACGTCCAAAAAGCAGGTTTTGTTTACATATTTCTTTACGTTTTTCAAGAAGTCTCATTTAAATCATAGTGTTACACTGGTATTTACATGCCAAGGTATGCACAACCGTTCTGAGTCAGCCTCAGACGGAACCGTACCGATCTGCCAACCCCAGTCACCGATGTGACTGGGGTTTTTCTTTGTGGCGGCCAGGGCGGGTTGCCCGCCCGTCGCCGCCGGCATGCCTATACCACAACGCTGATGCGGTCTCCGGACTCGGCCGGCGATAAAGCGCGGACTTTCCGGGTAGCGGGAAAAAACATGACAAATAATCGCTCAGGAATGGCCTATTGTTAGGAGGACGCGGGCGATCAGCCCGGCTGGAGGCGGCAGCCAAGGCTGCCGCGATGGCCACCCGGTACAGTGCACAACAGGATTTGCTGCCTACCCATGAAATCCGAGTCCCCTCCCGAGCTGCAGGACCTCCCGCCGGAGATGCCGACCCTGATCGCGCGTCTGGCCTGGGGCGGCGGCACGCTGGTCACCCTGCTGGTGCCGCTGATCTTTTTCGTGGTTGGCTACCAGAGCGAGGTGGCGCGCCTGGAGTCAGCCCTGCAGGTCGGCGTCTACAGCAATGCCAAACAGCCGCGCGCGCATGCCGGCAAGGCACGGGAAGCACTGCACTCGCCACCGGCGGTGCTGGCCGCCCTGAACTGGCTGCCGGGCCACACCAGCATCCGCATCACCGACGACAGGAAGCAGCTGCTGGCCGGGCAAAATGCGACGCCGCGCTGGCCGCAGCTGACCCGCAGCGCCGCCCTGAACTTGGGCGCCGAGCACCCCGGGCAACTGGCGGTGAGCCGCTCCATCCGCCCGCTGCTGCTGTACTGCCTGTTGATGTCCATTCCCGGGCTGATACTCGGCATCATCACCTTCATCACGCTGCGTGACCTGCCGATGCGCGTCTTCCGCCGCACCTTGCAGGAGATCGCCATCCGCAAGGTGACCGAGGAAAAACTGGCCAAGTCACTGTCCATTTTCTCCGCCACGCTGGAATCCACCGCCGACGGCATTTTCGTCACCGACATCCACGGCCGGGAGGTGGTGGCCAACCAGCGCTTCCGCAATATGTGGTCGCTGCATCAGGCGGCCGACATCTACGCCAACAACAACGAAACCCTGATCGAGCTGACCAACAAGCTGCGCGATCCGACCGACTTTCTGGCGACGCTGCGGGATCTGACCAAGCACATCGACGTCAACCAGGGCACCACCCTCGAATTGCGCGACGGCCGCCACTTCGAGTGGAACTCGCAACCCCAGTTCGTCAATGGTCAGGTGGTAGGACGGGTGACCAGCTTCCGTGACGTCAGCGACCGTAAGCAGGCGGAAGCGCTGCTAGCCATTGAAAATGAAGTGCTGGAAATGGTGGTCTGCGGCCAACCTTTGCAGGCCGCGCTGGGTGTGCTGGCCAACCATGTGGAAGTGCTGTCCGGCGAGATGTTCTGCACCATCCTGTTCCGCAAGGACAACGAAGGCGCCGAGCTGGAGTGCGTCTCCGGCCGCAGCCTGCCAAGCAATGTGGTCGACGGCATCGTCCACCACGGGCAAGCCGTGCTGGACCAGGTGTTCGCCGAGATCACGCAACTGGAAAACGCACCGAAACACGGCCTGGCGGACGAGTACAGCGGCGTGATCGAGGATATCGGCGCCCATCCGATCTGGGCAGACTACTGCCGGCTGATGGCCAGCCACGGCGTGCACGCCTGTTTTGCCGTGGCCGTACGCTCCACCGACGGCCACCTGCTGGGGCTGATCGTGGCGCACTACCGCCACCCGTCAAAACAGCAGCCGCATGACCGCGAGCTGATGTGGGTCGCCGCCCACCTGGTCCGTATTGCCATCGAGCGGCGACAAGCAGAAGAGCG
The DNA here is from genome assembly GCF_028548395.1 of Vogesella indigofera. Taxonomy (NCBI): domain Bacteria; kingdom Pseudomonadati; phylum Pseudomonadota; class Betaproteobacteria; order Neisseriales; family Chromobacteriaceae; genus Vogesella; species Vogesella indigofera. The sequence goes on along the minus strand of NZ_JAQQLA010000005.1, from coordinate 164,256 downwards.
GCTGCAAGTGCTGGCCCACTACGACACCCTGACCCGGCTGCCGAACCGGGCGCTGTTTCACGACCGCCTCAACCAGGCGCTAGCCCGTCTGGAAAGAAACAAGGGGTTGGTGGCGCTGATGTTCATCGACCTCGACCGCTTCAAAACCATCAACGACACGCTGGGCCACGACCTGGGCGACCAGCTGCTGCGCGAGGTGTCGGCGCGCCTGCTGATGTGCGTGCGCGAGATAGATACCGTGGCGCGACTCGGTGGCGACGAATTCACCATTATTCTGGAGCAGATCAACAAGGCCGAAGACGCAGCCAGCGTGGCCGGCAAGATCATCGAGGTGTTCGCAGCGCCGTTCCGCCTCGGCCACCAGGAGACCTTTGTCACGCCCAGCATCGGCATCACCATTTACCCGGCGGACAGCGACAACAGCAGCCACCTCATCAAGTACGCGGACACCGCGATGTACCGGGCCAAGGAGGATGGCGGCAACGGCTACCGCTTCTTCACCACCGAAATGAACACCCTCGCCACCGACCGTCTGGAAATGGAAAGCGGCCTGCGCCGCGCGCTGGAGCGGGGAGAATTCGTCGTTTACTACCAGCCCAAGCTCGACCTGGCCAGCAACAGCATTACCGGTGCCGAGGCGCTGCTGCGCTGGAAGCACCCGCGCCGCGGGCTGATCTGCCCGGACGAGTTCATTCCGATCCTGGAAGAAACCGGCCTGATCGAACAGGTCGGCAGCTGGGTGCTGAAAACCGTGTGCAGCCAGATCCGCACCTGGCAAGACACCCCCGGCCTGCCGCCGCTGGTCATCGCCGTCAATCTCTCCGGCCGGCAACTGCAGCGCAGCAACCTGGCCACCACCATTGCCGACATTCTCGAAGAAACCGGCGTCGAGCCGCGCTTTCTGGAGCTGGAAGTGACCGAGAGCATCCTGATGCACGATCCGCAATGCGCGGTCGACATGCTGATGCAGATCCGTAACAAGGGCATCCTGCACATCGACGTCGACGACTTCGGCACCGGCTACTCCTCGCTCAGCTACCTCAAGCAGTTCCCCATCGACTGCCTGAAGCTCGACAAGTCCTTCGTCGACGGCCTGCCGCACGACGAAGACGACATCGCCATTTCCCAGGCCGTCATCGCCATGGCCCACAGCCTGCGGCTGACCGTCATCGCCGAAGGGGTCGAGCGGGAGGAACAGCTGGCCTTCCTGCGCGGCAACGGCTGCAACATCATCCAGGGCTTCATCATCAGCCCGCCGGTGCCGGCGCAGGCCTTTGCCCAGCTGCTGCTGGAACGCGTGCAGCAGCGCTCGACCACGCTGCCCTGATGCCGTACCGCTCGCCGCCGTGCAAGCGGCCGCCCGTTACCCGCTGTCGTCCCGTCACTTGCGGCCAACATAGGCGACGCTGATCCGCCGCTCGCGTGCAATCAGGCGCATCCGTTTCGCCAGATTGTGATTGACGTAGTCCAGGATGATCACCATGTGCGCCACGCGGGACGGAAACTCCCGCTTCAGGTCGCTGCTCTTGCGCCCGCTCCAGTGCAGCACGTCCGCATAGCCCGAGGCCTGCAGCGCCCGCCGCGTGGTTTCCACCTTGTCACCGCCGATTATCATCGCCCGCATCGCTGGCCCTCCTCCACACCGTTTCGCCCACCTTATCCGGCGCCCGGACGCAGCAGAACCAAGAAAATCGCCACAACTTATCACCGCGCCGCTGCAGTCCATATTCCGGCCGCGGCAAACGCCATGAAAAACCCCGGCGCGTGACCGAGGTGTCGTCCGCGCGGCAAAGCGCCTACGCCAGCGCCTGCGCCAGATCAGCGATCAGCGCCTCGGCCGACTCGATGCCGACCGACAAGCGGATCAGGTTGTCGCTGATGCCCAGCAGCGCGCGGCGTTCGGCCGGCACAGAGGCGTGCGTCATCGCCACCGGTACGCACACCAGACTCTCCACCCCGCCCAGGCTCTCCGCCAGCGTGAACAGCCGGCTCTTGCCCAGCACCGCCTTCACCTCCGCCGCGCCGCCGTCGAGATAGAAAGACACGATGCCGCCGAAGTGGCGCATCTGTTGTCGCGCCAGCGCGTGCTGCGGATGGCTCTTCAGCCCCGGATACAGCACCCGTGTCACGCGCGGGTGCTGTTCCAGCCACTGCGCGATGGCCTGCGCATTGCGGCTGTGCTGCTCGACGCGCAAGGCCAGGGTGCGGATGCCGCGCAGCACCAGGAAGCTGGAAAACGGGTCCAGAATGGCGCCGGTGGCGTTGTGCAGGAAGGCCAGTTGCTCGGCCAGCTGCGGCCGGTCTTTGGACACCACCGCCACCCCGGCGATCACGTCGGAGTGGCCGTTCAGGTACTTGGTGGCCGAGTGCAGCACGATGTCGAAACCGTAGCCCAGCGGCTGCTGGATCACCGGCGAGGCAAAGGTGTTGTCGGCCACCGCCAGCAGCTGGTGGCGACGGGCGATGTCGGCCAGCTGCGCCAGATCGGCCAGCCGGTTCAGCGGGTTGGACGGCGTTTCCACCCACAGCATGCGGGTATTGGGCTGGATCGCCGCCTCCAGCGCCGCCGGGTCGTCGGACGGCACATAGCTGATGGACAGCCCGGCCGACTGGCTGCGCACGCGGTCGAACAGCCGCACCGAGCCGCCGTACAGGTCGTCGATGGCGACGATGTGGCTGCCGGCCGGCAGCAGGTCGAGCACGGTGGCGATGGCGGCGAGGCCGGAGCCGAAGGCGTAGCCGCGCCCGCCGCCTTCCAGCTCGGCGATGGCGCGCTCCAGCGCCTCGCGCGTCGGATTCTGGCTGCGCGAGTATTCGTAGCCGCTGTGCTCGCCCGGCGCCTGCTGGCGGTAGGTGGAGGTGGCGTAAATCGGCGGGATCACCGCGCCGAACGGGTCATCGTGCAGTCCGGCGGTCACGGACAGGGTGTGGAAATCGGTCGTCATGCTGTGTCCTTGCAAAAAGGTTGGCCGCAACGCGCGGCGGCAGCGGCCGCCATACATTGCGGGTCAAGGGAAATGCCTCAGGCGGCGCCGACGCGCTGGCGCCAGTAGGTGAGCAGGTCGCTCTGCGTGATCAGGCCCAGGTAGCGCTCGCGCTCGATCACCACCGCGATATGGCCGTTGTTGAACACCAGCAGCAGGTCCTGCAGCGAGGCGCGCGGCGAGATGGTCTCGACATTGCTGCTCATCGCGGTGAACACCGGTTGGTGGAAGTTCTCCGGCTCGCCGTGCACCGACATCAGTAGGTCCCACTCGTCGATCAGGCCGATCACCCGTTCGCCGTCGATCACCGGCAGCTGCGACACATCGTGCAGCCGCATGCGCTGGTAGACCACGGTCAGCGGTTCGTCCGGGTGGCACACCACGCTGTGGCCGTGATCGTGGCGGCGCGCGATCAGGTCGGTGATGTTGCCCACCTGCGGCGGCTGGTGCAGGCCTTGGTCGAACAGCCAGAAGTCGTTGTACATCTTGGACAGGTACTTGTTGCCGCTGTCGCAGACGAAGGTCACCACCCGCTTCGGCGTGGTCTGTGCGCGGCAGTACTGCAGCGCGGCGGCCAGCAGCGTGCCAGTGGAGGAGCCGCCGAGGATGCCCTCGTGGCGCAGCAGCTCGCGCGCGCTGTCAAAGCTTTGCCGGTCGCTGACGCGGTAGCTGCGGCCAACCTTGCTGAAGTCGGCCAGCGGCGGGATGAAGTCCTCGCCGATGCCCTCCACCAGCCAGCTGCCGGCGACGCCGTGATGGCCGTGTTCGATGTGGTCGGCCAGGATGGAGCCTTGCGGATCGGCGAGCACGAACTCGGTGTGCGGCGACACCCGCGCAAAAAAACGCGTCAGCCCGCTGAGCGTGCCGCTGGAGCCGACGCCGACCACCACCGCATCCACCTTGCCGTCCAGCTGCGCCCAGATTTCCGGCCCGGTGCCGGTTTCGTGCGCCAGCGGGTTGGCGGCGTTGTTGAACTGGTCGATGTAGAAGGCGCCGGGGATGGTGGCGGCCAGCCGCGCGGCGCGGTCCTGGTAGTAGTCCGGATCGCCCTTGCCGACATCGGAACGGGTCAGGATCACCTGCGCGCCTAGCGCCTGCAGGTGCAGCACCTTTTCGCGGCTCATCTTGTCCGGCACCACCAGGATCAGGCGGTAGCCCTTCTGCGAGGCGACCAGCGCGAGGCCCAGGCCGGTATTGCCGGCGGTGGCTTCGATGATGGTGCCGCCGGGCGCCAGCCTGCCGTCGTGTTCGGCGGCTTCGATCATCGACAGCGCGACGCGGTCCTTGATCGAGCCGGCCGGGTTCTGGTTTTCCAGCTTCAGGTACAGCTCGCAGGGGCCGGTATCGAGATGGCGCACCCGCAGCAGCGGGGTGTTGCCGATCATTTCCAGCACGCCACGGCTGCGCGGCGGCAGGCTACTGCGTGGCGGCGCCACGGACGGTGCGGCGGCGGCCAGCACCGGGGAAGAGACAGTCATGGTATTTCCTTGGATTACATTCCGGCATTCGGTGGTACCGCCGTGCCTCATTGACGGGCGCGGTCGGCATGGGACAGCGGGTGGTGGCGCTCAACACAGGCACAGGTAGGCCAGCGCGCTGCGCCGTGCCTGCTCGGGCAAGGGGCGCGTGCCGGGCAACAGCACACCAGGGGGCCGGCTGTCGGCAGTGCGCTCGGCACGCGGGGCCGCGGCCGCTAACGGCGGCACTGACGGCAGATGCGGGTTGGCAGACATGTTTGCTCCTTGTCACTGGCCGTGGCGCCGGCAACCGCGGCGCCACGGGGTCAGGCCGCCGTCCCGGCTCAGAACGCCGGCACGACCGCGCCCTGGTACTTGCTTTCAATGAAGCGCTTCGCTTCCGGGCTGTTCAGCGCGGCCGCCAGCTTCTTCACCGCGGCGCTGTCCTTGTTGTCCGGACGCGCCACCAGCAGGTTGGCGTACGGCGAGGTGGTCTCGGTGAACAGGCCGTCCTTCTTCGGATTGAGCTTGGCTTCCAGCGCGTAGTTGGCGTTGATCAGCGCCAGGTCCACCTGGTTCAGCACCCGCGGCAGGGTGGCGGCTTCCAGTTCCTTGATCTTCAGATGCTTGGGGTTGGCCGCAATGTCGCGGGTGGTCGGGTAGATGTTGCTGCGGTTTTTCAGCTTGATCACGCCGCCCTGGTCCAGCAGCAGCAAGGCGCGGCCGGCGTTGGTCGGGTCATTGGGAATCGCCACCGTGGCGCCGTCCTTCAGCTCGGCCACCCGCTTCACCTTCAGCGAGTAGGCGGCAAACGGCTCGATGTGCACCGGCTTGCTGGCCACCACCAGATTGGTGCCGCGGTCCTTGTTGAACTTGTCCAGATACGGAATGTGCTGGAAGAAGTTGGCGTCCAGCTGCTTTTCCTGCACCTGGGTGTTGGGCAGCACGTAGTCGTTGAACACTTTTACGTCCAGATCCACGCCCTGTTTGGCGAGGGTCGGCTTCAGTGCCTCCAGCAGCTCGGCGTGCGGCACCGGCGAGGCGGCCACGGTCAGCTTCACGTTCTGCGCCTGGGCGGCAAAGGTGAAACCGGCAAGGCTGAAAGCAAGGGCAAGTTTGGTCAGGCGAGTCATCATGGTTTCCTTTTCGAGAGTAAGTCTTCCCCTGCCCGGGCCGGACGGGCCAGGGCATGCAGGGGCACAGCATGGGAAAGGGTTGCGGCGCCAGGGCCGCGGAGAAATCAGAAAGCGTCAGTCAAAGCGGCAACGGCGCACCAGGCGGTCACCGGCGGATTGCAGCAGCTGTACCAGCACCAGCAGCAGCGCCACGGTGACGACCATCACCTCGGTCTGGAAGCGCTGGTAACCGTAGCGCACCGCGAGGTCGCCCAGCCCGCCGCCGCCGATGACGCCGGACATCGCGGTGTAGCCGACCAGCGCCACTGAGGTCACCGTCGCCGCGCCGATCAGGCCGGGCAGCGCCTCCGGCAGCAGCACCTTGAGCACGATCTGCGGCAGGCGCGCACCCATGGCCTGGCTGGCCTCGATCACGCCGCGATCGACCTCGCGCAGCACGTTTTCCACCAGCCGGCCGAAGAATGGCACCGCGCCCACCACCAACGGCACGATGGCGCCGGCGACGCCGATAGAGGTGCCGACCAGCAGCAGCGTCAGCGGAATCAGCACGATCAGCAGAATCACGAACGGCAGCGAGCGCAGCACGTTCACCAGGAAGGACAACACCGCGTACAGCCGCGGCCGCGCGCGCAGCTGGCCGGGGGCGGTGACGTACAGCAGCACGCCCAGCGGCAGCCCCAGCGCCACCGTGGCCAGCAGCGACGCCCCCAGCATGGTCAGCGTATCCAGCGTGGCGGCGCCGATCTCCGGCCAGTCCACGCTCAGCAACAGGTTCCAGTCAAAATCCGCCATCACAGCACCTCGCAACGCACGCCCTCGCGGGCAAAAATGTCCGGCAATGCCGACACCGCGACATCGCTGGCCACCACACCGGCCAGCAGCTGGCCGAACGGCGTGGCCTTGATTTCCGACAGCGTGCCGGACAGCAGGTTGACGCGCAGGCCGGTCTCGCGGCCAACCTTGTCCAGCACCGGCTGCAGCGCCGGCTCGCCGACAAAGGTCAGCTTCAGCACCGGCGTGCTGATGCGCTCGCGCCACTGCCCTTGCAGCGCGCCCTGGCCGAAGCCGGTCTCCGCCAGCAGGCTCTGCGTCACCGCGTGCTGCGGCTGCAGCAACACGTCGATCACCCGCCCCTGCTCCACCACGCGGCCGTGATCGAGCACCGCCACCTCGTCGCACAGCTGGCGGATGACGCGCATGTCGTGGGTAATCAGCACGATGGTCAGCCCCAGCTGGCGGTTGATGTCGGCCAACAGCGCCAGGATGGCGTCGGTGGTTTCCGGGTCCAGCGCCGAGGTCGCCTCGTCGCACAGCAGCACGTCGGGGTGGTTGGCCAGCGCGCGGGCAATGCCCACCCGCTGCTTCTGGCCGCCGGACAGCTGCGCCGGGCGCTTGTGCTGGTGATCCTGCAGCCCGACCAGCGCCAGCAGCTCGGCCACCCGCGCATCCATCTGCGCGGCGTCCAGCTCGCCGGCCAGCTCCAGCGGGAAGCGCACGTTGGCCGCAACCGTGCGCGAGCGCAGCAGGTTGAAGTGCTGGAACACCATACCGATGCGCTGGCGGCGCTGTTGCAGCTGGCGTTCGCTGTAGGCGGTCAGCGCGTCGTCACCGATGCGCACCTCGCCGCTGTCCGGACGCTCCAGCAGGTTGAGGCAGCGAATCAGCGTGCTCTTGCCGGCACCGGAGCGGCCGATGATGCCGAAGATGGCGCCCTCGCCGATGCGCAGGCTGACCCGGTCAAGGGCGGCAACGCGGCGGCCGTGGTGGGTGTAGTGTTTGGTCAGGCCTCGTACTTGGATCATGGTGGCTTTCTCGCGGACCCGGCGTGGGTGTTTCAGTGTTCAGCCGCGTCATTTGCGCTGGCAGGAGGCCAGTGTAGTGCGCCCACTTAAAAACCAAAAACGATATAAATTGATTTTTTCATTACTTTTTGTGATATCAAAAATCGCGACGGCCAGACGCATCGCCGCATAGCCAAGGCAAAAAAACAGGCGCTGCCACACGGCAGCGCCTGGGGTGATACCCGCCCGGCTCCGACTCAGAACACCGGCACCACCGCGCCCTGGTATTTCTGCTCGATGAACTGCCGCACCTCCGGCGTGGTCAGTGCGGCGACCAGTTTCTTCAGCGCCGGGCTTTGCCGGTTGTCGGCGCGCGACACCAGAATGTTGGCGTACGGCGAGCGCTTGTCCTCGATGAACAGCGCGTCTTGCGTCGGCTTCAGCCCGGCCTGCAGCGCGTAGTTGGTATTGATCAGCGCCAGATCCAGCTGCGTCAGCAGCCGCGGCAATGTTGCCGCCTCCAGCTCCTTCAGCTGCAGTTTTTTCGGGTTGGCAATCACGTCGCGGGCGGTGGCCAGGATATTGCCGGGGTCCTTCAGCGTGATCAGGCCCTGCTTCTGCAGCAGCAACAAGGCACGCGCGGCATTGGACGGATCATTGGGGATGCCGACCACCGCGCCATCCGGCAGCTCGGCCAGCTTGCGGTACTTGCGCGAGTAGGCGCCGAACGGCTCGACATGGATCGCCGCCACCGTCACCAGCGCCGTGCCCTTGCTCTTGTTGAAGCCGTCGAGGAAGGGCTGGTGCTGGAAGTAGTTGGCGTCGATCTCCTTGTTGGCGACGGCGAAGTTTTCCTGCAGGCCGTTGGTGAAGACGCGGACTTTCAGCTCCACGCCATCCCTGGCCAGCCGGGCCTTGACCTGGTCGAGAATCTCGGCGTGCGGCACCGCCTCGGCACCGATGGTGAGCACCTCGGCGTGGGCCGACACGGCAAACAGCAGCGCCACGGCGGTGGCGGACAACAGCGAACGGTGTTTCATGGTGTTTCCTTCGGGTAGTGGCACAAAGAGGTTCAGGCGCTGGCGGCCAGCACGTCGGCGTAGTGGCGGCGCGCCACCTCCGGGTGCGAGCGCAGGCGGCCCTTGAGCATGTTGAAACCGGTTTCGTAGAACAGCGGGTTAGCCGGATCGGTCGCCGGGCCGGGCGCCTCGCGCGCCAGCTCCGGCGTCAGCGGCAGCAGCGGCACCGTGGCATCCAGTCGCGGGCCGAGGAAAAACGCCACCGACAGCCGCTCGCGCCCCGCCGCCGGGCTGAGCACGCGGTGCACGGTGGCGCGCAGATAGCCGTTGGAGGCCAGCTCCAGCGCTTCGCCGATATTGACGATGAAGGTGCCGGCCACCGGCGGCGCATCAACCCAGCCGCTGGCGGTCTCCACCTGCAGCCCGGCTTCGCGGTCCTGCAGCAGCAGGGTCAGGAAACCGCTGTCCTTGTGCGCGCCGACACCCTGATCGCTCGGTGTCTGCTCCTGGCCGGGGTAGCGGATGATTTTCAGGTGCTGGATCGGCGCCGCGAGAAAGGCGTCGTCAAAACTGTCGGCCGGTTGCTGCAGCGCCTCGGCAAAGGCACGCAGCAGGCGGATCGACACCGCGGTCACTTCCGCCTGCCACGCCAGCAAGGCCGGGCGCAGTGCCGGCAGCGCCGCCGGCCACTGGTTCGGCCCCTGCAGACGCGTCCACACCGGCACCACCTTGGCCGCGGCCAGCGGCGGGCGCTCGGCACCGATGTCGAACTGCTCGCGCCAGTCCGGCCGCTGGCGGGTGATCTCGTGGCCGGCAGCGGTGTAACCGCGAAAATGCGGCGACTGCACCATGTCCACCGCGCGCTTGTCCTCCTGCGGCAGGGCGAAGAAATCACGCGCCGTGGCCAGCACCCGCGCCGCCTGTTCCTCGGCGATGCCGTGACCGTTCAGGTAGAAAAAACCGACATCGCGTGCCGCGGCACGCAGGTCGCGCAGGAAGGCGGCACGCCGGGCGGGACTGCCGTCCAGATCGCTCAGCGTGAGCAAGGGCAGATTGAGTGACGGGGATTGCGACATGGGAGGCTCCTGACGGGTAGCGGGCGGTGCTGCTTGCCACAGCGCAGGCAAACGGCCTGCGAACCACCCCAATCTAGCCAAGGCCGAACAAAACCAAAAACGATTAAAAATGGTTTTGTTATTACCCTATGGAATTTCAGCACCACGATCACGCCGCAGCCTCCGCTGCCATGGTGCCCCCCAGCCGCCTACGGCAGCGCCTGGACCAGTGCGGCGATGTGTTGTGGGGTCATGCCGCAGTGCCCGACCACACTGGCGCCCCGCTCCACCCGCAATGCCGGCACGGAGACCGCCCCGTGGAAAGGCTCGGTCATGGTGAATACCGGCGCGCGTGGCATTGGGCCTTCGGAGTCGGCGGCCAGGACGGCCGTGCGGCGCGTGGATCGACACCGCACTCCCCAAGCCGCCACCTCGCTGGCAGCTTTTCCAATGCGGATTTTCTGCAAAGCATTGCACCCGGCCACCAGATATTCAAATCGGATTTTCTTGGTTAGTCGCCGCGAACGGCAACCGTATAGTGGCTCCACCCCGGCAACACGGCTCACCAGGAAATTGTCATGCCAGAGAACCAAACACCCCTTAACCCCTCCGCTGTCAGCACGGCGGATGCCGCGCTGTTGCTGAGCACCGCCCGTGAACGGGCGCAGGCCGCCGGCCTCGCCTACGCCGGCTGCCTGTACCCGCAGGAAGCGTGGTCGCTGGTCGAGGCTGGCGTCGCACGGCTGGTCGACGTGCGCACCGTGGAAGAGCGCAAGTTTGTCGGCCACGTGCCCGGCTCGCTGCACGTGGCGTGGCAAAGCGGCACCGCGCTGCTCAGGAACCCGCGCTTCCTGCGCGAGCTGGAAGGCAAGGCCGGCGGCAAGGATGCGGTGATCGTGCTGCTGTGCCGCAGCGGCAAGCGCTCCGCCGCCGCCGCCGAGGCGGCCACCCGCGCCGGCTTCAGCCAGGTATTCAACGTGCTGGAAGGCTTCGAAGGCGATCTGGACGAGCAGAACCGCCGTGGCGACGTCGGCGGCTGGCGCCATCACCGCCTGCCGTGGCAGCAAGACTAGCAAGACCCTTTTACTGGAGCGGCTTACATGAATGATCGTGCCAAAAGCTGGCTGAACCTCGCCAGTCATCAACAGAGCTGGGGCATCGAGAGCATCGTGCGCGAGCTGCGCAGCGCACGCCAGGCCTGGCGCCAGGCCCACGGCCGCACCCGCGAGCTGGGCGGGCGCGAGTTTCCGGCGCGCGATGCGCTGCGCGACATCGCCAATGCGCTGTGCGGCGTGCTGTTTCCGATGCGGCTGGGGCCGCCAGAGCTGAGCGAGAGCAGCGAAGACTTTTACGTCGGCCACACCCTGGCGCAGGCACTGGACGCGCTGGTCAGGCAACTGCAGCTGGAGCTGAGCTACTCGGCACGGCTGCAGGGGCTGAGTGATAGCCGCAGCGAAACGCAGGCGGTGGCGATTGCCAGGGGCCTGGCCACCGCGCTGCCCGCACTGCGCCGCGTGCTGGATGCAGACGTGCACGCCGCCTACCTCGGCGATCCGGCGGCACGCAGTGTGGACGAGGTGCTGCTGTGCTACCCCGGCATCACCGCCATCATCTATCACCGCCTGGCGCACCACCTATACCGCGCCGGCGTGCCGCTGGTGGCGCGCATTCTCGCCGAAATCGCGCACTCGGAAACCGGCATCGACATCCACCCCGGCGCACAGATCGGCAAGGGCTTTTTCATCGACCACGGCACCGGCGTGGTGATCGGCGAAACCGCCGTCATCGGCGAGCGGGTACGGCTGTACCAGGCGGTAACGCTGGGCGCCAAGCGCTTTAACAGCGACGCCGACGGCAAGCTGGAAAAAGGCCAGCCGCGCCACCCGATCGTGGAAGACGACGTGGTGATCTACGCCGGCGCCACCCTGCTGGGACGCATCACCATCGGCCAGGGCGCCACCATCGGCGGCAATGTCTGGCTCACCCGCGACGTGCTGCCCGGCAGCCACATTACCCAGGCCAACAGCCAGAACATTACCGGCACGCAGCATCTGCGCTAGCCGTCCCCTTTTTTTCTGCAACCAACGCCACACTAAGGAACCATCATGGCCGAACATCAGGATGCCCAACTGGCACTGGGCGACAACGCCGCCCGCCAGCTGGCGAACGCCACCAAGACCGTCCCGCAACTGTCCACCATCAGCCCGCGCTGGCTGGTGCACCTGCTGCAGTGGACCCCGGTCGAGGCCGGCATCTTCCGCCTCAACCGCGTGAAAAACGCCGGCAATATGCGCGTCGCGTGCTCGCAGCGCGACGAAGCCGAGCTGCCGCAAACCTTCGTCGACTACGAAGACCAGCCGCGCGAGCTGTTCCTCAATGCCGTCACCACGGTGCTGGACGTGCACACCCGCGTCTCCGACCTGTACAGCAGTCCGCACGACCAGATCAAGGAACAGCTGCGCCTGACCATCGAGACCATCAAGGAGCGCCAGGAATCCGAGCTGATCAACAACCCGGAATACGGCCTATTGGCCAATGTCGACGACACGCAGCGCATCAGCACCCTCACCGGCGCGCCGACGCCGGACGACTTTGACGAGCTGCTGACCAAGGTCTGGAAAGAGCCGGGCTTCTTCCTCGCCCACCCGCTGGCCATCGCCGCCTTCGGCCGCGAGTGCACCCGCCGCGGCGTGCCGCCACCGACCGTCAGCCTGTTCGGCTCGCAGTTCATCACCTGGCGCGGCGTGCCCATTATCCCGTCGGACAAGCTGCCGATCGACGAACACGGCAAGACCAAGATCCTGCTCTTGCGCGTCGGCGACAAGCGCCAGGGCGTGGTCGGCCTGTATCAGCCGGGCGTGGCCGGCGAACAAAGCCCGGGGCTGTCGGTGCGCTTCATGGGCATCAACCGCAACGCCATCGCCTCCTACCTGATTTCGCTGTATTGCTCGCTGGCGGTGCTGACCGAAGACGCACTGGCGGTGCTCGAAGACGTGGAGATTGGCAAGTACCATGACTATCCAGACACTTACAAGTAAGCCCGACGGTCTGCCGGATGCGGGCGAGCTGGCGCGGCTGGCCAACGCCTTCTTCAGCAGCCTGCCCGGCCAGACGCCGCAGGACAGCGGCACGCTGACTCCGCCATCCAGCGCGGCGCAGCCGGCGATCCAGCCGCTGCCGGCCGCGGCACCGGCCACCCCGGCCGGTGGCGGCCTGCGCGACCCGGCGGCCTACGCCGTGCCGCAAGGCTATGCGGCCAACGTGCCACAGTTCGCCGCAGCGCAGCCGTCTGCCCCGACGGCGGGCGGTGCACCGGCCTCGTCACCGTACTACTTCGTGAGCGAGGGCGGCCGCTACGGCGAGCTGGCCGGCAGCACCCCGGCCGCACCGCTGCCCGGGGTGGACGATCGCGTCACCGCGCAGTCGTTCGGCCTGCCCGGCGAGGACGTGCTGCGTGCGCTGCTGGCCGGCGACAGCCGCCAACAGCTTGCGACACCGGCGCCTGCGGCCACCGCAGCCAGCGGCCAGTTCTACTTCCTGGAACCGGCAGCGAAGCTGGACAAGGCGCCGGATTTCGACCGCCACGTCGCCAGCCGCCAGCACGGCTTTGACGTCAACGCCATCCGCCGCGACTTCCCGATCCTGGCGGAGCGCGTCAACGGCAAGCCGCTGATCTGGCTGGACAACGCCGCCACCACCCACAAGCCGCAAGCGGTGATCGACCGCATCGCGTACTTCTACCAGCACGAGAACTCCAACATCCACCGCGCGGCGCACGAGCTGGCCGCGCGCGCTACCGACGCCTACGAGGCCGCCCGCAACAAGGTGGCGCGCTTCATCGGCGCGGCCACGCCCGAAGAGATCATCTTCGTGCGCGGCGCCACCGAGGCGATCAACCTGGTGGCCAATACCTGGGGGCGGCAGAACATCGGCGCCGGCGACGAGATCATCGTCTCCAACCTGGAGCACCACGCCAACATCGTGCCGTGGCAGCAGCTGGCGGCCAGCGTCGGCGCCAGGATCCGCGTGATCCCGGTGGACGACAGCGGCCAGATCCTGCTCGACGAGTACCGCCAGCTCTTGAACAGCCGCACAAAACTGGTGGCCATCACCCAGGTGTCCAACGCGCTGGGTACGGTGACGCCGGTGGCGGAGATCGTGGCGCTGGCGCACGCCGCCGGGGCCAAGGCACTGGTGGACGGAGCGCAGTCGGTATCGCACCTGCGCGTCAACGTGCAGGCGCTGGACGCGGACTTCTTCGTGTTCTCCGGACACAAGGTGTTCGCGCCGACCGGCATCGGCGTGGTGTACGGCAAGGCGGCACTGCTGGAGGCGATGCCGCCGTGGCAGGGTGGCGGCAACATGATCGCCGACGTCACCTTCGAGAAGACGCTGTACCAGCCGGCGCCGAACAAGTTCGAGGCCGGCACCGGCAACATCGCCGACGCGGTGGGACTGGGTGCGGCCATCGACTACGTGGAGCGCATCGGCCTGGACAACATCGCGCGCTACGAGCACGACCTGCTGGTCTACGCCACGCACGGTCTGCAGAGCGTGCCGGGGCTGCGCCTGATCGGCACCGCCGAGCACAAGGCCAGCGTGCTGTCCTTCGTGCTGCCGGGCTACCGCACCGAGGAGATCGGCCGCGCGCTAAACCAGCAAGGCATCGCGGTGCGCTCCGGCCACCACTGCGCGCAGCCGATCCTGCGCCGTTTCGGGCTGGAGGCGACGGTGCGGCCGTCGCTGGCGTTCTACAACACCTGCGAGGAAATCGACACGCTGGTGGCGGTGGTGCAGCAACTGGCCAAGCGCTGAATTTGACCGGGTAGCACCCAAGGTTGGCCGCAGCAGTATTGCGGCCAACCTTTTTTATTTAACTTCCAGCGCCGGTAATTAATCCTGGCAATCAAATATCAATTACTGCTAATGAACAATCCGGCATTCATTCGAAATTAATATGATTTAAATAAAAAACCGGCGGCAATTAATATGGTGTTTCCAAATATAGGAGTCACCCCCATGAACCAACGCCGCACTTTCATCAAGGGCCTGCTACTGGCCGCCTCGGTTTTCCTGCCCGCCGCCGCCTATGCCGAAGCCATTCCCGACGAAGTCCGCTTTGCCTACGCCGGCGGCCCGCGCGTCTGGGTGCTGGGCAAGATCGACAAGTCCTTCGACAAGGCCTTTGGCGCCCCGGTGAAATGGGTGCCGTTCAATTCCGGCGCCGACGTACTGACCCTGTTCGCCGCCAAGGAAATCGACATCGCCCGCTTCGGCTCCAGCCCGGCCGCCGCCGGCATTGCCCGCAAACTGCCGATCGAGGTGATCGGCACCCCGGAAATCATCGCCACCAGCGAGCGGCTGATCGCCAGGAACAGCCTGGCCAGCTTCAAGAGCCTGGAAGGCAAGACCGTGGCCTATCCGGCCAACTCCACCTCGCAGTACGCGTTTGAAGTTGGCGTCAAGCTGGCGCAGGCCGACCGCAGCAAGATCAATGTGCTGACGCTGAAACCGGCCGAGATCGTGGCGGCGTGGAAACGCGGCGACATCGACGCCGCCTATGTGTGGGGCCCGTTCAGCCAGCAACTGGAGGCCGACGGCGGCAAGGAAATCTTTGCCACCCGCGACCTGCAAAAACACGGCGTGCTGGTATTCAACAACTACGTGGTGCGCAAGGAATTTGCCGCCAAGTACCCGCAGCTGGTCAGCAAGTTCCTGCGCGTGGCACAGGACAAGGTCAACCAGTACAAGAAGGACCCGGAAGGCTCGTCGCAGCTGATCGCCCAGCATCTGAACATCCCGCTGGACACCGTGCGTAGCACGCTGGCCGGGCTGCAGTACCCGTCGATCAGCGAGCAGCTGACGCCGGCCTATATCGGCACCGGTAACGCCAAGAACGGCTCGCGCATCGTGAATTCCTACAAGGCGACCGCCGACTTCCTGGCCGAGATCGGCGAGATCCGCAAACAGGAGGTGCCGGCATCCTACGCCAGCGCGCTGAACACCAGCTATCTGCAGCAAGCTGCAGCCGCCAAGTGAGGTCATCGTGTCGACGGATAGCCAATTGACTCTTCCGGCGGCGGCGCGGCCCGCCGCCGTCACCGTGCCAAGGTTGGCCGCATGGCCGCGGCTGCGCCGCTACCGCTTGCCGCTGCTCAGCACCGCCAGCGTGGCACTGTTCGTGCTGCTGTGGCAGCTGTCCGGCAGCCTCGGCTGGGTCGACCCGCTGCTGCTACCGCCGCCGAGCGACCTGTGGCTGACGGTGCAGGAGCTGCTGGCCAGCGGCTACCGGCAGACCCCGCTGTGGCAGCACTTCGCGGTGAGTAGCGGCCGCGCGCTGCTGGCGTTTGCCGCGGCCATTGCGCTGGGGGTGCCGCTGGGGCTGGCCATGGGGCTGTCGCCGCTGTTCGCCGCGGTGCTGAACCCCTTTGTGCAGTTTCTGCGGCCGCTGCCCAAGATCGCGCTGATTCCGCTGGTGATCGTGTGGTTCGGTATCGGCGAAGGCGCCAAATTTTTCCTGATCTTCATCTCCAGCTTTCTTAGCATCGTGGTCGGCGCCATGGCCGCAGTGCAGGGCGTGAGTCAGGGCCGGCTGCGCGCGGCGCAGACACTGGGCGCCAGCCGTCGCCAGCAGTTTGTGCATGTGGTGCTGCCCGATGCACTACCCGAGGTGTTTACTAGCGTGCGCCTGTCGGTCGGCATCGGCTGGACCTCGCTGATCGCCGCCGAAATGGTGGCGGCCAACTCTGGCCTCGGCTGGATGGTGATCAACGCCGGCAGCTACCTGCGTACCGACGTGGTGCTGCTCGGCATCGTGCTGCTGGGGCTGACCGGCTACGCCTTCGACTGGTTGCTGCAAGGCCTGCAGCGCCGCCATGCCCCATGGACTGGGAGAGACGCATGACAACGCCACGCCTTTCGCTGGAGCAGGTCAGCAAACAGTTTGCCGCCCCCGACGGCAGCCACAGCAGCGTGCTGGAGCAGGTCTCGCTGCAGGTGCAGCCGGGCGAGTTCGTCTGCCTGCTGGGCCCGTCCGGCTGCGGCAAGTCCACCATCCTGAACCTGGTCGCCGGTTTCGAGCAGGCCGACCACGGCCGCGTGCTGCTCAATGGCCAGCCGGTGAGCGCGCCGGGGCCGGAGCGCGGCATGGTGTTCCAGCAGCCGACGCTGTTCCCGTGGCTGACCATCCGCGACAACATCACCTTTGGCCCGCGCATGGCCGGCAGCGACAAGGCCGCCTGGCAGGCCGACGCCGAGCGCTATCTACAGCTGGTCGGGCTGCAGGATTTTGCCGGCCACTACCCGTGGCAACTGTCCGGCGGCATGCGCCAGCGCGCCGCACTGGCCCGCGCCTGGCTACCGCAGCCGCAAACCCTGCTGATGGACGAGCCTTTCGGCGCGCTGGACGCGCAAACGCGACTGGTGATGCAGGAGCTGCTGACCGACATCTGGCAGCGCACGCGCACCACCATCCTGTTCGTCACCCACGACGTGGACGAGGCGCTGTTCCTCGCCGACCGCGTGCTGGTGATGTCGGCGCGCCCCGGGCGCATCCGCGAAAGCTTCAGCGTGCCGTTTGCCCGCCCGCGTTCGCCGGAAGACCTGCTCACCGACCCGGCCTACGGCCAGCTCAAGCGCGACGTGTTGCACATCGTGCGCGAAGAAGCCGCCAAGAGTCTGGGCACCCAACCAGCCTGACCTTTCATCGACAAGGATAACGACATGACCACCCTCGCCCGCTTTCCCCGCCTCCGCCTGACGCAGGCACCGACGCCGCTGGAGGCGCTGCCCAACCTGAGCCGCCTGCTGGACGGCCCGCAGCTGTTCATCAAACGCGACGACAACACCGGCCTGGCGCTGGGCGGCAACAAGACGCGCAAGCTGGAATTCCTGCTTGGCGACGCGCTGGCCAAAGGCGCCACCCATATCGTGACCCAGGGCGCCACCCAGTCCAACCACGTGCGGCAGACCATCGCCGCGGCCAACAAGCTGGGACTGCCAAGCACAGTGCTGCTGGAAGAGCGCGTCAGCGACGCGCACGCCGACTACTACAGCAACGGCAACGTGCTGCTGGACCAGCTGCTGGGTGCCGACATCGAGACCCGCCCCGCAGGGCTGGACATGAACCACGAGCTGCTGGCGGTGGGCGAGCGCCTGCAGGCCGCCGGCGAGGTGCCGTACCTGATCCCCGGTGGCGGCTCCAACGCCATCGGTGCGCTGGGGTATGTGCTGTCGGCGCAGGAGCTGCTGCAGCAAAGTACCGAACAGGCGCTGCGCATCGACCACGTCATCCACGCCACCGGCAGCAGCGGCACCCAGGCCGGGCTGGTGGTCGGGCTGCAGGCGGCCAACAGTGGCATCCCGCTGCTGGGTTTCAGCGTGCGCGCCGCGCGCGACAAGCAGATCGAGAACGTGACCCGGCTGGCCCGCCAGACCTGGGATCTGCTCGACATCCGCCAGCCGTTTGACGACAGCGCGGTGCGCGTCAATGCCGATTACGTCGGTGCCGGCTACGGCATCCCCACCGAGGGCACGCTGGAAGCCATCCGCCTGCTGGCCCGCCACGAAGGCATCCTGCTGGACCCGGTCTACAGCGGCAAAGCCTTTGCCGGCCTGATCGACCTGATCCGCCGCGGCCATTTCCGCCGTGACGAAAACATCGTGTTCGTGCATACCGGTGGCGCCGCCGGCCTGTTTGGCTACCGCGACCTGCTGCAGCCGGCCGGCGGCGTACGGTGAGCCCGGTGCCGCACTCTCCGCTGATCGGCGTGCTGGGCGGCATGGGGCCGCTGGCGACGGTGGATTTCCTGCACAAGCTGATCCTCGCCACCCCGGCCGGCAGAGACCAGGAACACGTGGCGACCGTCACCTGGAACGTGCCGCAGATCCCCGACCGCCAGCACTATCTGGCCGGCCACGGCGACAGCCCGCTGCCGGCCATGCTGCACGGCATCCGGCAGCTGAACGCCGCCGGCGCCACCCGCATCGTCATCCCCTGCAATACCGCGCATCACTGGTTTGACGCGCTGGCCGCCGCCAGTCCGGCGCCGCTGCTCCATATCGCGGATGCCACACTGGCGGCGCTGGGCGCCAGCGACGGACCGGTCGGCATCATCGCCAGCCGCGGCGCGCTGCAAAGCGGCCTCTACCAGCAAAGGTTGGCCGCACGCGGTATCCCTTATGTGCTGCCCAGCGAAGCAGTGCTTGCCCAGGCCTTCACTCCCGGCTGCTACGCGGTAAAACGCAACGCGCTGCAGCTGGGCGGCGAGCTGCTGCAACAGGTCGGCGAGGCGCTGCGGCAACACGGCGCCACGCGGCTGATCCTGGCCTGCACCGAAGTCCCGCTGGCGCTGGCTGCGGTAAACTCGCCACTGCAAGCCATCAGCATCGACCCGGCCCAGGCGCTGGTGCAGGCGGTATTGCGCTACTGGCAGCAAGCCGGCAGCGCCGCGCCTGAACCTGGCGCTGGCTCCGGCCGCGCCACTGTGGCACCGTAACGTCACCACCCAACCACAAGGCAGACCCTCCATGGAATACCGACCACTCGGCCGCAGCGGCATCAATGTCAGCCTGATCTCGCTGGGCACCATGACCTGGGGCGAACAGAACAACGAGGCCGACGCCCACAGCCAGCTGGACCTGGCGCTGGAACGCGGCATCAACCTGATCGACACCGCCGAGATGTACCCAGTGCCGCCCAAGGCCGACACCCAGGGCCGTACCGAAAGCCATATCGGCAGCTGGCTGGCCAAGGGCGGCCGGCGCGAGCGCATCGTGCTGGCCACCAAGGCGGCGGGGCCGAGCAGCGACCCCAAACGCCCCGGCCATATCCGCGACGGCAAGGTGCACTTCGACCGCGCCAATCTGACCCAGGCGCTGCACGACAGCCTGCGCCGGCTGCAGACCGACCATGTTGACCTGTACCAGCTGCACTGGCCGGATCGCAGCACCAATTATTTTGGCCAGCTGGGCTATCCGTGGCAGGACGACGCGCCGGGCAGCGTCGCCATCGAGGAAACCCTGCGCGTGCTGCAGGACTTCGTCACCGCCGGCAAGGTGCGCGCCATCGGTGTCTCCAACGAAACGCCGTGGGGGCTGGCGCAATTCCTGGCGCTGGCCGAGCGCTACGACCTGCCGCGCGTGGCCAGCATCCAGAACCCGTACAGCCTGCTGAACCGTAGTTACGAAGTGGGGCTGGCCGAATTCAGCCACCGCGAACAGGTTGGGCTGCTGGCCTATTCGCCGCTGGCATTTGGCGTGCTGTCCGGCAAATATCTGGACGGCGCCCAGCCACAGGGTGCGCGGCTGACGCTGTTCGATCGCTTCACCCGCTACACCAACCCGCAGGCGGAAGCCGCCACCGCGCGCTACGTGGCGCTGGCACGCCAGAGTGGGCTGTCGCCGGCGCAGATGGCACTGGCCTACGTCAACAGCCGGCCATTCGTGACCAGCAACATCATCGGTGCCACCACGCTGGCGCAGCTGGAGGAAAACATCACCAGCGCCGAGCTGACGCTGGATGCGGCAACGTTGGCCGCCATCGACGCCATCCATCAGGCTATTCCCAACCCGGCCCCCTGAGCCATCTGGCGCGCGGGGGGGCGACCGCGCCGCACACGACAAGGGCCACCGCAAGGTGGCCCTTGTCGTAGCAGCTTACTTGCCAGCGGTCAGCGTGGTGTAGCTGGTGATCAGGTTGCGGTAGTCCGGGATGTGGTTAGAGAACAGCGTGCCCAGGCCCTCGATGTCGTTGCGCCAGTCACGATGCAGCTCGCAGGCCACGCCGAACCAGGTCATCAGCTGGGCACCCGCCTGCGACATGCGCGCCCAGGCGGCCTGCCGGGTGATGTCGTTGAAGGTGCCCGAGGCATCGGTGACCACGAACACCTCAAAGCCCTCTTCGAGCGCCGACAGCGCCGGGAAGGCGACACACACTTCGGTCACCACCCCGGCCAGGATCAGCTGCCGCTTGCCGGTGGCCTTGACCGCCTGCACGAAGTCGGCGTTGTCCCAGGCATTGATCTGGCCGGGGCGGGCGATGTACGGCGCATCCGGAAACTGCGCCTTCAGCTCCGGCACCAGCGGGCCATTGGGGCCGCTTTCGAAGCTGGTGGTCAGGATGGTCGGCAGCTTGAAGTACTGGGCCAGATTGCCCAGCGCCAGCACGTTGTTCTTGAACTTGTCGGGATCGATATCGCGTACCAGCGACAGCAGCCCGGCCTGGTGATCCACCAGCAGCACGGCAGCGTTGTTCTTGTCCAGGCGTTGGTAGGGAGTGGTCATCACATTCTCCTTCTGGCATCTGAATGCGCCGGATGCAGCCGGCGCGGTGGGGAAACACGCGGCGCGGCCGCCGGCCTCTAGTGGCAGGCGGCGCGTGGAATGTCTGTGTTCAGGATAGTCTGCCCTGCCGCAGCCGCCAGCCGCTAATAGCAGCGCAGGTGACAGCACACAGCAGCCAGCGGAAAGCGCGCTATCATCGCGCCGCAACCGGCCGTCTGCCGGCCCATACGCGGCGAATCGCGGATAAAACCACGCTGGAATGGATTAGGGATGGCTTGCAGCCGTGATGCGTATTAAGGTAACGCTGACCCCTACCCCGCTGTGACGTTAACCCTTGAAAGCTAGTCTTGATGACCGTAACCCCGCAGTTCATGATGATGGCCCTGAACCTTCACGACGACACCCTCACCCATCGTCTCAACGAGTTGCACGACCGCCTGCTGGAAACGGTGCCGGTGGTCGATCGCATCGCCTGCGCGCTGTATGACGAGAACGACGACGTACTCAAGACCTTCATCAACAGCACCCGCGCGGGCGAGGCCATCACCGGCTACGAGTACAAGCTGTCCGACAGCCACGCGCTGAGCGCCCTGGCCGCCAGCGGCGAATTCCGCGTACTCGACAACATCGAGCACGCGCTGCAGTCCGACACCGTGCACAACACCTGGCTGCGCGAACAGGGCTACCGCTCGTCGTTCACGGTGCCCTTCTACGATGGCGGCAGCCTCGCCGGTTTCGTATTCTTCGATTCGATGCAGGCGGCGGCCTTCAACCCGCAGGTGCAGCGCGATCTGGTGCTGTATACCAGCCTGATCAGCATGGCGATTGCGAGCGAGCTGTCCGCCGTGCGCTCGGTGCTGGAGGCGACGCGGGTGGCCCGCGAGCTGGCCGAGGTGCGCGACTTTGAAACCGGCTCCCATCTGGAGCGCATGGCGCGCTACTCGCGCGTGATTGCCCGCGCCGTCGCGCCGCGCTACGGCCGCAATGACGAGTTTGTAGAATGCGTGTACCTGTTTTCGTCGCTGCACGATATTGGCAAGATCGGCATCCCCGACAAGGTGCTGCTCAAGCCGGGCCGGCTCGACCCGGCCGAGCGGGCCATCATGGAAACCCATGTCGACAAGGGGATCCAGATCATTGACCGCATCGTGGGCACCGGCGCGCACCAACGCCTGCCCGATTCCGCCATCCTGCGCAACATCGTGCACTGCCATCACGAATACCTCGACGGCAGCGGCTATCCGCGGCAGCTGCAGCAGGACGCCATCCCGCTGGAGGCCCGCATCGTGACGGTGGCCGACATCTTCGATGCACTGACGGCGATCCGGCCGTACAAGCCGGTCTGGTCGCCGCGCAATGCGCTGGCCGAGCTGGACCGCATGGTTCAGGCCGGCAAACTGGATGCCGACTGCGTGCAGGCACTCCACGACCACCTGGACCAGATCATGGCGATCCACGAGCGCTACGCCGATATCGATGCCGTGTCCTGAGCCGCAGCGCAGCAGGTGCGGGCGTCATGGCCTCCGCCACTGACCACGCACTCAGCGGGCACGCTGCCACGGCCAGTGGGCACAAAAAAAAAGGCCGGGCTGACAAGCCCGGCCAACAAAAGCCCAAGAGGAGAAAACGCAGAGACAACAAGTAAAGCCACAACAAAAAATCGGATCAGCCCGGCTGCGGTGTCAGGCGCAGATAGGGTCGCAGCGCGCGATAGCCCTTGGGGAATTTCTGCCGGATCAGGTCTTCATCCTGCAGCGAAGGCACGATCACCACCTCGTCCCCCTGCTGCCAGTTGGCCGGCGTCGCCACGCTGTGGTATTCGGTCAGCTGCAGCGAATCAATCACCCGCAGCAGTTCGTTGAAATTGCGGCCGGTACTGGCCGGATAGGTCAGCGTCAGGCGGATCTTCTTCGCCGGATCAATCACGAACACCGAACGCACGGTATGGGTGCTGCTGGCGTTAGGGTGGATCAGGTCGTACAGCTCGGACACCTTGCGGTCGGCATCGGCAATGATCGGGAAGTTCACCGTGGTGCCCTGCGTGTCGTTGATGTCCTTGATCCACTCCAGGTGCGACGCCACCGGGTCGACCGACAGCGCGATCACCTTCACGTTGCGGCGCGCAAAGTCATCCTTGAGCCTGGCGGTCAGCCCCAACTCTGTGGTGCACACCGGGGTGAAGTCGGCCGGGTGCGAAAACAGCACGCCCCAGCTATTACCCAGCCAGTCATGAAAACGGATGTTGCCGTCGCTGGACGCCTGTTCAAAGTCGGGGGCGATGTCGCCAAGACGCAGTGTCATAGTAGCTCCTGATGCAAGAGTGGCTGCGTGTCATCACGCGATGAGGCCACTATAGGCAGCCGCCCGGCATCAGGGAACCAAGCAAAAGTGCATTGCTTATCCGGTGCCCGCTGCATTGCATATCAGGCCGGCGCCAGCCGCTGCGACACCAGCTGCCCGGCGTAATAGCGGGCCTGCATCTGCTGCGCCATGGCCAGCATGTTGTCGCACACGATTTCCTCCACCCCCAGCACGAAGCCCTGCGCCACCAGCTGCGGCATCAGCGCCAGCAGCTGGTCGCGCACCTGCGGATACATCACGGCGCGGCGCATGAAGCGCGGCGATAGGCAGACGAAGTCCGGCTCCAGCCGCCATAGCCGCGACAAGTCGTGCTCGCTGTCGCCAAAGCCGCCCAGCCCCACCAGATGGCCTTGTTCGCGGTAGCGGCGCACCAGTGCCACCCCCAGCTCGGAGGTGGGCTGGTTGATGAACAGCAGGAACATCACCTGCGGGCTGGCCAGCCCCAGCTGTGCCAGCAGGGCCGTGGTGAAATCGATGATGCGGTCGCTGAAGGCGTGGCAGATGCGCGGATCGAGATCGATGCGCAGCGGCAGCGCGACATCGTTGCGTCCCAGGTGATTGAGCAGGTGCAGCACGCGGATCAGCTTCAGCAGCGACACGGTCTTGCTTTCGCCGTAGTTCAGCGCGAACAGCCAGTTGGCCGGCAGGTTCTGGCCGAAACGGCCGTGAATGCGCAGCCGTGCCGCGTAGTGCGCCCGCTGCGGGGCCGCATGGTAGAAGCTGGCCACCGGGAAGAACTCGCTGGTCAGCCACCAGCCGTCAAAGCAGGCAAAGACCTCGCGCTCGTTCCAGTGCAATTGCGCGGGATAAGGCAAGGCGGCCAGCAGTTGCTGACAACAGCTTAATTGTTGCGGGTCGAATCCCGCCGGAAAACCCTTCGACTGCTTGAAGCGTTTCATGGCCAATATTCATCAGTAATAGCAGAGCGCACTTTACCCGCCAATTCACCGCCGCCTTATAGATAAAACCGATATCACCATCTGCTTTATTCACAACGCCACCTGCCATTTCATTTACCGCCTTATTCATTTAACCGATAAATACCGCAGCCGGTGATGAATATAGGGCGCGGCTTTTATTATTTCCCCGCCCGCTGGTTTCTCTTTTTAATGGCGTCATTGCAAACGATTCACCACTGGAGATTGCCATGACCCGCCCCACCCTCGTTTCCCTGTTTGTTTCGCTGGCCATTGTTGCCGGCGCCGCCGTTGCCGATGACGGCGTCACCATCGCGTTCCAGACCGGCGTCGACCCGTCCAAGGTGGCGCAGGCCGACGGTGACTACGAAAAAGCCACCGGCAAGAAGATCAACTGGCGCAAGTTCGAGAGCGGCGCCGAGGTGATCGCCGCGGTTGCCTCCGGCGACGTACCGATCGGCAATATCGGCTCCAGCCCGCTGGCCGCCGCCGCCAGCCGCGGCCTGCCGATCCAGACCTTCCTCGTCACCGGCGTGATCGGCGAATCCGAGGCGCTGGTGGTGCGCAACGGCAGCGGTATCAGCAAGCCGGCCGATCTGGTCGGCAAGAAGATCGCGGTGCCATACGTGTCCACCACCCACTACAGCCTGCTGGCGGCGCTGAAGCACTGGAAGGTGGATGCCGGCAAGGTCACCATCCTCAACCTGCGCCCCAGCGAAATCGCCGCCGCCTGGCAGCGTGGCGACATCGACGGCGCCTATGTGTGGGAGCCGGCACTGGGCAAGGTACGCGCCAGCGGCAAGGTGCTGACCAGCTCCGCCGAAGTCGGCAAATGGGGCGCGCCAACCTACGACCTGTGGATCGTGCGCCAGGACTTCGCCGCCAGGAATCCGGATTTCCTCAAGCAGTTCGTGAGCGTCACCGGCAAGGTGTTCGAGCGCTACAACAAGGACCCGAAAGGCTTTGCCAGCAATGCGGCCAACGTGGCGAAGATCGCCCGCCTCACCGGCAGCAAGCCGGAGGAAGTCACCGCGCTGCTGCCGGGCAATCTCTACCCGTCGCTGGTCGAGCAGAGCAAGCTGCTGCAACAGCCGCTGGTGAAGGCGGTCGGCGATACCGCCGCCTTCCTCAAGTCGCAGGGCAAGGTCGACAGCCTGCAGCCGAGCTACACGCCGTACGTGACCAACCAGTTCATCAACGCCGCCCTGCGCTAGACGGAGCCGACCATGAGCCTGCTACAAGTCGACAAGCTTAGCGTCACCTACCCCGGCCAGTCGCAGCCGGCGCTGCACCAGGTGTCGCTGAGCCTGGCGCGTGACGAGCTGCTGGTGGCGCTGGGGCCGTCCGGTTGCGGCAAGAGCACACTGCTGGGGGTGCTGGCCGGCTTCATCCCGCCCAGCCAGGGCCGGGTGCTGTTTGCCGGCCAACCGGTGACGGCGCCGGGGGTGGAGCGCGCGGTGGTGTTCCAGCACGACGCGCTGCTGCCGTGGCTGAACGTGCACGACAACGTCGCCTTCGGCCTCAAGCTGCAGGGTGCGGATGCGGCGGCGCGCGAGCGCATCGTCGCCGACACCCTGCGTCTGGTCGGGCTGGCCGATGTCGCCGGCAAGCGCACCTGGCAGCTGTCCGGCGGCATGCGCCAGCGCGTCGGCATCGCCCGCGCGCTGGCCAGCCGCTCGCAGGTGCTGCTGCTGGACGAGCCGTTCGGTGCACTGGACGCGTTCACCCGCGAGCAGATGCAGCAACTGCTGCTGCGCGTGTGGCAGCAGTCGCAGCGCGGCATCTTCCTGATCACCCACGACATCGAGGAGGCGCTGTTTCTCGCCACCGAGCTGGTGCTGATGTCGCCGGGGCCGGGGCGCATCGTGCAGCGCTTGCGGCCAACCTTTAACCAGCGCTACCGCGCCGGCGAGGACGTGCGCGCCATCAAGTCCGATCCGGAATTCATCGCCCTGCGCGAATCGCTGCTGCACAGCCTGTTCCGGCAACGTCACGAGGAGGCCGCCTGATGCCCACCACCCCACCCGCCCTGATCGCGGTGCCCGATACCCTCGACTTCGGCACCCCGCCTGCCACACCCGTGCCGGCCGGCCGCCACTGGCAGCCACAAGCGGCGCACTGGGCCGCGCTCAGCATCGCCAGCCTGTTGCTGTTGTGGTGGGCGCTCACCGCCAGCGGGCTAATTGCGCCGCTGTTCCTGCCACCGCCGCAAGCGGTGCTGGCCAAGTTCGACGAGCTGCTGCTTAACGGCTACATGGACGCCACCCTGCCGCAGCACCTGCTGGCCAGCCTGCAGCGCATGCTGCTGGCACTGCTGGCGGCGGTCGTCGTCGGCATCCCGCTGGGCATCGTCATCGGCGTGTTTCCGCTGGCGCGGCATCTGCTCGATCCGGTGATCGAGTTCTACCGCCCGCTGCCGCCGCTGGCCTACCTGCCGCTGATCGTGATCTGGTTCGGCATCGGCGAGTTGTCCAAGGTATTGCTGATCTTCCTCGCCATCCTGGCGCCGGTGCTGATCGCCACCGCCCACGGCGTGACCAGCGTCAGCCAGCTGCGGCAACAGGCGGCGCTGTCGCTGGGCGCCAGCCGCTGGCAGCTGCTGCGCCACGTGATCCTGCCCGGCGCACTGCCGGAGATCATCACCGGCGTGCGTATCGGTCTTGGCGCCGGCTGGTCGACGCTGGTGGCGGCGGAGCTGATCGCCGCCACCCGCGGGCTGGGCTTCATGATCCAGTCCGCCGCGCAGTTCCTGGTCACCGACGTCGTGGTGCTCGGCATCATCGTCATCGCGCTAGTCGCCTTCGCGCTGGAGCTGGGCCTGCGCCGGCTACAGCAGCGCCTTACCCCGTGGCACGGCCAAAACCATTGAAAGGATTACCGTCATGAGTCTGCACTTCTCCCGCCTCAGCCCGGCACTGGGCGCCATCGTCAGCGGCATCGACCTGGCACAGCCACTGGACAGCACACGGCAACAGGCGCTCAGCGCCGCGCTGCTGCAGCACCAGGTGCTGTTTTTCCGGAACCAGGACATCAGCCCGCAGCAACAGCGTGATTTCGCCGCCTGGTTCGGCGACCTGCACATCCACCCGCTGTACCCGAAGATAGCGGACACGCCGCAGATCATGGTGCTGGACACCGCGCTGAACGACCTGCGCGACAACGCCATCTGGCACACCGACGTCACTTTCATCGACACCCCGCCGCTGGGCTCGGTACTGGTGGCGCGGCAGCTGCCGGAGTATGGCGGCGACACGCTGTGGGCTAGCGGCACAGCCGCCTACGCCGCGCTGTCGCCGCGCCTGCAGCAACTGCTGGACGGGCTGACCGCCACGCACGACTTCACCAAGTCGTTCCCGCTGGAGCGCTTCGGCCAGACACCGGAGGCGCTGGCCAATTACGAGGCCACCCGCCGCAGCACGCCGCCGGTGAACCACCCGGTGATCCGCACCCACCCGGTCAGCGGCGACAAGGCGCTGTTCGTCAGCGACGGCTTTACCACCCGCATCAACGAGCTGCCGCCGGCGGAGAGCGACGCGCTGCTGGCCTTCCTGTTTGCCCACTTTGCCAAGCCGGAATTCAGCGTGCGCTGGCGCTGGCAGCCGGGTGATATCGCGTTCTGGGACAACCGCGTCACCCAGCACTACGCGGTGGACGACTACCGCCCGGCGCACCGCATCATGCACCGCGCCACCATTCTGGGCGACAAGCCGTTCTGAACGGCCACGCGGCACAACACAGGCCGGCCTGCGGGCGCGGCCTGTGTTGCGTTGTCGCCGCCGGCTAACGTTGGCCGCAGCGGGACATTCGGCCCCAAGCACCAGCGCTGATTAGCTTGTGAATTTTGCTTGGTTCACCGCCGCCGGCCGCCCCCGGACAATGACAGCCACATTCAACCCGGAGCTGCACCCATGAAACTGAAACCACTTGCCGGCGCGCTGCTGTTTGCCAGCCTGCTGAGCCAACCGGCCATGGCCGATGTCAGCCTGCTCAACGTGTCCTACGACCCGACGCGCGAGCTGTACCAGGAGTTCAACGCCGCCTTCGCCAAGCACTGGCAGGCACAGACCGGCGAAACCGTCAGCGTCAAGCAGTCGCACGGTGGCTCCGGCAAGCAGGCGCGCTCGGTGATCGACGGGCTGGAGGCGGACGTGGTGACGCTGGCGCTGTCCAACGACATCGACGAACTGCACAAAAACGGCGCGCTGGTGCCGGCCAACTGGCAAAGCCGCCTGCCGCACAACAGCACGCCGTACACCTCCACCATCGTGCTGCTGGTGCGCAAAGGCAACCCGAAGGCCATCCGCGACTGGAACGACCTGGCCCGCCCCGGGGTGGAAGTCATCGCCCCCAACCCGAAAACCGGCGGCGGTGCGCGCTGGAACTACCTGGCGGCGTGGGGCTACGCGCTGCAACAGCCGGGCGGCAACGACGCCAGTGCCCGCGCGCTGGTGCAGAAGATCTACCGCAACGTGAAGGTGCTGGATTCCGGCGCCCGCGGCTCGCTGGTCACCTTCTCGCAGCGCGGCATCGGCGACGTGCTGATCTCATGGGAAAACGAGGCCTTCCTCGCCAGCAAGGAGCTGGGGCCGGACAAGTTCGACATCGTCGTGCCGTCGGTGTCCATCCTGGCCGAACCGCCGGTGAGCGTGGTGGACAAGGTGGTCGACAAGCGCGGCACGCGCAAGGTGGCCGAGGCCTACCTGCGCTACCTGTACAGCCCGCTGGGGCAGGAGCTGGCGGCGCAGAACTACTACCGCCCGCGCGACGCAAAGGTGGCCGCCAAGTACGCCGCCCAGTTCAGCAAGGTAAGGCTGTTCACCATCGACCGGGTATTCGGCGGCTGGGCCCGCGCGCAGAAAACCCACTTCGACGATGGCGCGATCTTCGACCAGATCATCAGCCGTTGAAACCGCCGCCGCGCCGGGGGTGGACGGGTTCCGGCCCGGCGCATGACAAACTACACCGGCAATACCGTGGCTCAACACCGGAACCTGGCTTGCCGCTTCGCATCCGCGTGGCCGGGCCTCCGGGCGTAGCGCTGCCACATGCCTCGCGGCAAGGTTGGCCGCAACCCGGCGTGCCACATGTGGCAGCCGGCCCCATCTCGGCCTGTGCGCGGTGACGACGCCGGCCACGACCACCGCCGCCCTAGCTGCGCTGCAGCGGCAACTGCCGGGCCAGATAGTCAACCAGGCACGCCACCCGGGGTGCCAGCTGCCCCTGCTTGTAGAACACCGCCCAGACCTGCTGCCGCCAAGGCAGCACCTCGGCGGCCAGTACCGGCTGCAACCGGCCGGCACGCAGGTCGTCGCCGACCAGGAAATCGGCGAGACAGGCGATGCCGGCGCCGGCCAGCGCCAGATGGCGCAGCGTCTCACCGCTGCTGGCGCTCAGCGCCGGCTCGACCGGCCAACCGTGCTGCCCCGCCTGTGCCAGCGGCCACACATTCAGCGCCACCGGGCTGCTGAAACCGAGCAGGCGGTGCTGTGCCAGCGCCGCCGCCTGTGCCGGCTCACCACAGCGCTGCAGGTAGTCCGGCGCCGCCACCAGCCGCAACGGGCTGCTGCCGAGCAGGCGCGCGTTGAGGGTGGAATCCGCCAGCGCACCGACGCGGATGGCGACATCGGCCCCCTCCTCGATCAGATCGACAATCGCTTCCGCCCCGGTCAGCTCCAGCCGGATCTGCGGGTAGGCGGCCAGGAAGCCGGGCACCAGCGGCGCCAGCAGGTGGTTCAGCACCGGACTGGCGGCATTGACGCGCACCACGCCCGCCGGTGCGGCGGCACTGGCCTGCAGCCGCGCCTCGGTGTCGCCCAGGCGTGCCAGGATGTCGCGGGCGCGCTCCAGCAGCCAGCGTCCTTCTTCGGTCAGCTCCAGCCGGCGCGTGGTGCGCGTGATCAGGCGCACGCCCAGCTGCGCCTCCAGCCGCGACAGGGTGCGGCTGATGCCGGACGGCGTCTGCTGCAGCCGGGCCGCGGCGGCGGAAAAGGAGCCGCCATCGATGATGGCGACAAAGGCAATCAGCGCGTCGGTGGCGATCATTGTTGACTCCCAATCAAAAGTATTTGCCAGTAGAGACGGTTTTTCCGCGGCTGGCAAGCGGTGACAATCGCCGCACATCCACCAACCGGAGCACATCATGCCTCTTGCCCTGTGGGCGCTGACGCTCAGCGCCTTTGCCATCGGCACCACCGAATTTGTCATTGTCGGGCTGATCCCGACCATTGCCACCAGCCTGCAGGTATCGCTGCCTTCCGCTGGCCTGCTGGTCAGCCTGTACGCGCTGGGGGTGGCCATCGGCGCACCGGTACTCACCGCGCTGAGCAGCCGCCTGCCGCGCAAGCCACTGCTGCTGGGGCTGATGGCGCTGTTTACCGTCGGCAACCTGGTCGCGTGGCAGGCACCGGGCTACCAGGCGCTGATGGCCGCCCGCGTGCTGACCGGCCTGGCGCACGGCGTGTTCTTCTCCATCGGCGCCACCATCGCCACCAGCCTGGTTCCCAAGGACAAGGCGGCCAGCGCGATTGCGCTGATGTTCTCCGGCCTGACCGTGGCACTGGTCAGCGGCGTGCCGCTGGGCACCTGGATCGGCCAGCACTTTGGCTGGCAGAACACCTTTCTGGCGGTGTCGCTGCTGGGGGTGATCGCCTTTGTCGGCAGCCTGCTACTGATCCCGCGCAACATCGCCACCCCGGCGGCCGGCGGCCTGCTCGCCCAGCTGGCGGTGCTGGGCCGGCCACGGCTGCTACTGGTGTACGCGATGACGGCGCTGGGCTATGGCGGCTCCTTCGTCGCCTTTACCTACCTCGCGCCGATCCTGCAGCAGGTCAGCGGCTACGCGCCGTCCAGTGTCGGTCTGGTCATGCTGGTGTACGGCGTGTCGGTGGCATTCGGCAATATCTGGGGCGGGCGGCTGGCAGACCGGCACGGGCCGGTGCGCGCGCTGCAGATCATCTTCCTGCTGCTGGCGCTGGTGCTGCTGGTGCTGACCTTTACCGCCAGCTCGCCGTGGCTGGTGCTGCTGACGGTGCTGGCCTGGGGCGCGGTGGCGTTCGGTAATGTCGCCGGCTTGCAGGTGTACGTGGTGCAGCAGGCGGAGCGCGAAACGCCGCATGCGGTGGACGTGGCCTCCGGGCTCAACATCGCCGCCTTCAATGTCGGCATCGCCGGCGGCGCCTGGGGTGGCGGCCTGATCGTGAGCAAGCTGGGCTTGCTGGCCACGCCGTGGATCGGTGCGCTGGTGGTGCTGGGCGCGGTGGGGCTTACCAGCTGGTCCGGGCGGCTGGATCGCCGCGCAGGCATCGGGCCGCGGCCGCTGTCAGCACCATTGCGCGGGCACTGAATCCGGCGACGGGCGGCAAGGTTGGCCGCAATGCAACACCGCCCCGGCCGGTAGGCGGAGGCGGTGTGCTCAGGGCAAATTCAGTACGGCCGCGCCTGGCTCAGGCAAAGCCGAAGTCGCGCAGCGCCTCCAGGTCCTTCAGCACGATATCGCGGCCGCGCACCTCGATCAGGCCCTCGTCCGCCAGCTGGTGCAGCACGCGGGAGAAGGTTTCCGGCGTCAGGTTCAGTCGCGAGGCGATCAGGTTCTTGTTGACCGGCAGGTGCACCACCGAGCCGCTGCTGGCGTCGTCTTCCACCTGCAACAGGTAGCCGACCACGCGCTGCACCGCGCTCTCCACCGAGTAGCGTTCCACGTCGCGCACCAGGCTGTGCAGGCGCAGCGACAGCCCGGCCAGCATGCGCTGGGCAAAGGCCGGGTCCTGCGCGATGGCGCCGAAGATCACCTCGGCGCTGACGTGCAGCAGCAGGCCGTCCTCGACGAACTGCGCCATCACCGGGCACGGCCGGCGCAGGAACATCACCGCCTCGGCAAAGCTCTGGCTCGGGTGCAGGATTTCCATCACCTTCTCGGTGCCGTTCTGCGCGGTCAGCGCCAGCTTGACCTTGCCGTACACCACCAGATACATGCCGTCACAGGGGTCACCCTTCTGGAAGATCACCTGCCCCTTCTGGCCGCGCACCTCGCGGGTGCCCGGCACCAGCGCCTCGCGCTGCGCCTCGGACAGCTGCTGGAACAGTGGCTGATGCTGCAAAAAGGTCCGAATATCAATCTGGTTCATCGCTGTTTTCCTGCGGATGTCGCACCCGCCCGTAAGGGATGGCGCAAGGCTACGCGCTGCCGGTGCGCGCCACCATGCGCCAAAAGGCGGTGGCACCCTAGCCGAAAGAGCTAGTCGTACCCCGCCGCCTGCGGCCAACCCTGGCCGGCAGGGTCAGCTCTTGGTGGCCGGCGCGGTCGCCAAATCAAGCCTGGCCGGCGCTAATGACTGGTGCCTTCCGAACGCGTCACCTTGTTGTATACGTTGTACTTGCCGATCGGTTTCATCATCGGCAGCGCGGCTACCTCCTTGAACGTCGCCGCATCGACCACCACCAGCTCGCCCGGCGTTTCCATGATGCTGACCAGCGCGTAGCGGCCGTCGCGGGTGAACTCGACGTGGGCATTGGTCTTGCCCGGCCGCAGCGTCAGCTCGCGCACCACCTTGAAACTGCGCTTGTCGATGATGGACAGCGTGTCGCGGCGTGGCGACATCATCGCGTCCACCCAGGCGTAGGGCGTATTTTCGTGGCTGCGCAGAAAGAAGCCCGGCCCCGGCGTGGCGATGTTGGCCGCCACCTGCCAGCGGTCCATGTCGATCACCGTCACGCGGCCGCCCTTCAGGTTCGGCGTCGCCATGTAGTGGTGACCGTCCTGTTCGAAGGTGATGCCGGAGCCAAGATGCGGCATGCCGTCCAGCGGCAGCGTCGCCACCTTGCTGCGCGCGTCGAGGTTGATCACCTGCGCCTGGCCGTCGCGCGAGGCCGCCATTACATGACGATAGCCGCTATCGAAGAAGAAGTCGTCCAGTACCATCGCCAGCGGCGTCACCCGCGGGTTGAGGAAACCGGGCACGGCCAGGCCCTCGCCCATCTGGTAGTCGTGCACCAGGCCGGGATAAATCTTGTCGGCCTGCGGGTTGTAGGAGATTTCCCACAGCTCGGCGGCGTCCTTCAGCGCCACCACGAAGCTCTGCCGCGGCGCGGCGTCGTACACCGCCGACACCCGCGACGGCTTGCCGGCGCGGTCTTTTACCGCGATGGTCTTCACCGGCTTCAGGCCGTTGGCGTCGAGCAGCACCAGCGTCTCCGGCAGGGTGTTGCCGGCCAGCACCCAGCGCCCGTCGCCGGACACCGCCACGTTGCGGGTGTTCAGCCCGACGCGGATCTCGGCCACCGGCTGCAGCGTGTACAGGTCGTATTGCGTCACCCAGCCGTCGCGGCTGGCAAAGTAGACAAAGCGGCCGTCGGGCGAGAATTTCGGCCCGCCGTGCAACGCGAAGCGGCTCTTGAAGCGGGTCAGCGGCGTGAAACGGTCGCCGTCCAGTACCGTGACATGGTGATCGCCGGCCTCCACCACCACAAACAGGTTGTGCGGATCAACGTTGGCCGCAAAGCCTGGCCGCGGCGGCAGCCTGGCCGGATCGCGATACTGGATGCGCGACGCGGCGGTATCCGCCTCGCGCCACACTGGCGGCGTGGCCGGCGGCGTGGCCAGCCACCCTGCCAGCTCGCCGATCTCGGCGTCGGACAGCGTGCCGGCAAAGCCGGCCATCTGCGTGGCGGCGCGGCCGTCGCGGATCACCGCCAGCACCTCGGCCGGCTTGATGCGCTCCAGGCTCTGCGGCAGCAGCGCCGGCGCCATCGCGCCCATGCGCTGGGCACCGTGACAGCTGAGGCAGTGCTGCTGGTAGAGATCGGCCGGCTTGGCGGCGATGGCCGCCAGCGGCAGGCTGGCGCTGACGGCCAGTAACAGGCTGGCGAGTTTCATCGGTTGCCCTCCGCCAGCGGCGTGATGCGCTGCCATGGCGTCAGCTGCGGCAGCGGATAGGCGCCGTCCGCCACACCGATCTCGGCGTCGCTGAGGTAACAGGCCGGATCGGAGGCCCAGAAGTCGTCGCTCAGCTCCCACGCCCGCACCCGGGTATTGCCGTTGCAGATCGCCAGATGGGCGCAGGCGGCACAGCGGCCGTGCACCGGCCGCGGCCGCTGCTTGAGGCCGGCCATCAGCGGGTGCGACACGTCCGGCCAGATCTCGGAAAACGGCCGCTCGCGCACATTGCCCAGCGTCACCTTCCACCACATGGTGTCCGGGTGCACGTTGCCGAGGTTGTCGATATTGGCGACGTTGACGCCGCTGGCGTTGCCGCCCCACTGCGTCAGGCGCTGGCGCAAGGCGTCCAGCTGCTCGGGATAGTGTCGCGCCGCCCACTGCAGCAGGTAGACGCCGTCAGCGTCGTTGTTGCCGGTGACGAACTCCTTGGCCGTGCCGGCACGCAGGTGGGCAAGACAGGACTCGATCAGCAGCTCCATCGCCCAGCGCGTGCGCGCGTGGCGGGCGTCGCTGTCGCGGTGCTTGTTGCCGCGCCCGGCGTAGTTGAGGTGCGAGAAGTAGAACTTGTCGATGCCTTCGTCGCTCACCAGCTGCAGCAGCGCCGGCAGGTCGTGGGCGTTGTCCTCGGTCATGGTGTAGCGCACGCCGACCTTCATGCCGGCGTCGCGCGCCAGGCGGATGCCGTTCAGCGCCAGATCGAAGCCGCCGTCCAGGCGGCGAAAACGGTCATGGGTGGCGCCGATGCCGTCGAGGCTGACGCCGACGTAGTCGAAGCCGACGTCGGCGATGCGGCCAACGTTGGCCGCATTGATCAGCGTGCCGTTGCTGGACAGGCCGACGTAGAAGCCCATCTCCTTGGCGCGGCGGCCGATGTCGTAGATGTCCGGGCGCAGCAGCGGCTCGCCGCCGGACAGGATCAGCACCGGCACGCCGAAGGCCTTCAGGTCGTCCATCACCGTGAACACCTCGGCGGTGCTCAGCTCACCGGCGAAGTCCTTGTCGGCGGAGATGGAGTAGCAGTGCTGGCAGGTCAGGTTGCAGCGGCGGATCAGGTTCCAGATCAGCACCGGGCCGCTGGGCTGGCGCGGCGGTGCGACGGGGGCGGGTTGCAGCAGGCTTTGCAGGTAGTGGGTGAGGCGCAGCATGACAGCCTCCGGCAATGACGATGGCGTCATCGTCGGACTTGTCCCGCCCGCGCTCCTTGACCGCAGTCAAGGGCTTGCCAGTCCGGCCGGCTGCGCCGTTCAGTGCCAGTGTAGCGGGTGCTCGCTCAGCCACTGTTTCAGGTAGTGGCTGCCGCGCGCGATGCCGATCACGATGCCGGCGCCGGCCAGCGCCGCCAGCAGCAATAGCGGCAACCACGGCTGCGACATGAACAGCACCAGCACGAAAATGGCGGTGAATAAGTAAGCGCCGTTGTACCAGCCACGCTGCTTGCGCAAGGATGTCATGATGCGTCCCTCCGCGACCTGCCCCTGCCGCATGGCGGCGGACAGGCCGATACCGTTTCGCGCCCTGCGGCGCTTAGAACGTGTTCACGATCCCACATGCTCACGCGAGACAAGGCGAAAACGGCTGAGGAAGCGGCGCTTATCCGGATATAAACCAGCATGCCGAAGCCGTTTTAACGCCGTATCGCCCCATTGAGATCAAGTCGCAGCAGATCGTGAACAGGTGCTTACTTCATTGTAGTGCCTGCCGCGTCTTACGCTGGCACCCGCCGTTCCCAAGCGGCGCGCCATCGCCTATCATCGCCACCCGTCCTGACATTGCAAAGCCACCCCATGCGTCACCTGATCATCGTTACCATCCTGTGGGCGTTTTCCTTCAGCCTGATCGGCGAATACCTGGCCGGCAAGGTCGACAGCGACTTCGCCGTGCTGCTGCGCGTGCTGATTGCCGCCGCGGTGTTCCTGCCGTTTACCGTCTGGCGCGGGCTGCCATCGCGGCTGGTGGCCGGCTTCTGGCTGGCCGGCGCGCTGCAGTTCGGCGTCACCTACCTGTGCCTGTACCGCAGCTTCAGCGTGCTGACGGTGCCGGAGGTGCTGCTGTTCACGGTGCTGACGCCGATCTACGTCACCCTGCTCGACGACGCGCTGGCGCGCCGTCTCAACCGCTGGGCACTGCTGGCGGCCGCGGTGGCGGTCGGCGGCGGCGTCATCATCCGCTTCCAGCCGCTGGAGGGCGAATACCTGACCGGCTTCCTGCTGCTGCAGCTGGCCAACGCCACCTTTGCCGCCGGCCAGGTGCTGTGCCGCCGCCTGTTGCAGCAGTATCCGGTATCGCAGCCGCTGCACCGTTTCTTCGGCCATTTCTTCCTCGGCGCGCTGCTGCTGGCGCTGCCGTCCTACCTGATCTTCGGCAACCCGGCACGCCTGCCGCACACCGCGATGCAGTGGGGGGTGCTGGTGTACATGGGACTGTTCGCCACCGCGCTGGGCATGTACTGGTGGGTGAAGGGCAGCACCCGCGTCAGCGCGGGCACGCTGGCGATCATGAACGAGCTGCACGTGCCGGCCGGCTTGCTGGTCAATGTACTGATCTGGAACCGCGACGCCGACCTGCCGCGCCTGGCGCTGGGCGGCACGGTGATCCTCGCCTCGCTGTGGATCAACCGCTGGGGCCGGCTGCGCTTGTCGGCGCCTGCCGCCAACTGAGCGAGCGCCCGCACCGGCAGGTCACGCCTGCCGCGCGGCAGCAGGTAAACACTTGGCCGCCACCGTCTGACGGTGGCGGCCAACGTTTTGTCTGGCGGAGCGGTTTACGCTAGCCGGATTCGGAATTCGGGATTTGGACAATGACGCCGTGCGCTCAGCGCGGGCGTGTGGCTGGCGGACTGCGCCGCGTGCTGCGGCTCTGCCGGCACATCAAGCCGCGAGCACCGCCGCCGTGACGTTCACGCCGGCTGCTGTTCGCGACCACCGTCATCGGACAGGGGATGCTCCTGCGGCGGCAAGCAGGCCTCGCCACCCTTCTTCGCCCGGTACATCGCGTCGTCGGCGTGGCGCAGCAGCGCCTGCGCGGTGTCGCCGTGCTCCGGGTACAGCGCGATGCCGATGCTGGGCAGGATGCGCAGGCTGTGGCCGTCGATGGTCAGCGGCTGATCCAGCGCCCCGCGCAGCTTGTCGGCGGCCGGCTGCGCATGCTGCGGCTGCTGCAGGCTTTCCAGCAGCACCACGAACTCGTCGCCGCCGATGCGCGCCACGGTGTCGGCCTCGCGCACGCACTGCTGCAGCCGCCTGGCGACCGCGCGCAGCAGCTGGTCCCCCACCGGGTGGCCGTGGGTGTCGTTGACCTGCTTGAACTTGTCGAGATCGAGATACAGCAGCGCCAGCCGC
The DNA here is from genome assembly GCF_028548395.1 of Vogesella indigofera. Taxonomy (NCBI): domain Bacteria; kingdom Pseudomonadati; phylum Pseudomonadota; class Betaproteobacteria; order Neisseriales; family Chromobacteriaceae; genus Vogesella; species Vogesella indigofera. The sequence goes on along the minus strand of NZ_JAQQLA010000005.1, from coordinate 126,991 downwards.
CCCTGTTCGCGCCGCGCCCTCGCCAGCGCGGTGTGCAGGCGGTCGAACAGCAGGCCACGGTTGGGCAGCCCGGTCAACTCGTCGTACTGCGCCATGTAGCGCAGCCGCGCGTGCAGCTGGTGACGCTCGATGGCGGTAGCAACCTGGTTGGAGACGAACTGCAGCAGCTCCTTGTCCTTTTCGCCGTAACGCACGCCGCCGGAGTAGCTTTTCAGCACCAGCGCGCCGATGGTGCCCTTGGAGGAATTGAGTGGCACTCCCAGCCAGCACAGCGACTTGCGGCCAACGATCTGGCGCAGATGCGCAGGGAAGCCGTCCAGCGTCTCCGGGGTCAGCAGCAGCGGCTGGCCGCTGCGGATCACCTCGGCGCAGAGCGTGCCGGCAGCCGGCTTGCGCACCACCGGCGACGGCTCCTGCACATCGACGTGGTAGGGAAAGCTCAGCTGGTCGTGCACCGCGTCGTACAGCGCCACCGAGAAATTGTGCGCCGGCAGCAGCTCGCCGATGATGCGGTGTATGCGCCGGAACAACGCCATCATGTCCTCCGCCGCGTGCGCCGCCTCGGAAATGGCGTACAGCGCCGCCTGCATGGTGGCTGCCTGTTTCAGCTCGGTCACGTCGCGCGCCACCGCCACGCGCACCTGTTCACGCTCCGACCAGCGCGCCGACCACATGATGTGCACCACCTGCCCGTCCTTGCGCACGTAGCGGTTCTCGAAGTGGGGCTTGGGCTGGCCGGACATGATCTGGCTGGCCGCCTGCAGCGTGCGCGGCCGGTCTTCCGGCAGCACCAGCTCGATCATCGGCTTGCCGATCATCTCCTCCGGTGCATAGCCGAAAATGCGCTCGCAGGCGGCGCTGACAAACACGAAGCGGCCCTCGGCGTCGACAACGCAGATGGCATCAAGCATCAGGTCGATGAAACTGCCCAGCGGTGCACAGGTCTTGGTTTCCATATCGGCAAGCATACCGGCAATTGATATTGACGGGCAGTGCCTGCAAACCGTTCATGCATCTGTACTGCCGCTAGCTGCAGTGTTGGCGATAGCCGTGACAATTGCCAGTGCCGCCGGCAAAAAAAATGCCTGCCAGCGCAGCGATACGCACCGCGACGCGCATTCAGATACGCAGCCCGCTCTTTTTCAGCATGCGGGTGGAGAACAGCACCTCGTGACCGCGGCAGGCGGCGCCCAGCAGCTGGCGGATGGCGGCCACCTGCTGCATCACCTCGTCGCGGCTGCTGCCGTGGCACATCGCGAACAGACTGTACGGCCACTGCGGCAGCCGGCGCAGGCGCCGGTAGCAGTGGCTGACAAACGGCAGGCCGCCGACCCGTTCGCCCAGCGCGTCGATGTGCGCATCGTCGACATCGAACACCGCCATGCCGTTGGCGGCGTAGCCGATGGCGTAGTGATTGGGCACCGCGCCGATGCGGCGGATGACGCCGTTTTGCAGCATGCGCCCCAGCCGCTGGCAGACCTCGTCTTCCGTCATCGCCAGCGCTTCGCCCAAATGCCGGTACGGCTGCGGCAGCAGTGGCAGCCCGCCCTGGCTGGCGCGGATCAGCTGCCGGTCGCGCTCGTCCAGCTCCACCTCGTGATTGCCCTGCGTGCTGTCCGGCAGCGTGCCGACCGGCGCCTGGCCGCCGACGGTAAATCGCATGCCGACGTAGTACTCGCGCAGCTTGGGAAAGTCGTACACGCGCAGGCCGGTGGCGCTTTCGATGTCGATGATGGCGTCGGCGATGCCGCCGGGGGTGGCGGTGGCCAGCACGAACCACATGTTGAAGTGGTGCTCGCGGCGGTAGTTGTGCGCCACCGCCGGCAGCGCGCCCACCTGCGCCGCCACCGCGTCGAAGCGTGCCTCCGGCACCGCCAGCGCCGCCAGCACGAAGGCGCCACCCATGCGTTCGATCTGGTACATCGGGCCGAAACGAGTCAGCACCCGACCGGTCAGCAACCGTTGCAGCCGTTTCAGCAGCACCGCCTCGGTAAGGCCGATGCTGTCGGCGACGGCGGCGTACGGGCGCGGCAGCAGCGGGAAACCGCCCTGCAGCGTGTCGATGATCAGGCTGTCCAGCGCGTCCAGCGTCGCATCCGGCTCGTCGGCCGCGTGCGGGGTGTCGGCGGCGGACATGGCGGGGGGCAGTGGTGCGTTCATGGCAAGACTCCGGTCAGTAACGTGCGCCGCGCTGGGTGTAGCGGCGGGTGGAAATCAGCACTGCCTGCGGCAGCGCGGCCAGGCCGTGGCTGTCGGACAGTTTTTGCGCGGCAGCGTGGGCACTGGCGGCATCGCGGGCGTGGATCATGCAGAACAAGTTGTACGGCCAGTGCGCGCCCTGCGGCGGCCGTGCGTAGCACAGCGTCACCGCCGGGTCGGTGGCCAGCGCCGCGCCGATGGCGTCGCGCGTTTCTGGCGGCACCTGCCACACGCACATCGCGTTGGCGCGAAAGCCCAGCTCGTGATGGCGCAGCACCATGCCGAAGCGACGGATCACGCCGCTGGCGACCCAGCATTGCAGCCGTTGCAGCACCTCGTACTCGGCAAGGCCGCAGGCGTCGGCCAGCAGCGCGAACGGGCGCGGCTGCAGCGCGATGCCCTCGTTCAGCGCCGCAATCAGGCGCCGGTCACCGTCGTCCAGCAGCGGCGCGGATGGGATCAGGGTTGTCCGTCGCGACGGGCCGCCGGCGCCCAGCGCAAAACCGAGATCGATGTGGTATTCGCGCTCAAGCGGCAGGTCCAGCGCCACGTAGCCGGTGCGGCTGGCGATCAGCGCCAGCGCGGCGTCGATGCCGGCACGATCCGGTGCGGTGAGCACGAACCACAGGTTGTAGTGGTGTTCGCGCGCGTAGTTATGGTTGACCTGCGGCAGCGCGCTGATCTGCGCGGCGATGGCGTCGCGCTGCGCCGACGGCACCGCCAGCGCCGCCAGGGTACTGACGCCGACGGTATTGGGAGCGAACACCGCGCCAAGACGACCGAGCAGGCCGTCGGCACGCGCCTGCGCCAGTGCTGCCAGCAAGGCGTGCTCGCTCATGCCCGCCTGCTCCGCCAGCGTGCGAAACGGCCGCGGCTGCAGCGGAAAATCGCGCTGGTAGCGATCCAGCAGCGCCAATAGCGGCGCGGGTGGCTCGCCAACCTCTTGCGGCGCGCCCATCACATGCCCATCCGGCCGGCACGCCAGCTGAAGAAGATGCCGGAAGGGTTGGCCGCCGGCAGTTCGCGCCGCGTCTGGAAGGTGGCGGTGTCGATCACCACCAGCTTGTCATCGTCGCGGCTGGACAGCCACACCGCGTCGCCACGGGCGGTGAATTCCATGTGCAGGATGGCGCGGCCCGGTTTCAGCGTCTGGATCACCTGCATCGTCGGCACGTCGATCACCTGCACCGTGTCGTTATGCGGAAAGGCGAAGTTCACCCACACCCGCCGTCCGGACGGCTCGGCCATCACGAACACCGGCTGGCCGTACACCGGCACCCGCGCCGCTTCCTGCCAGCTACGGCGATCGGCGACCAGCACCTCGTGGTGGCCGATCGCCGGCAGGAAGGCGTAGTCGCCGGCCAGGCTCCAGCCGCGCAGGTGCGGCATCTTGTACACCGGCTGCTTGTCCCGGCCCTGGCCATAGCCCGGCAGGATGCGGCGCACCCCGGCCTGCGGCTGCCAGTTGTCCAGCAAGGCCAGACCGTCGTCGCCGTACAGGCCGGCGATGTAGTAGCGGCCGTCGCTGCTGGCGAGGCCGTCGTAGGGGTTGCGGCCAACGTTGCGGTATTTCGTCACTTGCGGCGCGCGCGGCTGGGCGGCATCCAGCACCCAGATCTCGCCGGCCTCGAACAGGCTGAAGGCGAAGCGGTTGCCCGGCAGGTCGGCAAGACCCACCACCTTGGACGGCTGGCCGTTGTCGTCCAGCGCCGGAATGTCGGCCAGCAGCGCCAGCGTGTCGGCGTCGAACAGCTTGACTCCGCCCGGGCTGTAGTTCTGCGCCGCCACGATGCGGCCGTCGCTGGAGATGGCGCCGCCGATGCTGTTGCCGGCCTGCAGCACCCGCGCCACCAGCTTGCCGGCCAGGATGTCGACCTTGCTGATGCCGCCATCGCGGCCGAACACGTACACGTAGCGCGCGTCGCGGCTGTACACCAGCGAGGCGTGCGACAGGTCGCCCAGCCCGCCGATACGCGCCAGCATGGTGTTGCTGCTGTTGCTGACCACCTGCACGCTGCCGGCGGCACGTTCGATCACCACGCCAAGATCGCCGCTGCCGCGCAGCGCCGGTGTCGCGCAGGCGGCCAGTAGTACGACCGCCCCCGCCGCCATTGCGGCCAACCTTGTACGCGCGTTCATGGCGTCATTCCCTGCTGCAATTGCCGGATCAGCCACTGCGCCTCGGCCTCGCTCATGAACGGCCGCCACGGTGGCATCGCGCTGCCGGGACGGCCATCGAGCAAGGTGGCGACCAGGCTGTCGCCCGGCTTGCCGGCCAGCGCGGCGGCGGTCAGCGGGCTGCCGAGGCCGCCGTTGAGGGTCAGCCCGTGACAGGCGCCGCAGTCTTCGCGCAGCAGGTGGCGCAGCTCGGCGACGCGTTGCGGTGCGGGGGAGACGATGCCACTGTCGGCATAGACGGCTTCGGAGATGAACAAGGCGGCGCAACAGCCCAGCAGCAGGCACTTGGCAGTCAGCGTACGGCAACAGGCAGGCAGTTTCATGGCGGGATTCCGGTCAGGCTTTCACGGCAGCAGGCGGCGCCTGCTGCGATCAAAGTCCGTGCCGTGGCGGCCAGCCCGGAGCGGGCCGGCGCGCGGCAAGAAGCGGGACTTACTGTGCCAGCACCCACTTCACCAGCAACTTGATGTCGGCATCCGGCACCTGCGGGTTCGGCGACATCGGGATCGGGCCGAAACTGCCGGCGCCGCCCTTCTTCACCTTCTCTTCCAGCTTGGCCTGCATGTTCTGGCCCTTGTACTTGCTGCCGATGTCCTTGAACGCCGGGCCGACCACTTTCTTGTCCATACTGTGACAGGCGAAACAGTTGTACTTCTTCGCCAGCTCTGGCGAGGCGTTGGCTGCGGATGCCAGCAGCAGGCCGCCACTGAGCAGCAGCGCGGTAAGCAGGGATGTTTTCATGATGATCTCCGTGGCGGGCCGGGTCGCGGCCCGCGCTGAGGGTTAGTAAACGTCGTGCTGGGTGTTGTAGACGTTGAACTTGCCGGTCGGGGTAATCAGGCGCTTGTCCTTGATCACCGCCTTGCAGCTGCGGGTCTTGTCATCGACTACCACGATGGCCGATTCCTTGTTCTTGGCGCTCCACACCGAGAACCACACCTCGTCGCCACCCTTGTTGTACTCCGGCTGCACTACGCGTTTGGCACCGTCGTCCGAGAGCTTGGCGCAGGCGGCCACGTCGATCACCTGCGGCCCCTTGGCCAGATTGTTGATGTCGTAGACCGCCACGCTCTGGCTGACCTTGGCATCCGGGTTCAGCGGGGTGTCCACCCACAGGTTCTTCGATTTCGGATGGGTCTTGATGAACAGCGAACCGCCACCCTGGCCCTTGAACACGCTGACCGCCTTCCACGCGTACTGCGGATGTTTCACCGGATCAGTACCGATCAGCGTCACGTCCTCGCTGCCCAGGTGCGAAGTGCTCCACACCGGACCGTATTTCGGATGCACGAAGTTGGCGCCACGACCCGGGTGCGGGATCTTGCCGACATCGACCAGTGCTGCCAGCTTGTCTTCCTTGGTGTCGACCACCGCGATCTTGTTGGAGGCGTTGGCGGCCACCAGGAAGTAGCGCCCGCTGCTGTCGAAGCCGCCGTCGTGCAGAAACTTGGCGGAGTCGATGGTGGTGGTTTTCAGGTTATTGAGGTCGGAATAATCGACCATCATGATCTTGCCGGTTTCCTTGGCGTTGATCACGAATTCCGGCTTGTAGTGGCTGCCGACGATGGAGGCCACGCGTGGCTCGGGGTGGTACTCGTTGTCCACGGTCATGCCGCGGGTGGACACCACCTTGCGCGGCTTCAGCGTGTCGCCGTCCATGATCACGAACTGCGGTGGCCAGTAGGTGCCGGCGACGGCGATCTTGTCCTCGAAGCCCTTGAACTTGGAGGTCTCCACCGAGCGCGCCTCGAGGCCGACCTTGACCTCGGCGACGTTGTCCGGCTTCGGCAGCCACAGGTCGATCAGGTTGAGGCGGGCGTCACGGCCGATCACGTACAGGTAGCGGCCGGACTTGGACAGCCGCGAGATGTGCACCGCGTAGCCGGTCTTGATGATGTTGATGATCTGCTTGCTGTCGCCGTCGATCAGCGCCACTTCGCCGCTGTCGCGCAGGGTGACGGAGAAGATGTTGTCCAGGTTGTAGCTGTTCATCTTCTTGGTCGGGCGTTTCTCTACCGGCAGGTAGATCTTGCGCGACTTCTCGATGTCGGCCAGCGAGAATTCCGGCGGGGTCGGCGGCTCCTGCTGGATGTAGCGCGCCATCAGGTCCACGTCCTGCTCGCTCATCTCGCCGGAGGTCTGCCAGTTCGGCATCCCGGCCGGGCTGCCGTAGGCGATGAACACCTTCAGATAGTCGGTGCCCTTGCCCAGCGTGATGTCCGGCGTCAGCGGCTTGCCGGTGGCACCCTTGCGCAACACGCCGTGACAGCCGGCGCAACGCTCGAAGTAGATCTGCTTGGCACGCTCGAATTCGACCTTGGTGATCGGCGGTGCCTTGGGGTTGATGTTCTGGTGCATCTCCTGCTGAGACTGAGCCGCCGGACTGCCGGCGGCGTCCGCCAGCGCCAGCGATGCAGCGAACGGCAAGGTTGCCAGTAATACGCCCTGTGCAAGTGCACTTATCCTGAAGCTTTTCATGATGCTCTCCACCACGCTATGAGGGAATTCATGCGCGCATCATCCGCCGGTGGTGACATTGGCATCATTGATTCGTATCAACGGATCGGAATCCGGTGCAGGATGGCGTGAACTTGTCGCCCGCCGGCCTTGCCCGCGGCGGCGGCCGTTTGCCGCAGCGCACAAAAAAAGACGCCGTTGCCGCCGCCACACCTTGTGGCCACAGGCCGGCAGCACCTATGATGTCGGGCTGGCTTATCTCTCGCTGCCCCCGCTACCCATCATGATCATCCACTCTCGTCACAACTGGTTCGAGCTGCTGTTCGTCTGGCGCGGCTCGGTGCTGCCACGCATCCTGCCCCGGCTGTGCCTGGTGTTCCTCATCTCGCTGCTGTCCGCCTTCGCTACCAACTGGTGGATCAGCCAGCACGCGCAGTCGTCGCTGAACATCTACATCTTCACACTGATGGGGGTGTCGCTGGCGATCTTCCTCAGCTTCCGCAACTCGGTCAGCTACGAGCGCTTCTGGGAAGCGCGCAAGCTGTGGGGCACGCTGCTGATCGTGGCGCGCACCCTGGCCGGCAAGCTGCTGGCGGTCGCCGATGCGCGGCCGGAGTCGCGGCAGATGTTGCACGGCATCTGCGCCTTTGCCTATGCGCTGAAAGGCCAGCTGCGCCAGGACGACGTCGCCGCTCACCTGCAGCGGCTGCTGCCGGCGGCGGAATGGCAGGCGATCGCCGACGCACCCGGCAAGCCGGGGCTGATCCTGCTCTACCTGCACCGCCTCAACGCCAGCCTGCGCCACAGCGGCAGCATCGACCAGTGGCAGTGGCAGAGCGTCGACCGCAACCTGGACGCGCTGTCCGACGTGGTCGGCGGCTGCGAACGCATTCGCAACACGCCGATCCCGTTCACCTACCGCGTGCTGCTCAACCGCACCGTCACCATCTACTGCATGCTGCTGCCGATCGGGCTGACCACCAGCATCGGCTGGCTGACGCCGTTGATCGCGGTGTTCATCGCCTACACCTATATGGCACTGGACGTGCTGGGCGAGGAGCTGGAAGAGCCGTTCGGCAAGGAAGGCAACGACCTGCCGCTGACCGCGCTGTGCCACGGCATCGAGTCCGCGGTGTGCGACATGCTGCGCCAGCCGGTGCCGGTACCGGCACCGCAGCCAAACGGCGTCTACCTGTACTGAGCCGCGCCCTGGCGCATCAACAAGAAAAGGTTGGCCGCAACACTGCGGCCAACCTTTTTTACTGACAACCGCGCGTCAGGCGGTCAAGCTGGCGTACAGGCTGGTCAACACCTGCGGCAGGCGCCGCGCGTCGTGCACCACGCTGTAGCCGCGGCGGCCGAACAGGTGCGGCAGGTACTCGCCGGCCTCCTTGTCCACCGTGACGCAGAACGGGATCAGCCCCGCCCGCTTTGCTTCCAGCACCGCCTGGCGCGTGTCTTCCACACCGTAGCGGCCTTCGTAGTGATCGAGATCGTTGGGCTTGCCGTCGGACACGATCAGCAGCAGGCGGCGCTGTGCCGGCTGTTCCAGCAGGATGCGGGTGGACTGGCGGATCGCCGCACCCATGCGCGTGTAGTAGCCGGGACGCAGCGCCAGGATGCGGCCGCGGGTGGTGTCGTCGTAGCGCTCGGCAAAATCCTTCAGCAGCAGGTAGCGCACCTCGTCACGGCGGATCGAGGAAAAGCCGTACAGGCCGAAGGCGTCGCCGCAGGCGGACAGTGCCTCGGCGAACAGCAGCAGGCTGTCGCGGATCACGCCGATCACCTGCCCGGCTTCGCCAAGCCAGCTTTCGGTGGACAGCGACAGGTCGGCCAGCAGCAGGCAGGCCATGTTGCGCCCACCCGGCGGCCACGCCTGGTACAGCGGCGGCTCGGCCACCGCCACACCGCTGCGTTTCTCGGCGAGAAAGCGGATCAGGCGATCGAGGTCGATGTCCGGGCCGCTGGCCTCGCCGCTCTTGCGGGTGCGCTCCGGCGACAGCGCCTGGAACTGGCGGCGCAGACGCCGTGCCAGCGGTTGCAGCTTGTCCGGCAGCGGCGCCGGGGTAGCGTCGCGCGGCAGCATCGGCTTCAGGCAGCAGTGCTCGGCCACCAGCCGTTGCCGCTTGTAGTCCCATTCCGGCAGCAGGATGCCGCTGCCCAGCGGTGTGTCGTCGTAGGCGGCGGCCGGCAGGTCGAGGTCGAACTTCAGCCGGCTGGCGCGGCGGCGGTTGTCGCGGCTGATGGTCAGCGTGTTCATGTCCTCGGCGGCGGCGCCGGCGTCGTCCATGTCATCGTCGTCAGTGTGACGGTTGACGCGCACGTACTCGTCCCAGGTAAAGATGCTTTCGGCGCGGAACACCAGCAGCATGCCGTTCTTGCGTTCGTCGGCCGTGTCGCGCCGCGCGCGGTAGCGGCGCTTTTTCTTCGTTTCCTTGCTGTCGCTGTCCTCCATCTCCGGCGTCTGCTTGTCGTCGGCGTTCGCGGTCGGCGCGGTCGGTGGCGTCGGGTGCAGCCACAGCAGCACCGGCTGTGGCGGGGTGCGGCACGGCGGCAGTGTAATGGCGGCGTCCGGCTGCAGCAGTGCCTGGCGGATCGCCGCCTCCTGCGCCGCGGCGGCGGCGTCGCGCGGCGTGTCACGCAGCGGCAGCAGTGCCGTCACCAATCGCTGGTATAGCGCGGCCAGTCCCGGCATCGCGGCAAGGCAGGCGGCACTGGCGCGGCGGTTGCGCGTCAGCCAGTCGCCGTCGTCGCCGTGCTGCGGCTGCGCCGCCAGCGCCATCAGCCAGAAATACAGCTCGCGGTTGCGCGCCGCGTCGGGGAACAGGTCGATCTTCTCCGGCAGGTACAGCGACTGGCCGTCGCGCCACGCCAGTTCGACCTGCTCGCCGGTGCCGGCGATGCGTTCCAGCAGCCGGCGCCGCGCGCCGTGGGCGGTGCCGACGGCGGTACGCAGGGTCAGCGCCGGGTCGCCGCCCATGGCACGAAAGAACAGCGGCGCCTGCTTTTCAATCTCCGCTAGCGCCACCGCCGCCTGCGGATAGCCGCGGTAGGCGGTACGGCGGATCAGCTTGTCCCACCAGCCGCCAACAAGGTCTTCCATAGGGTGTGTCTTTCAAATCAGGGTTGCCGCCACAGGCCGGGCAGCGGGTAACGGCAAGGCAAGCCGGCCATGGCGCGCGACAGCGCGTAGGCACCCAGTAACACCAGTGCGGCATGGATCACGGTGAAATACAGGATCAGCAGCACCCAGGTGGCCGGCTGTTGCAGGCCGCCCAACAGCACCAGCAACAGGCTGACCAGCACGATCAGTGCCCCGCTCCACAATGCCGCGCCGAAGGCCTGGTCCAGATGCCGGCGCAGTTCGGCGCTGGCGGCCGCGGCCCAGTGGCGGCGGCACCACCACAGCACGACAAAGGCGAGGCCGGGCAGCAGCAACAGGTTCAGCAGGTACAGCGCGTGCGCGCCAATCGCCCGCGGCCGCTCCGCCTCCGCCAGCTCAGTGACCAAACTGGGTATCCACCACCGCCATCAGCGCCGCCAGGGTGTCGGCTTCGTCCGACAGCGGCTCCACCAGCGCGGTACGGCAGGCCAGGCGCACGGCCATGCCGCTGGCGATCAGCTTGGCGCAGTACACCAGCAGGCGGGTGCTGACCGCTTCGTCGAGATCGTAGCCGGTGAGGCGGCGGATCTGGCCGGCCAAGGTCACCAGCTGTGCGGCCAACTTTTCGTCCACGCCGCCCTCGTGCTGCACCACCGCACGTTCCACTTCCGGCAGCGGGAAATCAAAGCTCAGCGCCACGAAGCGCTGGCGGGTGGACGGTTTCAGCGTCTTCAGCACGTGCTGGTAGCCGGGGTTGTACGACACCACCAGCATGAAGCCGGGCGGTGCCTGCAATTCTTCGCCGGTGCGCTCGATCGGCAGGATGCGGCGGTCGTCGGTGAGCGGGTGCAGCACCACGGTGGTGTCCTTGCGCGCCTCCACCACTTCGTCGAGATAGCAGATGCCGCCTTCGCGCACCGCCCGCGTCAGCGGGCCGTCGCACCAGCGGGTGTCGCCGCCGGCGATCAGGTGGCGGCCAACCAGGTCGGCGGCAGACAGGTCGTCGTGGCAGGACACGGTAAACAGCGGCAGGCCCAGTTTCGCCGCCATGTGCGCGACGAAGCGGGTCTTGCCGCAGCCGGTGGGGCCCTTGATCAGCACCGGCAACTGCTGGCGCCAGGCGGTCTCAAAAACGGTGCATTCATCGGCTACCGGCTGGTAGAACGGAAGCTGGCTTGCCAGCTTGGCATGGACGGGTGCATTCATGGGGGTGGGTTCCTAGGCAAAGCTGATCAGCAGCCCCCCGCACACCAGCAGCAGCCAGCTGTGGACGATGCCGCGCAGCCACAGCGGCGCATGGCGCAGCGCCATCAGCGACTCGACGATGGCGATGCCCTTGAGCCAGGCACCGCCGAGCGCCAGCGTCGCCAGCAGCGCGCCGCTGCCGTGCCATTCGCTCAGCAGCGCCAGCAGCAGGGTCAGCGACGACAGCCACAGCCAGACCGGCCACACCGGCGGGGAGATGCGGGAGGAGTTCATGGCTGCATCATGCCGCAACGCCGCTGCGGCCAACCTTGATGACAAACAAGGAAACCCCGCCCCTGCGCGGCGGGCTACGGCCTCAGCCGGCGTGGGCGGTGGTAGCCACCGCTTGCGGCTTGACGCGCAGCGCCGACAGCACGCCGGCGACCAAGAGGGCGATGCCGAGCAGGGTCAGCGGTGCAGGCCACTCGCCGCGCAGCAGGAAGGCATAGCCCAGCGCCGCCAGCGTCTCGAACACGATCAGCTGCCCGGCCAGTGCGGTCGGCAGCCGCTGGCTGGCCTCGTTCCAGCACAGCGTGCCCAGCCACGAGGCGAACAGGCCGATCACCGCCATCAGGCCGAGGAAGACCAGCGGCCGCGGCCCGAACGGCATCGCGAACGGGCTGTCGGCGACGGTCATGCCGCCCCACAGCAACGCGTAGCCGAGCAGCGCCAGCGGCAGTGTCGCCACGCCTTGCGCGGTGGCCCAGCTGCGCGGACTGCGGCCGGGATGATGGCGCAGCCAGTCGGCATTGCGCAGCGGGTACCAGGTCCAGCACGCCACCGCCACCGTCGCCAGCAAGGCGCCGCTGAGGTAGCGGCCGAGATCGCCGCCCTCTTCGCGCTGCAGCGCCACCAGCTCGACACTGTTGACGCAGCCGATGCCGACGCCGATCAGCAGCAGCGACGGCCACAGCTGCCGCCACGGCAGGCGACCGTCGCGGCGCTGGTCGCGCAGGTTGGCGCTCACCGCGATCACCACCGGCAGCGTGCCGATGATCATGGTCGGCAACGGCGCACCGGCGCGCTGGATGGCGCTGGCCAGGCACAGGTAGTACAACAGGTTGCCGATGGCGGCCAGTTTCAGCGCCTCCAGCCAGTCGTCGCGCGTCAGCTCGCGCAGCCGTACCCGGTCCAGCCACGCCAGCGGCAGCGCGATCAGACCGAAGGCGAGGTAGCGCCCCACCGACTGCAGCGCCGCCGGATACTCCGGCAGCAGCAAGGGGCCGACGAAGACCAGCCCCCACATCAGCCCCGCCGCCAGTGCATACAACACGCCCGTTCCCATCACCCTGCCCTCCGCCAAATAGGCCCACGGTAGCCCGCGGCGCAGGCGACGTCTTGTACCAGATTGCGGCCAACCTTGGGCGCGACAACACCGGTGCGCGGCGATGGCCGCGATTCAGGCTCGCGTGCGCTCACGCCAGACCAGGCCAGGCATAGCGGCGGCGCCAGTGGCGTTTATCCAGAGATGAACCGGCAGGCAGACGCTGTTATTGACGCCGTAGCGCCCGATGGCGACCCAGCCGCCACAGCGCCTGGCACCGCGCCCTAGGTGCGCACTTGCCTCTGGTAGCGCGCCGGGGTCACGCCGTAACGGCGCACGAAGGCGCGCGTCAGGTGCGCCTGATCGGCCAGCCCGGTGGCGGCGGCCACCTGCGCCGGCGCAACGCCGGCCGCCAGCAGCTGCTTGGCCTCGAACAGCCGCAGCGCCATCAGCATCTGCTGCGGCGTAACGTGGTATTGCGCCTGGAAACGGCGCAGGAAATGGAAGGGACTGAGACCAGCCACCGCCGCCAACTGCGGCAGCGTCAGTTTTTCGGCGAGGTTGGCGCGCAGATAGTCCAGTACCGGTGCGAAGCGGTGCGCCGCCTCGGCGGGCGCAGGCTGCGGCACCCGCGCATGGCGACGGAACTCGGCCAGCAGCCGGAACAGCAGGCTGTCGAAGGCCAGCGGCTCGTGCGCCTGCCACAGCGCGGCCAGCAGCTGGCTGACGCGCTGCGCGCTGGCGACATCGTGCCGCACCGCCTCGTCGAACCACCAGCCGTCCTCGCCGCTGACGCGCGCCAGCACCGCCGGATCGAGATACAGCATGCGGTAGCGCCAGCCGTGCTCCGTCTCGGCGCGGCCGGTGTGCAGCTCGTCGGGGTTCATCAGCACGATGGAACCGGGCGGCGCCAGATGCTCGCCGCCGCCGTAACGGAAACGCTCCACCCCGGCCTCGATCGCGCCCAGCCCGAACGCCTGGTGGGTGTGCGGCTCGAAGGCGTGACGCACGATATGGGCGCGGTACAGCTCTACCCCCGGCGCCGGCAGACAGAACTCGGCGCGGTCGGTGGTGTGCTCGAACACCTCCGGCACCCCTGCCAGCTGCAGCAGCGGGGTGGCGGTGGTAGCGGAAACGGCGGCAACAGTCATGGCGGGAATGGCGGGTCGGCGGTCACGGGCGGCAAGCACAGAGTATGCACCCCGCGCCGTGATCGCGGAAGGCTGCCGCTCAGTCGCGCGGCAGCTGCAGCCAGCCCTGCAGCGACGGCCGCTGCCACTGCCGCCGCGCGTAATCGGCCAGCCGCGGCGGCACCGCGTCGCCGTTCTGCAGCAGCCGCTGCAGCATCAGCGCGAGGTCGGTGTCGGCGATGCACCAGTCACCGAACAGGTGCTCGCCACCGTGGGCCAGCAGCTGGCTGGCGGCGGCGAACAGCTTGTCGGCCGCCTGCTGTCCGGCGGCATCCAGCGGGCAATCGACCGGCCGGCAGAACACCACCTCGGTACTGCGTTGCGCCCGCAGCGGCAGCAGGTCGCTGCGCAGCCACGCCTGCACCTGTCGCGCCAGCGCGCGCTGCCGCACCTCGGCCGGATACACCGCCGGCGTCGGGTACTGCTGCTCCAGGTATTCGCTGATCGCCGACGATTCGGCAAGGCGGAAATCGCCGTCAAGCAGCAACGGCACCCGCTGCGACAGCGACAACGCGGCGTAGGCCGGCTGCCGGTTGGCGCCGGCCTCCAGATCCACCGTCTGCAGCGTGAAGGGCAGCCCTTTTTCGGTCAGGGTGACAAACACCGACATCGCGTAGGGGCTGGTGAAACGGCTATCGGCATAGAGGGTGAACACGGCTGGCGACGACATCATCTTCCTTTCCTGGCGGGAGGCCGAACGGCACACATGTAAGCGCTACTGCATCACACGTCACCGACCGGTATTGAAGAAAGCACTATAAAGGCCATTGCTGCGTGCGAAAATCGATATTTATTTGGGTTTTCTGTTAGATTTTCTTACATGAAAAACCTACCACCGTTAGCGGCGCTACGCAGTTTCGAGGCGGTGGCGCGACTGGGCAGCGTCAGCCTCGCCGCCGCCGAGCTCAATGTCACCCACTCCGCCGTCAGCCAGCAGATCCGGCTGCTGGAAGATCAGCTCGGCAGCGTGCTGTTCCTGCGCGAGGGCCGCGGCCTGCAGCCGAGCGAGGATGGCCGCCTGTACGCGCTGCAGGTGCGCGTGGCGCTGGGCGAACTGAGCGAGGCCACCCGGCTGGTGCGCGCCCGGCCGCGCGGCGACGAGCTGGTGATCGCGGTGCTGCCCTCCTTCGGCCAGCACTGGCTGCTGCCGCGGCTGCCGCGCTTCTACGCCCGCCACCCCCACTATCGTGTCACGCTGCGTGCCAGCCTCGACATCCAGGACCTGCAGCAGGGGCTGGTCGATATCGGCATCCGCATGGGGCGTGGTGGCTGGGAGGGCGTGCAGCAGCAACGGCTGTTCGACGACGAGCTGCTGGTGGTGGTGGCACCGCACTTCAACGGCGGCCAGCTGCCGCGCACCGCCGCCGAGGTGGTGGCCTGCCCGGTGGTGCGCACGGTGGAGTCCTGGCTCGGCTGGTGCAGCGCCGCCGGGGTGGCGGAGCCGGCGCACGCCGCGCTGTGGATCAACGACAGCAATCTGGTGCTGGCGGCAGTACAGCAGGGGCTGGGCGTGGCGTTGCTGCGGCGCAGCCTGGTGGCCAGCGCGCTGCAACGCGGCGAGCTGGTGCAGCTGACCGACATCCGCGTGCCGCACCTGTCGCCGCACTGGCTGGTCTGGCCGCAACGCGAGAGTGCCGCCGCCAAGCAGCAGGATTTCCGCCACTGGATCAATGCGGAAACCGCCGGCTATCTCGCGGCCTTGCAGCCGCCGCCGCTGCACGACATCGCCCCCGGCGGCTGAGCCTGGTCAGCGCGCCACGTACACCAGCGCGAACAGCACCACCCACACCAGATCGACCATGTGCCAGTAGGCGGCGGCGGTTTCCACGCCGTCGTGGTTGGCCGCATCGTAGGCGCCACGGCGGGCGTGGAGATACACCGCGGCCACGATCACCAGGCCGAGGATCACGTGCAGGAAGTGAAAGAAAGTCAGCGACAGGTAGAACATCCAGAAGTCGCTGCTGGACAGGGTGATGCCGGCGGCGAACTTGGTGGCGAACTCCCAGCCCTTGAGCAGCACAAAACCGCCGCCCAGCAGCAGCGTGGCCAGCAGGTAGCGGCGGCCGCTCGCCACAAGGTTGGCCGCAAAGGCGCGCACCGCCGCCGCCACCGTGGCGCTGCCGGCGATCAGCAGCAGGGTGTTCAGCAGCGCCGGCCACAGCAGCAGCTGTGCCTGGCCGGCGGCAAACAGCGCCGCGTCGCGCTGCCGCGCCACGCCGTAGACGGCAAAGAAGATGCCGAACACCGTCAGCTCGGCAAGGATGAAGAACCACATCGCCAGATCGCCGGGCACGCGTGGCGGGGCGGCAAGGCCGGGTGCGGCTGTGTTCATGGCAGGCTCCGTCGTGAAAAAGGCGCCCGCAAGGGGCGCCCGTGTTGCCGGATGCGGCGGGATCAGGCGCTGGCGCGCTCGTTGCCGCGGATAAAGAAGCTGACGATGTACAGCAGCAGGCCGATGAAGAACACCACACCGGACAGCTCGCGCAGCCAGTAGAAGAAGGCGATCTTGTCCTGGGTGGCCATGAACGACAGCGGGGTGTCGCCCATGCGCTGCATCCATACCTGCAGGATGCCGGCGGCGGTCAGGAACAGGGTGATGAACACCATCGCCACCGTCATCAGCCAGAACGACCACATCTCCACCACTTGCGCGGCATTGCTGTTGGCCTCGCGGCCACGCATCAGCGGCATGGTGTAGGAAATCATGGTCATCACCACCATGGCGTAGGCGCCGTAGAACGCCATGTGGCCGTGGCTGGCGGTGATCTGCGTGCCGTGGGTCAGGTAGTTGACCGGAGCCAGGGTGTGCAGGAAGCCCCACACGCCGGCGCCGAGGAAGGCCATCACGCCGGTGCCCAGTGCCCACAGTACCGCAGCCTTGTTCGGATGTTCGCGACGGCGCTTGTTGACCACGTTGAAGGCGAACAGCGTCATCATGAAGAACGGAATCGGTTCCAGCGCGGAGAATACCGAACCCCACACCTGCCAGTACGCCGGCGCGCCGATCCAGAAGTAGTGGTGACCGGTACCGATGATGCCGGAGATCAGCGTCATGGCGATGATCACGTACAGCCACTTCTCGATGATTTCGCGGTCAATACCGGTCACTTTCACCAGCACGAAGGCCAGCATCGCGCCCATGATCAGTTCCCACACCCCTTCCACCCACAGGTGCACCACCCACCACCAGAAGTACTTGTCCAGTACCAGGTTGTCCGGGTTGTAGAATGAGAACAGGAAGAAGATCGCCAGCCCCCACAGGCCCAGCATCATCACCATGCTGATGCTGGTCTTGCGGCCCTTGAGCACGGTCATGCTCAGGTTGAACAGGAAGGACAGCGCCACCAGCACGATGCCGATCTTGGTAATGGTCGGCTGTTCCAGGAACTCGCGGCCCATGGTCGGCAACAAGTCGTTGCCGGTGATCTTGGCCAGCGTGGCGTACGGCACCGCCAGATAGCCGACGATGGTCAGCGCCCCGGCGATCAGGAACACCCAGAAGGTGATGATGGCCAGTTTCGGACTGTGCAGCTCGCGTTCCGATTCTTCCGGAATCAGGAAGTAGCCGGCGCCCATGAAGCCGAACAGCAGCCACACGATCAGCAGGTTGGTGTGCACCATGCGTGCCACGTTGAACGGGATTTCCGGGAACAGGAAATCGCCGATCACGTACTGCAGGCCCATGATCAGGCCGAACAGGATCTGGCCGACAAACAGGCCGATCGCGGCGACAAAGTACGGCTTGGCCACCGCTTGCGAGCGGTACTTGAGCTGGACATTGGTGAGCGGGTCATTGGCCGCCGCCGAGACGCTGGCAGCGCGCGCGGTGGCCATTGCGGAGGAAGTCATCTGGTTCTCCTTGGATGATGAATTACCGGGATCGACAGGCATCAGCCTTCGATATTCGGCGGCCAGTTATTGGTATTGATTTCCGAGCTGTACTTGAGGAAGGCCACCAGGTCGTCGAGTTCGGCATCGTTGAGATGGAAGTTCGGCATCTGGCGACGTCCCGGCGCGCCGGTCGGCTGCGCCTTGATCCAGGCCTTGATGAATTCCGGGCCACGGCGCTGGTAGACGTTACCCAGCTCCGGCGCGAAATAGGCGCCCTCGCCCAGCAGCGTGTGACAGCCGATGCAGTTGTTGACCTCCCACAGCTTCTTGCCGCGGGCGACCTGCTCGGTCAGGTTGGCGCGGTTGTCGCGCTTGGGCAGCGCCTGCACCGTATCCAGTGTCAACGCCACGAACAGCAGGAAGAAAAACACCGCGCCACCGTAAAAGATGTTGCGCGCGGTCGATTTGGTAAAACTGGCGCTCATCGCGTCCTCCTTTTCTTGCGTCACCGGGAACCCGGCGTGTCAGGGCGAACTGTACGTTTCCACCCATCCAGATAGCATTGATGCGAATCAACGATTCCCGGGCGCCGCCGTTCCTACACTGGCGTCATCCCCTTAGCGGCCGCCGGCCAGACTGGAACAGCAATGAACGCCCCTGCCTCCTTCCCCCATCCCTACCCGCTGCGCCACGGCCAGGTCAGCCTGGTCGGCGCCGGCCCCGGCGATCCGGACCTGCTGACGCTGAAGGCGCTGCGCCGCCTCAACGAGGCCGACGTGGTGCTGTACGACCTGCTGGTGTCCGACGCGGTACTGGCGCTGGTCAACCGCCGCGCCGAGCAGATCTGCGTCGGCAAGCGCGCCAGCCGCCACACCCTGCCGCAACAGGACATCAACCAGCTGATCGTGACCAAGGCGCAACAAGGGCTGCGCGTGGTGCGGCTGAAAGGCGGCGACCCGTTCCTGTTCGGGCGCGGCGGCGAGGAGCTGGAAACGTTGGCCGCAGCCGGCATCGCCTGCGAGGTGATCCCCGGCATCAGCGCGGCGATGGGCGCGGCGGCGGCGGCCGGCATTCCGCTGACGCACCGCGACTACGCGCAGGGCGTCAGCTTCGTCACCGGCCATCGCCGCGACGGGCAGAGCACGCTGGAGTGGACCGGCCACACCGGCGCCGAGGAAACGCTGGTGGTGTACATGGGGCTGGGCGAGGCGGCCAATATCGCCGACCAGCTGCAAGCCGCCGGCCGCGCCGCCGCCACACCGGTGGCCATCATCGAGAACGCCACCACCGCGCAACAGCGGGTGCTGTGCTGCGAGCTGGCCAGCCTCGGTGCCTGTGTGCAGCAGCACTCGGTCAAACCCCCGGCCCTGCTGATCATCGGCGAGGTGGTACGACTGCAGGCCAGACTACAGGCGACGCTGGCTCAGGCGCTGGCCGGCTGAGCACCTGTTCACGGCCACGCGCGCTCACGCGAGACAAGGCAAAAACGGCCGGGAAGCGGCGTTTATCCAGAGATAAACAAGCATCCCGAAGCCGTTTTTAATGCCGTATTGCCACCATTGAGATCAAGTCGCGGCCGATCGTGAAAGTCTCTAAGACGGCAAGGCGCGGCGGGCGGTGCGATACTGCCGCGCCGCCGCGGCGAAATGCCATAGCAGCAGCGCCAACAGGCCGAGCAGCGCCAGCGCCAGCGGCCAGCCCAGCTGCGGCTGCCACACCCACAGCGCCGCCAGCGGCTGCAGCAGCAACAGTGCGAGCCAGCTGTGCCGCGCGGCGGTTTCCGGCACGAAGGCATGCAGCGCCGGGACGCGATGGCGTGGCGGCGCCGCATTCTTCAGGTGCAGCCACAGCAGGAAGGGCACGATGCGGTACAGCATGCCGACCACCAGCGTCAGCGCAAAACCACCGAGCATACACCACGCCAGCGCGCGCGCCAGCCACGGCGCACTGCCCTGCCACGCCAGCAGCGGCAGCAGTACCGCCAGCAAGGCCAACAGCGCAAACGCCAGCCACCAGTACGGCAGCAGCCACTCCTGCGGCCGCCGGCTGGCGCGCAGCAGGCGCAGGCTGAGTGCGGCAAACAGCGCCAGCGGCAGCCACGCCAGCGACCACCACGGCCACTGCGGTTGCCACAGCAGGCCAGCAGCGCCGGCCAGCAAGGCCAGCAGCCACAGCGTGGCGCCGTGGCGCTGCCACCAGCCGGGATAGGCCGGCGTCAGCAGGAACATCGGCGCGATCACCTGCGCCACCGCCATCACCAGCAGCAACACCCAGCCCTGCGCCGCCAGCCGGTGCAGCGGCAGCAGGCTCAGCAGCGGCCACGGCCGACCCCAGCCCAGCACCGCCAGCATCGACAGACCCAGCAGCAGGGTCAGCAGCAACAGGCCTAGCGCCAGGCGCAGGCCGCGGCTGCTGCCGTCCGCCGCCGGGCTGCGCCACAGCCCGTACAGCAGGCCCGACAGCGCGGCGGCCAGCAGCGCAAACAGCACGCTGGCCAGCTGCAGCCACGGCGGCGCCAGCGCCCGGTAAAAGCCCCAGCACAGGCTGGCGGTGGCCAGCTGCCACAGGCTCCACACCCCCAGCCGCCACCACGTTGGCCGCAAGCAGGGCACGCCGGACACCACCGCCACCATCTGCAGCAAGGCGCCCAGCATGGCGTTGCCGAGCACGCCCAGCGCCAGCAGGTGCAGCGGCAGCAGCAGGCTCAGCGATGGATAGTCGTTGTCGGTCAGCAGCAGGCTGGCCGCCAGCGGCAGCAGCCAGCACGCCGCCGCCAAAAAATAACGCACCGGCAGCGAAAGCGGCGGTGCGCGGTCAAAACTGGGCATGGCCTGCATCAGGGCAGCACCAGCTTCAGCACCACCCCGCTCATGTCCGGCAGCATTTCACTGTCAAAGCTGACCTTGCGCTGCTGTAGCAGCGGGATCAGCGGCCCGGGGAAGTGCGGCAGCACATAGGCCAGCTGCTGGCCGCTGCTGCCGTTGTCGACGTCGTCGAGGATGATTTCCATTGGTTCCGGCGGCACCAGGCCGCGCAAATCACGGGGTGACATGGCGTAGCTCCTGCAACAAGGAGGCGGCATCCGGAATCCGGCTGTCGCACATTGGGTAGAGGATGTTCTCCTCCTTCATATTGTGCTGCTGCATCAGTACCAGCAAGGTGTCACAGGTGGCGGCCACGCCGCGAGCGTCACGCTGCAGCAGATCGCGGTTGAGATCTTCCATCAGCTCGCGCATCTGTTCGTGCTCGTAGCGCATCACCGCGGTCGGCCCGCCGCGCATGCCGGTGGCCGCTTCCAACGCCTGGAACAGCCGGTTTTCCTCGTCGGCAAAGTGCTGCGCCATTTCCTCGCAAAAGCTGGCGCACAGCGCATCGGCGCCGGCCCAGTCCTGCTGGCGCACCGCCTGCTCCAGCGCGGCAAATGAGTCGTCGCAGTGGCGGTGCACCGCGCTCAGGTGGGTTGTCAGGTTCATCATCAGGCTCCGGTGGGGTGTTGCCGACAGTATTGCCGCGGCGCAGCACACGGCTGAATGATGCCGATCAAGAAACCCGCGCCCTGTCGGCCGGCGCCAGCGCACCGCCGGCGCCACGGGATAAGTTCCGCCTTGAAATAAATAGTAACGCACGTTATTATTACCCGATGAAAGCACCTGCCTGCGGCCACAGCTTTGCGGCCACCGAACACGCCATCGACACCATCGCCCGCCGCCTGCCCGGCAGCCCGCGCGAGGAAGTGACCCTCACCCGCCTGCTGCTGCACATCCAGCCGCTGTTGCTGGGCTACTTCAACCAGTCGCTGGCGGTGCACGACATCAACGAAACCACCTGGATGGCGCTGATGGTGCTGTACGCGCGGCCGGAAGAACGGCTGATGCCGTCCGAGCTGTCCGATGCGCTGGCGTTTTCGCGCACCAATGCCACCCGCGTGGTGGACGATCTGGTGAACCGCGGCCTGATCCGGCGCCAGCCCTGCGCCGTTGACCGCCGCCGCACCTATCTGGAGCTGACCGACAGCGGCCTCGCCTTCATCGAACAGGTGATGCCGGAACAGCGGCAGCAGGTGCGCGAGCTGTGGGCCGTGTTCAGCGGTGAGGAACGTGCGCAGCTGGAAGCGCTGCTGCGCAAGCTGATGCAGCAGCTCGGCGGCTGAGCGCCAGAACCCGCCACCCGGATCACCAAGGTTGGCCGCAAGCCCCACGGCATTGCCGCCAGCCACCCCCAACCCGCCCCGGCGGTTTTTTTCGACACAAGTAGTCACGCAGGTGACAGTCAAATGAGAAACTACAACCCATCCTTGCTGCCCGTCAGCGCCCTGCTGGCACTGCTGGCCGTGACCGGCTGCGCCACCCCGGCGGTGGCCCCGCTGCAAAGCCAGCCGCTGACCCCGGCCGCGCTGGCGGTCAGCGAAGCCGCCTCCCCCTTTGCCGCCGACTGGTGGCGCGCGCTGAACGACGCCAGCCTCGAGCAGCTACTGGCGCAGGCGCTGCGCAACAATCCGGGGCTGGACGCCGCCGATGCCCGCCTGCGCGCCGCGCGCGCCGGCATTGCCAGCGTCGCCAGCAACGACGGCCTGAAGGTCAACGGCAACCTCGGCGCCAGCCGCGCGCGCACCTCGGAATTCGACGCGCTGCCACCGGCCATGCTCGGCCAGTGGACCACGCTGCAGACGGTGTCCGCCGACTTCAGCTACCGCTTCGACTTCTGGGGCAAGACCCGCGCCCAGCTCGCCGCCGCCCGTGGCCAGGCCCGTGCCGCCGAGCTGGAAGCCAGCGACGCGCGTCAGAGCGTGGCCTACGCGCTGGTCGGCAGCTATGTTGAATGGCGCGGCGCGCAGGCTAGCCTGACGCTGCTACAGCAAGACCGGCAGCAGGCCGCCAGCCTGCTGCAAAACGCCGAGCAGCGCGTCAAGCACGGTCTGGCACAGCCGGACGAGGTGCTGCAGGCCCGCGCCCAGCTGGCCGACAGCGACGAGCGCCTGCTGCGCGGCGAGCAGCGCATCAGCGCCGCCGCCCACGCCCTCGCCGCGCTCAGTGCCCAGCCGCAGGCCGCCATCGACGCGCTGCCCGCCGCCGCGCTGCCGCAGTGGACGCTGGACACCGCACCGCTGAGCAGCAGCCAGCTGGGCCTGCGCGCCGACGTGCAGGCGGCGCGGGAACGGGTGGAGGCCAGCCGCGGTAACGTCGCCGCGGCGCGTGCCGACTTCTATCCCGATGTCCGTCTCAACCTGATGGCCGGGCTGTCGGCGCAGGAGCTGGGCGACCTGTTCAACCCCGGCGCGCGCGTGCTGCGGTTGGCACCGGCGCTGACGCTACCGTTGTTCAGCAACGGCGAGCTGAACGCACGCCTCGACAGCCGCAGTGCCGAGCTGGAAGCCGCCATCGCCAGCTACAACCAGACGCTGCTGAACGCGATCCGCGATACCGCCGACCACAGCAGCCAGCTGACGCGGTTGCGTCAGGCCGAGGCCGCCAAGCAGCAGGCGCTGCTCGCCCGCCGCGACAGCGTCGCCAAGGTGCAAAGCCGTGCCAGCGCCGGCCTGGCCACCCCCGCCAGTCTGCTGGCGGAGCAGCGCCAGCTGACCCAGGCCCGCCTCGCCGCGCTCGAACTGCACATCCAGCGCCTGCAAAGCCAGGCCGCCCTGATCCGCACGCTGGGCACCGCCCCGGCGGCCACCCGCTGAATTCCGGAGCAAGAACACCATGGACAACACCACCCCGACTACCGCCCCCAACACCACCCGCCGCACCGCCCTCACCCGCCTGAGCGTGGCGCTGGCCATCGCCGGCCTCGCCGCCGGCGCTTACTGGTTCCTTGCACTACGCCACCACCAGGCCACCGACGACGCCTACGTCGCCGGCAATCTGGTGCCGGTGTCGTCGCAGGTGGCCGGCAGCATCGTCGCCATCCACGCCGACGACACCCAGAACGTCAAGGCCGGCGACCTGCTGCTGACGCTGGACCGCAACGACGCCCAGCTGGCCTACGCCCGCGCCGAGGCCGAACTGGCGCAGGCGGTGCGCCAGACGCGGCAGCTGATCTCGGTCAGCGGCAAATCCGACGCGCTGGTGGCACAGCGCGCGGCCGACGTCGCCCGGGCCGAGGCCGATGTCGCCCGCGCCAATGGCGATCTGGCGCGCCGCGAGGCCGCCGCCCGTGATCAGGCCATCGCCGGCGAAGAACTGCAGCACGCCCGCGACGCGGCCAACAGTGCCCGCCTCGCACTGAGCGCCGCCCGCGCCGCGCTGAAGGTCGGCGAGGAAGAACAGCAGGCCAGCCGCGCACTGGTGCTCAGCGACCGCGCCGAGCAACAACCGGCGGTAGCGCGCGCCGCCGCCGCGCTGCGCGAGAGCTACCTCGCGCTGGCGCGCACCGAGATCCGCGCGCCGGTATCCGGCCAGATCGCGCGCCGCAGCGCGCAGCCGGGCGCCCGCATCCAGCCCGGCACCCCGCTGCTGGCGGTGGCGGCGCTGGACAGCGCCTGGGTCGACGCCAACTTCAAGGAAGGCCAGCTGCGCGAGCTGCGCATCGGCCAGCCGGTCGAGCTGCACGCCGACCTGTACGGCGATGACGTCACCTATCACGGCACGGTCGCCGGCCTCGCCGCCGGCACCGGCAGCGTGTTCTCGCTGCTGCCGGCGCAGAACGCCACCGGCAACTGGATCAAGGTGGTGCAGCGCGTGCCGGTGCGCATCGCGCTGCAGCCGCAGGAGCTGCAGCAGCACCCGCTACGCCTCGGCCTGTCGATGTCGGTCAGCGTCGACACCAGCCGGCAGGACGGCCCACTGCTGACCGCCGCCCGTCGCAATCCGGCGCTGAGCACCAGCGTGTTCGAGCGCCAGCTGGCGCAGGCCGACCAGGCGGTGGCCAGCATCATTGCGGCCAACCTTGGCCGCTAAGGGAGCGTGATCATGTCGCATCCACCACTGGAAGGACGCTCGCGCACACTGGTCACCCTGGCGCTGTCGCTGGCCACCTTCATGCAGGTGCTGGACACCACCATCGCCAACGTGGCGATCCCCACCATCGCCGGCGATCTGGGCGCCTCCACCAGCCAGGGCACCTGGGTGATCACCTCCTTCGGCGTCGCCAATGCCATCTCGGTGCCGATCACCGGCTGGCTGGCCAAGCGCGTCGGCGAGGTGCGCCTGTTCCTGCTGGCCACCATCGGCTTCGTGATCAGCTCGTGGCTGTGCGGCCTGGCGCCGAGCCTGGAACTGCTGATCCTGTTCCGCGTGCTGCAGGGGCTCTTGGCCGGGCCGATGATCCCGCTGTCGCAGAGCCTGCTGCTGCAGAGCTATCCGCCGCACAAACGCGCCATCGCCATGGCGCTGTGGACGACGACCATCATCGTGGCGCCGATCTTCGGCCCGATCCTGGGCGGCTGGCTGTCGGACAACTGGCACTGGAGCTGGATCTTCTACATCAATATCCCGATCGGCATCGTGGCGGCGGGGCTGGCCTGGCGCGAGCTGCGCCACCGCGAAACCACCATCCTGCAGCTGCCGATCGACAAGGTGGGGCTGATCCTGCTGGTACTCGGCGTCGGCTGCCTGCAAATGATGCTGGACCGCGGCAAGGAGCTGGACTGGTTCCACTCCGGCGAGATCATGCTCTACGGCATCATCGCGCTGCTGGCGCTGTCCTACCTGGTGGTGTGGGAGCTGACCGACAAGCACCCGGTGATCGACCTGTCGCTGTTCCGCGACCGCAACTTCGCGGTCGGGGTGACCTCGGTCAGCGTCGGTTTCATGCTGTACTTCGGCGCCATCGTGCTGATGCCGCTCTTGATGCAGACGCAGATGGGCTATACCGCCACCGAGGCCGGCCTCGCCACCGCGCCGATCGGCATCCTGCCGGTGCTGCTGTCGCCCATCATCGGCAAGAACGCGCACAAGCTGGATATGCGCTGGGTGGTGACCTTCAGCTTCCTGATGTTTGCCGCGTGCTTTTACTGGCGCTACAGCACCTTCAATCCGGCGATGGATTTTGCCGGCGTGGCGTGGCCGCAGTTCGTGCAGGGTTTTGCCATCGCCGGCTTCTTCATGCCGCTGACCACCATCACCCTGTCCAACATGAAGCCGCAGCAGCTGGCCAGTGCCTCCAGCCTGTCCAACTTCATGCGCACGCTGGCCGGCTCGATCGGTGCCTCGCTGACCACCTGGCAGTGGGAGCACCGCGAAGGGCTGCACCATACCCAGCTGACCGAACACGTCAGCCTGTACGACAACGCCACCCGCGACACGCTGGCCGCGATGCAGCAGGCCGGGCTGAGCGCCGAGCAGGCGGCGGCGGTAATCGCCAGCGACATCAGCCGCCAGGGGCTGTTTATCGGCGCCAACGAGGTATTCTGGCTGGCCACGGTGCTGTTCCTGCTGCTGACCGGGCTGGTGTGGCTGTCGCGGCCGCCGAAAACACCTGCGGGAGCGGTGGTGGTCGACGCCGGCCACTGAGCGGCACAAGGTTGGCCGCAAGCGCGACAGGCCTGCGCCAATGAAAACAGGGCATGGTGCGATCACCATGCCCTGTTTGCCTTACCCGCCTATCTGCGGCGACGTGCCCGCCCTGCGACGGCTTAGTGGCCGAGGTGCACCAGCCGGTCCAGCAAGCCCATCACCTCGTCGGACGACTGTTCCATGGTCGCCAGCGCCTGCGATGCCGCGCTGTAGTCGGCGGCGTAGAACGCCTGCAGTGCCGCCTTGCCGCTGTCGTGCACCCGTGCATGCGGCGCCTCCAGCTGGCCGTAGCTGGCCTGGTCGCGGCACTGCTGCTGGCCGCGCCCCTCGTAGTACCACTTGCCGAGGCGGCAGTGGGTGTGATTGGACAATTGGCCGGCGTCCAGGGTGTGGTAACCGATGAAGGCCTTGTAGATCTCCATCTTGTAGACGACGTGATCCAGCTTCACCACTTCCATGAAGCTGGCGTTGGTGCCGACGGTGATCGCCTTCGCCATCTGCTCGCTGCCGTCGACCAGTTTCTTGATCGCCACCGCGATTTCCTCGCCGGTGTGGCGATACTTCTCAGCCTGCTCCGCCGCCTCGCTGACCTGCTGCTTGGTGTCGCTGGACGCTTTCTCCACATCACCCACCAGGCTGGCGATCTCGTTGGTCGCCTGCGAGGTGCGCTCCGCCAGCTTGCGCACTTCGTCGGCCACCACGGCAAAGCCGCGGCCCTGCTCGCCGGCGCGCGCCGCCTCGATTGCCGCGTTCAGCGCCAGCAGGTTGGTCTGGTCGGCCACGTCCTTGATCAGCTGCACGAACTGGCGGATTTCACCGGTCTTGCTGTTGAGGGTGTCCATCTGCTGCGCGGTCAATTGCTGTGCATTGGCGATGTCGCTGAAGCTGTTGGCGAGGGTGTCGACCACGCTGCGGGTGTGATCGAGGCCGGCCGCGGTGTCGGTGGCCAGGCTGAAGCAGCCTTCCATGTCCTCGGCCAGCTTGCTGAAGCTGCCGCGCAGCTGCGCGACACCGTCACAGAACTGCCCGAACGGCTGGCGGTAGCTGTGGCGCTTTTGCTGGGCGAGCTCGTTTTCGCGGCTCAGTTGTTCGCAGTTGCCCAGCGCCTGGCGCGCCTGCTCCAGTTGCTGCTGCAGTGTCGCGCGCTCCTGGTCCAGGGTGGCGAGGCGTTCTTCCAGTGCGGCGATCTTTTTCTTGCTGTTGCCAAACATGTTTATGTTATCTCCAAGTCCCGGCTGCGGCGCAAACTCACCGCAATGGTGTGACGACAGGTCATCGGCCAACCCGGAAGCGGCCAATCGGTGAATATTACCGCCTGGCCGCCGGCTTGACGATGGCTTTCCGGACGGCATGGCGTACGGATTTCCGGATGCCGCCACGGCAGCGGTTCGGTTTTGCGATGGCCGGTGGCGGCAAGTGCTTGTTATCGCTGCCGCTTGTCACTGGCACGAATAGTGCAAGGCAGAAACACCGCAACGGCGCGCCTGGCGTGCCATGTTAAGCGCGGGGTGCAACAAAAATGGCACCTCGCCCTGCCGCAATTTTGCTGACGCCGGCCATGGCCTGTGTTAGAACCGGAATCCTGTCATCCCATGTTGGCCGCAACGCTTTTTTCTGCCATGTCTGTCCGTATCCGCAAACCGCTGTTCCTGAGCTGCCTGTTGCTGGGGCTGGTACTGCTGTGCAGCACGCTGACCTACCAGTTTTCGGTGCAGCACGGTATTGACGCCCTGCGCGAGCAGGGCAACCGCCAGCTGGAGCTGCACACCCGCGGCGTGGAAAGCGAGATCGAGCGCTTCGTATGGCTGCCCGGCCTGCTGCAGCTCAACCCGGTGACGCTGCAGCTGCTGCAGTCGCCGGACGCCAGCCACCAGCTGGAGGTCAACCGCTACCTGGCGGCGATGAACGAGCGCAGCGGCACGCTGGCGGTCTACGTGCTGGACAGCGGCGGCCGCGTGCTGGCGTCCAGCAACTGGCGCCGCAGCGACAGCTATGTCGGCGAAGACCTGTCGTTCCGCCCCTACTACACCGAGGCCATGGCCGGCCGCCCCGGTCGCTTCTACGGCATCGGCAGCACCATCGGCGAGGCCGGCTACTACCTGTCCAGCCCGCTGCGCGTCAACGGCCGCATCGCCGGCGTGGCGGTGGTCAAGGTCCGCCTCGGCCAGCTGGAAGCCGGCTGGCGCAAGGCCGGCGCCGACGTGTTCATCGCCGATGAAAACGGCGTCATCATCCTCGCCTCCAAGCCGCGCTGGCGGTTGAACGTGATCCACCCGCTGTCGCAGGAGCGGCGCAACCAGCTGGCGCAGAGCCTGCAATACCACTGGGCGTCGCTGCCGCTGCTGCAGCTGAAATCGCGGCGCACGCTGTCGCCGGGGCTGGATCGCTGGGAGCTGTCCGACCCCGACGTCGCCGCGCCGGAAGGCCGCCTGTTCCTGGCGCAGTCGCGCACCCTCAACGACACCCGCTGGCAGCTGACCCTGCTCAGCCCGCTGGCGGCGCTGAAGGCGGCGGCGTGGACGCACGCGATGCTGGCGGCCACCATCGTCGCGGTGCTGACGCTGCTGCTGATCGCGTGGAACGAGCGGCGCAAGGTGATCGCCACCCGCCTGTCGGCGCGCGAGGCACTGCAGGCGGCCAATAGCGAGCTGGAACGCCGCATCGAAGAGCGCACCGCCGACCTTTCCGCCAGCAACGAGCGCCTGCTGGCCGAAATCCGCGAGCGCGAGCTGGCGGAGCAGACGCTGCGCAAGGCGCAGAACGAGCTGATCCAGGCCGGCAAGCTGGCGGTGATCGGCCAGATGTCGACCAGCATCGCCCACGAGCTGAACCAGCCGCTGGCGGCGCTGCGCACGCTGTCCGGCAACACCGTGAAGTTCCTCGCCCGCGGCGCCTACGACACCGCTGCGGCCAACCTCAAGACCATCGGCGAACTGGTGGAGCGCATGGGCAAGATCACCGGCTCGCTGCGCTCCTTCGCCCGCCGCTCCGAACACGCCGACGGCCAGGCGCGACTGGAAACCGCGGTCGACGCCGCGCTGTTCCTGCTGCAGCCGCGGCTGTCGCGCCACCCGGTCACGGTGCAGCGCGAATTCGACGACGTGCTGCTGGCCATCGACCAGACGCGGCTGGAGCAGATCCTGGTCAACCTGGTCGGCAACGCGCTGGACGCGCTGCAGGGCGTGCCCGCCGCCTGCGTGCGCCTGAGCGGCCAGCGCGACGGCGGCCGCTACCTGCTGACCGTGGCCGACAACGGCGGCGGCCTGCCGGAACAGGTACGCCAGCATCTGTTCGAACCCTTTTTCACCACCAAGCCGCAGGGCAGCGGGCTGGGGCTGGGGCTGACCCTGTCCGCCAGCCTCGCCGCGGCGGCCAACGGTACACTGCAGGCACAGCCGCTGCCACAAGGCGCCGCCTTCGTGCTGCAATTGCCGCTGTGCCCGGAACAGGAACTCCATCATGTCTGAAGCATTGCGCGTCCTGATCGTGGAAGACGATCCCCATGTCCTGCTCGGCTGCCAGCAGGCGCTGACGCTGGAAGACATCCCGGTCACCGGCGTCGCCAGCGCCGAAGCCGCGCTGCCGCTGATCGACGGCCAGTTCCCCGGCATCGTCATCAGCGACATCCGCCTGCCCGGCATCGACGGCCTGACCCTGATGCAGCAGCTGAAGGCGCAGGACCGCAGCCTGCCGGTGGTACTGATCACCGGCCACGGCGACGTCAGCATGGCGGTGCAGGCGATGAAGGACGGCGCCTACGATTTCATGGAAAAACCGTTCTCGCCGGAACGGCTGGTGGAGGTCGCCCGCCGCGCGCTGGAGCAGCGCCGGCTGAGCCTGGAGGTGGAAAGCCTGCGCCGCCAGCTGGACGGCAAGCAGACGCTGGCGCAGCGCCTGATCGGCCGCTCCGCCGCGATGTGCCAGCTACGCGAACTGATCCTCAACGTCGCCGACACCGGTGCCAACGTGCTGATCAACGGCGAAACCGGCACCGGCAAGGAGCTGGTCGCCAGCTGCCTGCACGAATTCAGCCGCCGCCAGCAGCACAACTACGTGGCGATCAACTGCGGCGGCCTGCCGGAGCACCTGTTCGAGAGCGAAATCTTCGGCCACGAGGCCAACGCCTTCACCGGCGCCGGCAAGCGCCGCATCGGCAAGATCGAGCACGCGCACAAGGGCACGCTGTTCCTCGACGAAGTCGAGACCATGCCGATCAACCTGCAGATCAAGCTGCTGCGCGTGCTGCAGGAACACAAGCTGGAACGCCTGGGCAGCAACCAGATGGTCGATGTCGACTGCCGCCTGATCGCCGCCACCAAGGAAGACCTGGGCGAGCTGTCGCAACAGGGCAAGTTCCGCGCCGACTTCTACTACCGCCTCAACGTGGTGACGCTGGAAATCCCGCCGCTGCGCGAACGGCGCGAGGACATTCCGCTGCTGTTCGAATGCTTCCTGCAGCAGGCGGCGCTGCGCTTCGACCGCGAGCCGCTGGAGGTGGACCGCAAGACGCTGTCGAGGCTGATGGCGCACGACTGGCCGGGCAATGTGCGCGAACTGCGCAACGTCGCCGAACGCTACGCGCTGGGGCTGCCGGCGTTCAAGGACAGCGGCGACGGCCACAACTCGCCCAGCCTCGCCGAATGCGTGGAAGCCTATGAAAAGAGCCTGGTCGTGGAGGCGCTGCGCCGTCACGGCGGCAACCTGACCCAGGCCAGCGCCGCGCTGGGCACACCGAAGACCACGCTATTCGACAAGGTGAAGAAGTACGGGCTGCAGGGCAGCAATTAGTCCTCCTGCCCTGTCCGCCGCCGCAAAAAAAGGCAGCCCGTCAACGGGCTGCCTTTTTTGTACGCTCAGCCTTGCGGCCAACGTTGACCGCAAGCCGTGACCGCTCAGATGTCTTCGTCCTCGATCACCAGATCGCCGAAGTCGGCGTCGTTCAGCGGGTCGCCGAGGCCGGCGGCGACCAGGTCTTCGCGCGTCAGCAGGAACACGAAGCCGTCACCGCTCTGCGTTTCCATCCACATGAACGGCAGGCTCGGATAGGCCGCTTCCAGCACGTCGCGGTTGTGGCCGATCTCGACCAGCAGCACGCCCTGCGGATTGAGCAGGCGCGCCGCGTTCTGCAGGATGACGTGGGTGGCGTCCAGGCCGTCCTCGCCGGAGCCGAGCGCCAGTTCCGGCTCGTGCAGGTATTCTTGCGGCAGCGCGTCCACCGATTCGGCATCGACATACGGCGGGTTGGAGATGATCAGGTCGTACGGCTCTTCCAGCCCCTCCACCAGATCGCTGTGGATCAGCTGGATGCGGTCTTCCAGACCGTAGTTCTGCACGTTGATGCTGGCCACTTCCAGCGCGTCCAGCGAGATGTCGACGGCGTCGATCTCGGCGTCCGGATAGTGGTGCGCCAGCTGGATCGCCAGGCAACCGGAACCGGTGCACAGGTCCAGCGCGCGGTGTACCAGTTCCGGGTGTTCGATCCACGGCTCCAGCGGCTCGCCCAGCAGCTCGAAGATGAAGGAGCGCGGCACGATCACGCGTTCGTCGACGTAGAAGTTGAACTCGCCCTGCCACGCCTCGTTGGTGAGATAGGCCACCGGCACGCGCTCTTCGGCGCGGCGCTCGATCAGCGCCACCACCTGCTGCACCTCGTTCGGCAGCAACTGGGCGTCGAGGAACGGCTCCAGGCGGTCGATCGGCAGCTTCAGCGTCGACAGGATCAGATAGGCGGCCTCGTCGTAGGCATTGCTGGTGCCGTGGCCGTAGGTCAGGCCGGCATCGGTAAAGCGCGACACGGCAAAGCGCAGCAGGTCGCGGACGGTTTGAAAAGTGCTGGCAGCTTCGGCGTACATGGCATTCCCTTTAAAAAGCCGGCGGCACGAGTGTGTCGTGCCGCCTTGCTAATGCGA
Source organism: Vogesella indigofera (assembly GCF_028548395.1). Classification (NCBI taxonomy): domain Bacteria; kingdom Pseudomonadati; phylum Pseudomonadota; class Betaproteobacteria; order Neisseriales; family Chromobacteriaceae; genus Vogesella; species Vogesella indigofera. The sequence goes on along the minus strand of NZ_JAQQLA010000005.1, from coordinate 95,162 downwards.
AAGGTTGGCCGCGGCCAACCTTTGACTGATCAGACCGCCATCGAGGCGGTCAACTGGCGGCGATTATCGCTCAGAACGGCAGCGCTGCGCTGGTTTCCTTGGCCAGCACGCGGCGGAAATCGTTCTGGATGCGTTGCAGCGCCGCCTGGTTGTCGGCCTCGAAACGCAGCACGATCACCGGCGTGGTGTTGGAGGCGCGCATCAGGCCGAAGCCGTCGGCGTACTCCACGCGCAGGCCGTCGATGGTGATGATGTCCCTGGCGCCATCGAACTGTGCCGTCTGCTGCAGGCGTTCGATCAGCGCGTGGTTCTCGCCCTCGGCGGTCTTCAGGTTCAATTCCGGCGTGGACAGCGCGTTGGGCAGCGCATTGAGCAGCGCCGACGGGTCGGCCACCTTGGACAGGATTTCCAGCAGGCGCGCACCGGCGTACAGGCCGTCGTCAAAGCCGTACCAGCGCTCCTTGAAGAACACGTGGCCAGACATCTCGCCGGCGAGGCCTGCGTCCGGGTTGGCTTTCAGCGCCGCCTTCATGAAGCTGTGGCCGGTGCGGTTGATCATCGGCACGCCACCGGCGGCGGCGATCGCCGGCGCCAGCAGGCGGGTGCACTTCACGTCGTAGATGATCTTGCTGCCCGGCTGGCGCGACAACACGTCCTGCGCGAACAGGATCAGCTGGCGGTCCGGCCAGATGATGCTGCCGTCCTTGGTGACCACGCCCAGGCGGTCGCCGTCGCCGTCAAACGCCAGGCCGATCTCGGCGTCGGTGTCCTGCAGCGTGCGGATCACGTCCTGCAGGTTTTCCGGCTTGGCCGGATCGGGATGGTGGTTGGGGAAAGTGCCGTCCACCTCGCAGAACAGCTTGTGCACCTCGCAGCCGAGGCCGCGGAACAGCTCCGGCGCGAAATCGCCAGCCACGCCGTTGCCACAGTCGACCACCACCTTCATCGGCCGCGCCAGCTTGATGTCGCCGGTGATGCGGTTGAGGTAGGCGTCGACGATGTCGTGCGTACTGTAGCCGCCGTGACCGTCGGCAAAGTCGTTGTCGACGATGCGCTGGTACAGCTTCTGGATCCAGTCGCCGGCGAGGGTGTCGCCGTCCAGCATCATCTTGAAGCCGTTGTAGTCCGGCGGGTTGTGGCTGCCGGTGACCATCACGCCGGAGTAGGTTTCCAGCTGGTAGGCGGCGAAGTACAGCATCGGCGTGGCGACGCGGCCAACGTCGATGACGTCGACGCCGGCGGCGCGGATGCCGTCGGACAGCGCGTGGCACAGCTCGGGGCCGGACAGGCGGCCGTCACGGCCGACGCAGATGGTGCCGACATTGCGCGCACGCGCCTCGGAGCCGATGGCGCGGCCGATCAGGCGCGCGGCGTCGGCGGTGAGTGTGTCGCCGACGATGCCGCGGATGTCGTAGGCCTTGAAAATGGAGGGAGAGATGGTCATTGCTCAAACCCGATAAGAAGTAGAAGGTTGGCCGCAACCGCCGGCGCTCTGTCGGCGGCCGGGAGGTTCATTATAGCGACTGGCTCAGCTGTACCAGCGCGTCCAGCTTGGCGCGCGCTGCGCCGCTGTCGATCACGCTGCGAGCCAGCGCCACGCCATCGGCCAGGCTGGCCGTGATGCCGGCGGTGTAGATCGCCGCCGCGGCATTGAGCAGCACGATGTCGCGCGTCGGGCCGCTCTGGCCGTCGAGCACCGCCAGCAGCATGGTTTTCGACTGCTCGGCGCTGTCGGCGCGCAGCGCGGCCAATGGCGCGTGGGCGATGCCGAAATCGGCCGGGTCGATGCGGTATTCGCGGATGGCGCCGTCCTTCAGCTCGGCGATGCTGGTATAGCCGGACAGGGTGATCTCGTCGAGACCGTCCTCGCCGTGCACGATCATCACGTGCTGGCTGCCCAGCTCGCGCAGCACGCGCGCCTGGATGCCGACCAGGTCGGGGTGGAACACGCCCATCACCTGGTTGGGCGCGCCGGCCGGGTTGGTCAGCGGACCGAGGATGTTGAAGATGGTGCGCACCGCCAGCTCGCGCCGCACCGGCGCCACGTACTTCATCGCGCTGTGGTAGTTGGGCGCGAACATGAAGCCGACGCCGATGTCGTCGATGCAGCGGCCGACCTGCTCCGGGCTGAGATTGAGGTTGACGCCGAGCGCCTCCAGCACGTCGGCGCTGCCGGAGCTGGACGACACCGAACGGCCGCCGTGCTTGGCGACGCGGGCGCCGGCCGCCGCCGATACGAAGGCGGCGGTGGTGGAGATGTTGAAGGTATGGCTCTTGTCACCGCCGGTACCGCAGGTATCCACCAGCCGCGTGGTGTCGCTCACCGGCACGCGGGTGGCGAACTCGCGCATCACCTGTGCCGCGGCGGCGATTTCCGACACGCTTTCCGTTTTCACGCGCAGGCCGATCAGGATGGCGGCGATCAGCGTCGGCGGCACTTCGCCGCGCATGATCTGGCGCATCAGGTCCAGCATTTCATCGTGGAACAGTTCGTTCTGGTCGATCAGGCGATTGAGGGCGGCCTGCGGTGTGATCATCTTTTTTCTCCGGCGTCTGCGGCGCTATGCGGCTTAGGCGAATTCTTTCAGGAAGTTGTCCAGCATCTGGTGGCCATGCTGGGTCAGGATGGACTCGGGGTGGAACTGCACGCCCTCGATCGGCAGCGTCTTGTGGCGCACGCCCATGATCTCGCCGTCGTCGGTCCAGGCGGTGATCTCCAGACAGTCCGGCAGCGACTCGCGCTCGATCACCAGCGAGTGGTAGCGGGTGCAGGTCACCGGGTTGGGGATGTCGCGGAACATGCCGATATCGTGGTGCGCCACCGGCGACACCTTGCCGTGCATCAGCTGCTTGGCGTGGATGATCTTGCCGCCGAAGGCCTGGCCGATGCTCTGGTGGCCGAGGCAAACGCCCATGATCGGCAGCTTGCCGGCAAAGTGGTGGATGGCCGGCACCGAGATACCGGCCTCGTTCGGCGTGCACGGGCCGGGCGACAGCACCAGGTACTGCGGCGCCAGTGCCTCGATTTCTTCCAGCGTGATTTCGTCGTTGCGGAAGACCTTGACTTCCTGCCCCAGCTCGCCGAAGTACTGCACGAGGTTGTAGGTGAAGGAGTCGTAGTTGTCGATCATCAGTAGCATAGCGGGTCTACAAGCCTTATTCCTGGCGGCTTACGGTGCCGCATCTATGGGTTTCAATCCTGTCTTTTATCCTGTTTTGCCGTGGACTTTATGGGAAGTCAGCACAACAGACTGACAGGATAACATGATGGAATTCAGGCTGCCTCTTGGTGCCGGCCTGTCGACCATAACGCGACCCGCTGCGCTGACCGATATAGCGCGTGATCAAAAATCGGAAGCGCATCCCCCATGGAATCGTGACACCCCTTGTTTGCTCGGGCCGGGCCGGGCAGCAGCCAGGGAGTCGGCCGAAGCGGCCAATAAGCAGGGAAACTCACCATGGCAGATTTGCGCAGGAATCCGGGCTCGTTCCTGTTGCTACTTGCTTGCCTGCACTTCGGATTCACGGGGCTGCCAACCACCGCCAAGCGCCTTGAAGGCGGCGACCGCCGCGCGTGCCGATTCCGTTTGCGCCAGTGCCTGTGCGTCGGCGGCGCGGAGCAGGCTTTCATCGGCTTGCAGCACCTCGATCAGGCTGACCACCCCTTTTTGATAGGCGGCAAACGAAGCCGACCGGGCACGGCCGAGCGAGTCCACGCCCCGTGCCAGCACGGCAGCCTGTTCCTCGCGCTTGACCAAGGCCGAGAAGGCGTTTTCCACGTCCTCGCTTGCCCGCAGTACGGCCAGCCGATATGCGGCCAACCTCTCGGCCTCCTGGCCCCTGGCCTGGTCGATCTGCGCGTTGATGCGCCCAAAATCGAACAGACGCCAGCGCAGCCCCAGCACGCCGGCAGCCTGGCTGGCACCGCTGGTGAACAGATTGCCGGCGGACACTGCCGTCGCACTGCCGATCAAGCCGCTCAGGGAAAGCTTGGGGTAATACTCGGCAATGGCGACGCCGATACGTGCATTCGACGCCGCCAAACGGCGCTCGGCCACGATCAGGTCGGGCCGGCGCCGGAGCAACTCGCCCGGCGAGCCGGTGGCGGCAATGCGTGGGGCGACAGGGATGGCCCCGCCTTCGGCCAGCTCGGCGCGATGCGTGCCGGGTGATGAACCCAGCATCACATCCAGTGCGTTCATGGCCGCGTCCAGCCCCGTTTCGAGCACCGGTACGGAGGCCTGGACCTGGGCCAGCGCCCCTTCGGCCTGGCTCACCTGCAGTTCGGCCGCCAAGCCCTTGCCGTACAACAGCTGGATGGTCTTGAGCAGCGCCTGCTGTTTCTGCACCTGTCGTCGGGCGACATCCAGACGGGTTTGCAATCCGCGGATGCTGATATAGATGTCGGCGGTCTGGGCCGCCACCGCGAGGCGAGTCGCCGTATTACCGGCTGCCGAAGCCTGATACTCGGCCAGCGCCGCTTCCCGTCCACGGCGCAAGCCACCAAACAGGTCCAGTTCCCAGCTGGCACCGAGGTCGGCCTCGTAGGCATTGCCATAACGGTCGAAACCCGGTGTCGAATTCAGGACTTGCCCCACGGGCGTTTCAAGGGATTGGTAGGCTCTGGCGGCCTGGCCGCTGACATGACCAGCCGGTAGCAACGCGGCCTTGGCCGCCCCCAAGCCCGCCCGCGCCTGAACGACGCGAGCCGATGCCTGCGCGAGATCGAGATTCTGTTCCAACGCCAGCATGACGTATCGACTCAGATGCGGATCGCCGAACCCCGTCCACCATGCAGCCAGGTCGGCGCTGGTGGCCGCCTGTCGCTGTTCCACTGCGGCAGCGCCCAGATACCGTTCAGGCATCGGCATATCGGGCCGGGCATAATCGGGACCGACGGCACAGCCGGTCAACAGACCGGCGGCGATAAGCAAGGCAAGGGGGCATTTGGCTAGCACGGGCAGGCTCCGAATCAGAATGAACTATAGTGACCATAATACATATTGGTCACTCATTGTCAATTTTTGAGCACGTCTGTAAGCTACCGCCCATGAAGAATACACACACCTCCCCCGCTGCCGCCCGCGGACCGGCCGACCACGAAGTACGCGATCAGATCGTTGCCGCCGCCACCGAGCACTTCAGCCGCTATGGCTACGAGAAGACCACGGTGTCCGACCTCGCCAAGGCCATCGGTTTTTCCAAGGCCTATATCTACAAGTTCTTCGAGTCCAAGCAGGCCATCGGCGAGATGATCTGCGCCAACTGCCTGCGCGAGATCGAGGACGATGTCAGGGCGGCGGTGGACGCAGCCGAGCGGCCGCCCGAGAAACTGCGGCGGATGTTCAAAACCATTGTAGAGGCCAGCCTGCGGCTGTTTTTCCAGGACCGCAAGCTCTACGAAATCGCGGCCTCGGCCGCCGGCGAACGCTGGCAGGCGACGGTCGCCTACGAGGCGCGCATTCAGCACTTGCTGCAGGACATCGTGCAGCAGGGGCGACTGAGCGGAGACTTTGAGCGCAAGACGCCGCTCGACGAAACCGCCAAAGCGATTTACCTGGTGATGCGCCCTTACCTGCACCCGCTGCTGTTGCAGTACAACTTCGACAATACCGAGGAGGCACCCGCGCAACTCTCCAGCCTGGTGCTGCGCAGCCTGTCGCCGTAATGCCATAGGCGATTAGTGACTATTGACTAAATTGGTCACAAGAACAATACTGAAAGTCCCGATCACTTCGTCAAAGGGACTTTCATGCTTCGGCATCGCCTTGCTATCTCCACCGTCATTTGTGTCCTGCCGTTTGCCCTGGTCGCTTGCGGCGAAAAAGCACAGACCGATCCCCGCACCGGCACCCCGCTGGTACGTACCGCCATTGTTCAGGCAAGCACCCCTGAATCCCGCTCCTTCACTGGCACCATCGCCGCCCGGGTACAGAGCGATCTCGGCTTCCGTGTCTCCGGCAAGGTACTGGAGCGCCTGGTGGACGCCGGGCAAACCGTCAAGCGCGGCCAACCCCTGATGCGGATAGACCCGGCCGATCTCAAGTTGGCCGCACAGGCGCAGCAGGAGACGGTTGCCGCGGCGCGAGCGCGGGCGCAGCAGGCGGCGCAGGACGAAGCCCGCTACCGTGACCTGCGTGGCACCGGTGCGATTTCAGCCTCCGCCTACGACCAGATCAAAGCGGCGGCAGATGCCGCCAAAGCCCAGCTCAGCGCGGCCGAAGCACAGGCCGACGTGGCCCAAAATGCAAGCCGCTATGCGGAGCTGGTGGCCGATGGCGACAGCGTGGTCATGGAAACGCTGGCCGAGCCCGGCCAGGTCGTGGGCGCAGGGCAGACCGTGGTGCGTCTGGCCCGCGCCGGTCGCCGCGAGGCCGTCATCCAGCTGCCGGAAACCCTGCGCCCTGCGGTCGGTTCCATCGGGCAAGCCACGCTGTTCGGCAAGGAAGACGTCAGCGTTCCGGCCAGACTTCGTCAGCTCTCCGATGCCGCAGACCGGCTCACCCGCACTTTCGAAGCCCGCTATGTGCTGGAGGGCGAATTGGCCGACGCCCCGCTGGGGGCCACGGTGACCATCCGGATTCCGGATGGCCATGCCGCGGTGAACGACGGCATGCAGGTGCCAATTGGCGCGCTGTTCGACGCGGGCAAGGGGCCGGGGGTATGGCTGATCGATGGCAAGCCGGCCAAGGTTTCCTGGCGGCCGGTCACCGTCCTGCACCTGGGTGACGATGGCGCACGCATCGCCGGCCAGATCAAGCAAGGCGACCGGATCGTCGCGCTCGGCGCGCACCTGCTGCGCGAAGGCGAGCGGATCCGGGTGGCTGACCAAGCCGTCGCCACGGCAGCAGAAGGAGTCAAGCCGTGAGCGAAAGCCGTTTCAACCTGTCGGCGCTCGCAGTACGCGAACGCGCCATCACGCTGTTCCTGATCATCCTGATCTCGCTGGGCGGGGTGATGTCCTTCTTCAAGCTGGGTCGGGCCGAGGACCCCTCCTTCACGATCAAGGTGATGACCATCGTCACCGCCTGGCCCGGTGCTACCGCGCAGGAGATGCAGGACCAAGTGGCCGAGAAGATCGAGAAGCGCCTGCAGGAACTGCGCTGGTACGACCGCAGCGAGACCTACACCCGTCCGGGGCTGGCGTTCACCACGCTGACCTTGCTGGACAGCACCCCGCCGTCGGAAGTGCAGGACGAGTTCTACCAGGCCCGTAAAAAGGTCGGAGACGAAGTACGCAATCTGCCGCCCGGCGTGGTCGGCCCGTTTGTCAACGACGAGTACGCCGATGTGACCTTCGCCTTGTATGCACTCAAGGCCAAGGGCGAGCCACAGCGAGTGCTGGTTCGCGACGCGGAAACGCTGCGCCAGCGTCTGCTGCATGTGCCGGGCGTCAAGAAGGTCAACATCGTTGGCGAGCAGGCGGAGCGGATCTACGTCGAGTTTTCACACGAGCGTCTGGCGACCTTGGGCGTCAGCCCGCAGGACGTGTTCGCCGCCCTCAATAACCAGAATGCGCTGACGCCGGCCGGCGCGGTGGAAACCAGGGGGCCGGAGGTGTTTATCCGTCTGGACGGCGCCTTCGACCAACTGCAGAAAATCCGCGACACGCCCATCGTGGCGCAGGGCCGCACGCTGAAACTGTCGGACATCGCCACGGTGAAGCGCGGCTACGAAGACCCGGCAACGTTCATGATCCGCAACGGCGGCGAACCGGCGCTGTTGCTGGGTGTGATCATGCGCGACGGCTGGAACGGGCGGGACCTGGGCAAGGCCCTGGACAGCGAGGTGAGTGCGATCAACGCCGGGCAAGCGCTGGGCATGAGCCTGAGCAAAGTCACCGACCAGGCCGTCAACATCGGCTCGGCGGTCGATGAGTTCATGGTCAAGTTCTTCGCCGCGGTGCTGGTGGTCATGCTGGTCAGCTTCGTGAGCATGGGCTGGCGTGTCGGGGTCGTGGTTGCCGCGGCCGTGCCGCTGACGCTGGCCGTCGTCTTTGCCGTGATGCTGGCGACCGGCAAGAACTTCGACCGCATCACGCTGGGGTCGCTGATTCTGGCGCTGGGCCTGCTGGTGGACGACGCCATCATCGCCATCGAGATGATGGTGGTGAAGATGGAAGAAGGCTACAGCCGCGTCAAAGCTTCGGCCTACGCCTGGAGCCACACCGCGGCGCCCATGCTGTCGGGCACGCTGGTGACGGCAGTCGGCTTCATGCCCAATGGCTTCGCCCGGTCCTCGGCGGGTGAATATACCAGCAACATGTTCTGGATCGTTGGCATCGCGCTGATCGCGTCGTGGGTGGTCGCGGTGGTGTTCACGCCGTATCTCGGGGTCAAGCTGTTGCCCGACTTCAAGAAGGTGGCAGGCGGTCACGATGCGATCTACGACACGCCACGTTACAACCGCTTTCGCCAGCTGCTGGGGCGCGTCATTGCCCGCAAGTGGCTTGTCGCCGGCACGGTGATCGCCCTTTTCGTGGTGTCGGTACTCGGCATGGCGGTGGTCAAGAAACAGTTCTTCCCGATTTCTGACCGGCCTGAAGTACTGGTCGAGGTGCAGATGCCCTATGGCACGTCGATCACGCAAACGAGTGCAGCCGCCGCGAAGGTGGAGGCCTGGCTGGCCAGGCAAGCGGAAGCCAGGATCGTCACGTCCTATATCGGCCAGGGCGCGCCGCGCTTCTATCTGGCGATGGGGCCGGAACTGCCCGATCCGTCGTTCGCCAAGATTGTGGTGCGCACTGACAGCCAGGAGGAACGCGACGAGCTGAAGCAGCGGCTGCGCCAGGCGATTGCCGGCGGCCTCGCCCCCGAGGCGCGCGTGCGGGTCACCCAGCTGGTATTCGGCCCGTATTCTCCGTTCCCGGTGGCCTACCGGGTCAGCGGCCCTGATCCGGCGGTGTTGCGCAAAGTGGCGGCCGAGGTGCAGCAGCTCATGGACGCCAGCCCGCTGATGCGCACGGTCAACACGGATTGGGGCGTGCGCGTGCCCACGCTGCACTTCACCTTGCAGCAGGACCGCTTGCAAGCCGTCGGACTGACGTCCAGTGCCGTGGCCCAGCAACTCCAATTCCTGCTCAGCGGCATGCCGGTGACCACCGTGCGCGAGGACATACGCACGGTGCAGGTTGTCGCGCGCTCGGCCGGTAATGTCCGGCTCGATCCGGCCAGGATTGGCGATTACACGCTGGCGGGCGCCAACGGGCAGCGCATCCCGCTGTCGCAGGTGGGCAAGATCGAGGTGCACATGGAAGAACCGCTAATGCGCCGGCGCGACCGCGTGCCGACGATCACCGTGCGCGGCGACATCGCCGAAGGCTTGCAGCCGCCGGACGTGTCGACGGCCATGACCCGGCAACTCCAGCCCATCATGGACAAGCTGCCCAGCGGCTACCGCATCGTAGAGGCCGGCGCCATCGAAGAATCGGGCAAGGCGACGGTCGCCATGCTGCCGATTTTCCCCATCATGCTGGCCATCACCCTGCTCATCATCATCCTGCAGGTGCGCTCGATCGCCGGCATGGTGATGGTCTTCCTGACCAGCCCGCTGGGGCTGATCGGCGTGGTGCCGACGCTGCTCTTGTTCCGGCAACCCTTCGGCATCAATGCGCTGGTCGGCCTGATTGCACTGTCCGGCATCCTGATGCGCAACACGCTGATCCTGATCGGACAGATCCGTGAAAACGAGCAGGCCGGGCTGGATCCCTTCCGTGCGGTGGTCGAAGCGACCGTGCAGCGCGCGCGGCCGGTGATTCTGACCGCGCTGGCGGCGATCCTGGCCTTCATCCCGCTGACCCATTCGGTGTTCTGGGGAACGCTGGCCTACACGCTGATCGGCGGCACCTTCGCCGGGACGGTCCTGACGCTGGTGTTCCTGCCGGCCATGTACGCCATCTGGTTCAAGATCCGGCCGGCGCCCTCGCACAGCTGACTCCCACCCCAAGCCACCCACACAAGGAGGAACTGCCATGTCGAATTCCAAGGTTGTCGTCATCACCGGCGTGTCGTCGGGTATCGGGCGCGCCGCCGCCATGCAATTTGCCAAGCAAGGCTGCCGCGTATTCGGCACCGTGCGCAACCCGGCCAAGGCGCAGGCCATACCCGGCGTTGCCCTCGTCGAGATGGATATCCGTGACGAAGCGTCGATCGAGCGCGGCATCCAGACCATCATCGCGAGGGCCAGGCGCATCGACGTGCTGGTCAACAGCGCGGGCGTGACCCTGCTGGGCGCCACGGAAGAAACGTCGCTTGCCGAAGCCCAGGAGCTGTTCGACACCAACCTCTTCGGCCTCCTGCGCACGATCAAGGCGGTGCTGCCGCACATGCGCGTGCAGCGTTCCGGCCGCATCGTCAACGTCAGCTCGGTGCTGGGCTTTCTGCCAGCGCCGTACATGGCGCTCTATTCGGCGTCCAAGCATGCCGTCGAGGGGCTGTCCGAGACGCTGGATCACGAGGTGCGCCAGTTTGGCATTCGCGTGGCGCTGGTCGAACCCTCGTTTACCAAGACCAAGCTCGATCTGAATGCGCCCCGGACCGTCACCAGAATCCCCGACTACGACAAGGAGCTTGGCATCGTTTCCCAGGCAATCCAGAACGCGGTCCAAAAAGCGCCCGATCCCGATGGCGTCGCCGCCACGATAGTCGATGCCGCACTGGGCGCCTGGAAGATGCGCCATACACCCAAGGGCGAGGCCTCGCTTCTGGCCAGGTTGCGCCGCTTCATGCCCGCGGGCCCGGTCGAGAAGGGCCTGAGGAAAACGTTCGGGCTGGCCTGAGTCGATCCCGACCTTCTAAAGCGGCAAGCGCCTCGACCCGCCTGGTGCCGAGGGACCGGGTGCCGCAAATGACAGCAAGCGCCGCATGACAGGCTCGGCCTGGGCCGTCCCGGGTGCCGTAGACAGACTCCCGCCTCAAGCCGAAGCCCGTCCACAGGCTTCGGAACGGATGCCGCCCGCAAAGCAAGGGGACGGCGGAAAGTCAGGCGAAGACGATGCAGCGGGATGAGCGGCCCCGCGCGCCGAAACAACACACCCCGTCCCGTGGACGGGGGGTGTTGCTGCGGCAAGCCATATCGCCCGCCCTGCCCTTCGGCGCGGTGGCGGGTGCCGCGGTTCAGAACGACAGGCGGGTCTGCACGCTGATCTCGCGCGGGTCGCCGACCTTCACCTGCAGCGCGCTGCCGCTGCTGGAGCTGTAGTAGGTCTTGTCGAACAGGTTCTTCACGTTTAGCTGCACGTCCAGCTTGTTGCGGCCAACCTTGCCTTGCCAGGCGACGAAGGCGTCGGCCACCTGGTAGCGCGGCAGTTCGAAGCTGTTGCTGGCGTCGCTCTGGCGGGTGCCGACGTAGCGCAGGCCGCCGCCAGCGCGCCAGCGGCTGCCCTGGGCGTCACGGCCGAAGTCGTAAGCCAGCGAGACGCCACCACTATGGTGCGGCACGTTGAACAGCTGCTTGCCGACGTTGGCCGCAAGGTCCTCGGTCACCTCGGCGTCGGTATACGCGTAGTTGGCGATCACCGACAACTGCCGGCTCAACTGGCCGCTGACGTCCAGCTCCACGCCCTGCGAGCGCACCTTGCCCACCGCGCGGCTGACGTTGTTCTCGCTCACCAGCACATTGCTTTTCTCGATGCGGTACAGCGCCAGGCTGGCGCTGATGCCGCCGTGCTCGTACTTGCCGCCCACCTCGTGCACGATGCCGCGTTCCGGGTCGAAGCTCATGCCGTCGCTGGCGGTATTGGGCTTGAACGATTCGCTGTAGTTGCCGTACAGCGACCACTGCGGCGCCAGCCGGTACAGCAGCCCCAGCTGCGGCAGCAACACGTTGCCGCTGCTGCGGCCGGTGACGCCGTAGGGGCGGCCGCTGCCGTCTTCCTGCCGGTAGTGCTGGTAGCGGCTGCCCAGGCTGGCCATCCAGCCGTCGGCGAAGTGCCAGTTGTCCTGCAGCACCAGTGCCTGGGTGTCGATGTCGCTGCGGGTGTCGCTCTTGCTACTGCTGAGTTTGGCGGGGTAGGCCAGCGTGCCGTACACCGGGTTGTAGACATTGAAGCTGGTGTTGTTGACGCCTTGCATCACGTCGCCCTTGGCTTCGCGCAGCTGTTCGCTTTCCAGCACAATGGCCGGTTCGTGGCGCTGGTCGAACAGGAACACGTCACCCTGCAGGCGGGTGGACAGCAACAGGGTGGTGTTGTCGAAGTCGCGGTTGCCGTCGGCGCGGCGGGTCAGCACGCCGGTCGTGGCGTTGTAGGAAACCGGGCGCGCCTGGTTGTCGCTGTAGCGCAGCCGGGTCCAGCCCAGATTGGCTTTCCACTGCCAGCTGTCGTTCAGTTGCCGACTGTAGCTGCTGTTGAGTGCTTCCGAAGTCCCCTCGGCAATGTTCCAGGCCTCGTCCAGACGCTGTTCGCGCGGGATGGCCAGCGCCTTGCCGTTGGCGAATACCGTGCCGCGGTCGTAGGGGGTCTTGAAGTCCAGGTATTCGTAGGACAGCAGGGCTCTACTGTTGCCGTCCTGCCAGGCCAGCGACGGCGCGATCAGCTTGCGGCGGGTGTTGCCGAAGTTGCGCCAGTAGTCGCCCTCTTCCAGCTCGCCGATCACGCGGTAGGCCAGGCCACCGTCGCCCAGCGGGCCGGTCAGGTCGACGTCGGCCGCGCCGCCGCCGAAGCTGCTGCTGCGCAGACCGATGCTGCCTTGCTGGCTGTACTGCGGCTTCTTGCTGATCACGTTGATCACCCCGCCCGGCTCCTGAATGCCGTACAGCAGTGAGGCTGGCCCCTTGAGCACCTCCACACTGTCGCTGGTGACGCCGAAGTTGCGCAACGTGGCGGCGCGCACGCCGTCGCGCAGGATGCTGCCGTCGCCCCGGCTACCGAAGCCGCGACGGATGACGCTGTCGGCGATGCCGGCCAGGGTGTTGGTCTCCACCACGCCGCTGACGTTGTTCACCGCCTCCTGCAACGTGCGCGCCTGCTGGTCGCGGATCACTTGCGGCGCCACCACTGCCACCGCCTGCGGTGTGTCGAGAGGCGCGCGTTCATAGCCGCTGCTGACGGACCGGCTTGGCTGGTAGCTGCTGCCTGGCCGTGACGGGGCGGTCACCACCACCGTGGCCAGCTCGGTGCTGTCGGTGGTACTGCCTGTGGCGGCGTGGCTGGCGGCGGGCAACAGCTGGCCCAGCAGCAGGGGGACGGAAAGCAGGGAGGGCGTTTTCATGCGTGACATCTTGGTCTTGTTGTAAATACGAAGAATTATCGTTCGTGATACAATTTGCTGCAATGCCGCAAACCGGCCAATCCACCATTCACCCGAATGGCATACCATCACCGGACCGATTCATGAAACGTTACCTGATACTGCTGCACCGCTACCTGGGCTTGGGCTGTGCCTGCTTTTTGCTTCTGCTGGGCCTCTCCGGCAGCCTGCTGGTGTTCCGCGCCGAGATCGAAACCGCCAGCGGCCAGCGCCCGGCGCCTGCGGCCAACGTTGCCGGCTATCAGGCGCTGGCCGACGCGGTGCTGGCGCGCTACCCCGCTGCCGATTTCAACCTGCGCTTTGCCGGTGCGGGCGAGGCGGTACAGGTACGGCTGCATCTGCCGGATGCCGAGCGGCGGCTTTGGCTGGATGGCGGCAGCGCCGGCATTACCTCGGACCAGGCCGCTGGCCAGGGCCCGTTCGACTGGCTGCTGCACCTGCATGAAACCCTGCTGCTGGGCGAGGCGGGTGAAACGCTGGGCGGCATCTGCGCGCTGCTGCTGATGCTGCTGGCCGTCAGCGGCCTGGTGTACTGGTGGCCGCGCGACTGGTCGCGTGCCTGGCAGCTGCGCCGCGGCAAGGGCGCGCGGGTGTGGCTGGGCGACCTGCACCGGCTGCTGGGCATGGGCTGCAGCGTGCTGCTGCTGTGCGCCGGCCTCACCGGCGCCTACCAAGTGTTCAACCGCCAGGTGAACAACTGGATTAACGGCTGGTACGGTTACCGTGCACCGGCCAAGATCAAGCTCAACCCGGAGCCCGGCGCGACACGGCTACCGCTGGACGTGCTGGTGGCGCGTGCGGCGCAGGTCATGCAGGGAGCGCGGCTGGTGGACATCAAGTACGAGTCGAAGCCGGGCAAGCCGCTGCTGCTGCGCTGGCGCCAGGCCGGCGAGCTGCATCCCAATGGCCGCAGCAATGTGGAGATCGACCCCTACAGCGGCAAGCTGCTGCGGGTGACGCCGGTGGAGCAGGCGGCGCCGGCGGTGCGGCTCACCACCTGGGTGTACGGCCTGCACACCGGCAGTCTCGGCGGCTGGCCGCTGCGCGTGCTGCTGATGCTGGCGGGGCTGGGCCTGGCGCTGCTGTCGGCCAGCGGGGTGTACCAGTGGCAGGCACGCCGCCGCAAGCAGCAACAGGTCCGCACCGCAACGTTGGCCGCAAGCCGGGCCTGAACCGTTGCGGCCAACCTTGTCGCGCCCCTCCCCCGCCCAGGCTGGGCTCTGCGGTTAAACCGACTGGATAAGCTCCGGGGCATCGACCGACTGCTTTGACTTCACCGCAAGGGGATGCCGTTCAGGGCTTTTTGGCCGTGCCTCTTAGCATGCCCAGCTGAATCTCGGTCTCGGGTAGCACTGGCGCAAAAAGATGCCGGGTCGTTTTGTATGGAAAGCGCTTCTTGTGCAACAAGATCTGGCGCTGGATGCTGTCGACGCAAAATGGCTCACCGCTGCGCCAGTGGGTGACGACCACTCTGGGGTCCCGATAGCCCAGCAGTACGCACGGCAGATAATGCAGCCCCAGCAAAACCGCCGCGCGCGCGCGGTGGTTGCCGTCCATGATGATGCCGGTTTCCCTATCGACGGGAATGGGCGTCGTCCACATGCCCGCCCGGGCGATGGCAGCCGCCAGCCGGTGCACGGCCGCCTCATCGACCTCTTCGGAAGGCAGGAAGAAGTCCACCGGCTTGAGAGCGACACAGTAGGACGGGTAATCACGCATTTGTCTGTTCCCTGGAGATGGTTTCAATGGCTGGCACAAGCACCTCGACCTCCCGCTCAGTGTTGCAGCGTGGCCGTCTCCTGAACCACGCCATCGACGATGACGTGGCCGGCGCCCTGCGAGCAGCGTTCGATGCGGGCGTCGATCTTGTACACCGCACGCAGCATGTCGACCGTGATCACCTCTTCGCACGGGCCGCTGCCCTGCCCGCTACCGCCGGCGATCACCAGCGCCTGGTCGGCGAAACGCAGGGCCTGGTTGAGATCGTGGATTGCGATGAACACGATCATCCCCTGCTCGCGCGCCAGCTGGCGCATGAATCCGAGCACCTGCATTTGGCGGTGCAGGTCGAGCGCGCTGGTCGGCTCGTCCATCAGCAGCACTTCCGGATCGCGCGCCAGCGTCTGCGCGATCGATACCAGTTGGCGCTGCCCGCCACTCAGCTCGCCGAGGTTGCGAAACGCCAGCGCGTCGATGCCGAGCGCGGCCAGGATGTCGTCGATGCGCGCCAGATCCGTGTCGTGCACCGCCCAGGACGGCGTCTGCTGCTTGCGCGCCAGCAGCACCGACTCGTACACCGTCAGCCGTGCGTTGGCGCTGATGTCCTGCGGCATGTAGCAGATGCCGTCCCGGCCCTTGCTAGAACCTTCCAGCAGCACGCGCCCGGGGCCGTCGATCAGTCCGGCGATGCGCTTGAACAGGGTGGATTTGCCGGCCGCGTTGGGACCGATGACCGCCACCACCTCACCGCCCAGGAAGACCGGGGTGTTGATGCCGGCAATGACTTCGTGGCGGTCATAGCTGGCGCCGAGATTTTCCAAACGTAGTGTCACCATGCGTTCTTTTTGCTGCCGAGTATGAGTGAAATGAAGAACGGCATGCCGATGAGCGAGGTGACCACCCCGATGGGGAAGATCGCCCCCGGGATCAGCGTCTTGCTCACCACGGAGCTCGCGGACAGCATCAGCGCGCCGGCCAGCATCGACGCCGGCAGGAAGAAGCGCTGGTCCTCGCCGATCAGCATGCGCGCGATGTGCGGGCCGACCAGGCCGACGAAGCCGATGGAGCCGACGAAGGCCACCGGAAACGCGGCCAGCAGGCTGACCAGGATCAGGGTCTGGAAGCGCAGGCGGCGCACGTCCACGCCGAAGCTGGCGGCCTTGTCGTCGCCCAGGCGCAGCGCGGTGAGCGCCCACGCGCGTCTGGCGAAGACCGGCAGCGTGACCAGAATCACCAGGCACACCACGCCAAGCTTGGGCCAGGTGGCCTTGGTCAGGCTGCCCATGGTCCAGAACACCACGGCGGCCACCGCCTGCTCGCTGGCGAAGTATTGCGCCAGCGCCAGCAGCGCGTTGAAGGTGAACACCAGCGCGATGCCGAGCAGCACGATGGTCTCGGCGCTCACGCCGCGGCGCAGGCTCAGCATGTGGATCAGCATCGCCGACAGCATCGCTATCAGGAAGGCGTTGAGCGGCACCATGTACTCGGCCGCGGCCGGAAACAGCTTGAGCCCGAACGCCAGCCCCAGGGCCGCGCCGAAGCTGGCGGCGGCGGAAATGCCGAGCGTGAACGGGCTGGCCAGCGGGTTGTTGAGGATGGTCTGCATCTGCGCGCCGGCCAGCGACAGCGCGGCCCCCACCGCCAGCGCCATCAGCGCCACCGGCAGGCGGATCTCCCACAGCACCACCCGGGTCTGCAAGGCGGCACTGTCCGGACGGAACAGCGCGTGCACCACGTCGCCCAGGCTGTAGCTGGCCGGGCCAAGCGCCAGGTCGAGCAGCAGGCTCAACAGCAGCAGGATGGCGAAGACCCCCAGCATCAGGCGCTTCTTCTGCACCAGCCCGCGGTACGTCGCACTCCGCTTGGGGATGCTCATGTCGGCGGCGCTCATGATTGCCCCTCCTTCTCGTGCAGGCTCACGAAATAGCCCGGCTGGTACGGAATCGGCAGGAAGCGCTCGTGCAGCTCGCGGAAGGTGGCATCCGGGTCGAGATCGGCGAACAGCTCGGGGTGAAACCACTTGGCCAGCTGCTGGATCGCCACGAACTGGTACGGGCTGTTGTAGAACTGGTGCCAGATGGCGTGGAACGCGTGCTTACGGTTAGCCGTGATGCCGGCGTAGGCCGGGCGATTCGGGTAGGCGGCCAACTTGTGCGCGGCTTGCTTCAGGTTGGCCCCTGGCCCCACGCCCACCCAGCTGCCATTCGGCACGAACGCCTCCCAATTGGCGCTGGTCACCACCACCTGCTCAGGGTCGGCAGCGATCACCTGCTCCGGGTTCAGCTGACCGAACGTGCCACGGATCGCCTGCTTGGCGACGTTGTCGCCGCCCGCGATCTCCACGAAGCGTCCGAAGTTCTCGTTGCCGAAGCTCAGACAGCAGTCCTCGGTGTAGCCGCCGATGCGCTCGATGAACACCCTGGGGCGCGCCGGCTGGCGGGCCTCGATCACGTCGGTGACGCGCTTGACCTGCTCGTTGTGGAACGCGATGAATGCCTCGGCACGCTGTTCCTTGCCGAACAGCTTGCCGAACAGACGCATGGTCGGCTCGGTGTTTTCCATCGGGGCGTGGCGGAAATCCACGTACACCACCGGAATGTCGAGTGCGGCCAACTTCTCGATATAGCGCGCGTCTTCGGTGGCGCGCTGGGCCTCGATGTTCATCACGATCACGTCGGGCTTGAGCGAGATCGCCTGCTCGATATCGAAGGTACCGTCCTCGAAGCCGCCGAAAGTGGGAAGGTCGGCGATCCCGGGAAACTTGCGCAGGTAGCCGCGATAGGTGTCCGGATCGGACTGGATCAGATCCTTGCGCCAACCGGCGATACGCTTGAGCGGGTTGTCGGTATCGAGCGCGGCCACCAGGTACAGTTGGCGCCCCTCACCCAGGATCACGCGCTGTACCGGCAGACGCACCTGCACCTTGCGCCCGGCCAGGTCGGTGACCGTGGTGCGTCCCTCGGCAAGCACCGCGGACGCATCCGCCTTGGCCGGCCCCGTCATGAAGAACAGTGCCCCCAGCGCCACCATCAGGCAGAGCGCCACGAGTACCACCAGCGCCCGTCGGCGTTGAAATAGCATCATCAATATCCTCAAAAAATAACTGCTTCGTATTCGATTTGTTTCACGGCATTCCGAGCCGGCAGGAGAACGAAGCGGCGACTACGCACCCTGCTGCTGAGGCGCGGGCATGCGCTCCCTCCGCACCAGCAGCACCGCCGCCACGGCCAGCAGATAGCACGCCGCCACATAGAAATAGGTGTATTGCAGCCCGAAACTCTGCGTCAGCCAGCCGCCCAGCGCGATGCCGGTGATCGACGAGAACTGCGCGGTGCTCTGCGCCACCCCGAGCACGTAGCCCTGCCCCAGGCTGCCGGCCGACCTGGAGATCAGCGCCATCAGCACCGGCGTGGTCGCACCGAGCAGCACGCCCCAGGCAAAGTGGATGGCAAAGAAGGCTCCGATATCGCGCGTGATGCCGGCGGCAGCCGTCAACACCGCGCAGGCCATCGCCACATGGCCGATGCGGCGCAGCGCCAACGGCAAGCTGGCGTGCTCGAAGTAGCGCGCCCACAGCGAGGCGGACACGACGAAACCGAGCGCCAGCAGGCCATAGCACAATCCCACCAGCCAGTTGCTCACCCCGAACACCGAACTCACGTACAGCGAGAACGGCGTCTGGGTGACCATGCGACTGACCAGCAGGATGCCGGTCACCGCCAGCAGTCCGGCGATCGGCGCGCGACGCCACGCGGAGGAAAGGTCGACCTGCACCGTGGTGGTAGCGGGTACGGCCCTGGCGACCGGCGCCACGCCGGGCAGCAGCAGCGCCACGGCGGCGGCGCAGGCGGCGCACAGCACGGCGGCGCCGATGTTGATCCAGCGGAAATTGGCATGGTCCAGGATCAGGCCGCCCATCACCGCACCGGCCAGCGATCCGATATTGGTGGACACCTGCAGATAGGCGAACAGGCGCGCCCGGCGCGCCGGCGACTCGATACTGACGCCATAGGCCTGCGCTGGCGCGATGAAGCCAGCGCAGGCCCCCTGCACGAAGCGCAAGGCCAGAATGGTCCACACATCCTGCGCGTAGGCCAGTGCCAACTGGGTCAGCGCGAGACCGAGCAAGGCGCGGATCATCATCAGCTTGTGGCCGAAACGGTCACCGACCCGGCCCCAGAACGCGCTGGTAAGCACGATGCCGAGCATCGGTCCGACGTAGACGGCGACTCCCGAGAAGCCGAATTCCCAACTGGCGGTACTCAGCGCCTTCAGGTGCAGTGGCCAGAACGGGCCACTCATCTCCATGGCACCCATCGACACCAGTTGAATCACGAACAGCAGGTGGACCAGACGCGACGCCGGCCCCGGTGCGACGACATTCGACATGGCTCAATCCATCCGCAGCGGATTGGGACCTATCACCGCGACGGCCGCATCCAGGATGGGCCGGAGCACACCGGGCGTCCAAGCCTTCAGGCTCCCGATTTCGGCCTCAAGCAGCTGAGTATGGCTTTGCATAGTCGACCTCCCCCACCCGGTTTAGAAGTCCACCGTGGCGGACAGCTGCAGCGTGCGAGGCGCCCCTTGCGAGAGGGTGCTGTAGGAGGCCACGCCCGACCAGTAGTCGCGGTTGAACACGTTCTGAACGCCAGCCCGGAACGTGGTGGGCTTGCCGTCGATCTTGGTGCGATAGCGCGTACCGACGTCGACCTTGGTCCAAGACGGGAGGCTTTGCGTATTGGCCTGGTTGACGTATTGCTTGCCCGTATAGGCCACGCCGCCCGTCAGCGTGAGTCCCGACAGCCACGGCGTATCCCACTCGGCATTCAGGTTCGCCTGCACCGATGGAACGCCAACCGGCTCTTTGCCGCGGGTAGCGCTGCTGTTGGTCTTGGTCAGCTCGGCGTCGAGCAAGGTGACGCCACCAAACAGCCGCACCGACTTCGCCACTTCGCCGGCCACATTGAGTTCCAGACCACGGTTGCGCTGCTCGGCGTCAACCGCGAACACGCCGTTGGTGAGCTGGCCGCTCGGCTTCGTGATCTGGAAAGCGCTCACCGTGGTCATCAGGCCACCGTGATCGATCTTCACCCCGACCTCATACTGCTTCGACTTGTACGGTGCGAACACCTCCCCCGAGTTGGATGCCGTCGCCGGTGCGATGTCTCCCTTGCTCAGCCCTTCGATACGGTTGGCGTAAAGCGAGACCTTTTCCCATGGCTTGAAGACGATGCCGAACAACGGCGTCACCGCACTCTTGTCGTAGGAAGACGTCACGGCGCCGGTAGTCGTGTTGAAGTTGTCCGATTCGACCTGCTGCCGGCGCACGCCGACCATGAGCTGCAGGCGCTCGTCGAGCATGGACAGCGTGTCGGCCAGGGCGACGCCGGACAGCGTGGTTTCGGACACCTTCGGCACCGTCGACGGCGCGCTCACGTTCTGGCTCGGGCTGTCCACCGGCGAGTAGATGTTCGACAGCACGGCCGTGCCGCTCGTGGAACCCCGCGCCAGCTGGTCACGATAGGTGCTGGCCTGCAAGGTAACCGCATGACGTACCGGACCGGTATCGAAGCGGGCACGCGCGCCCGCGTCGGCCGTGAAGCGCTCGATGTCGAACTTGAAGTGCATCGGCGTCGCCGTGGTATCGCCCGCGGCGTTCAGAATCGTCGGCGTCTGATCGGACAGGCGCGACACCTCCGTGTGGGCGGCGCCGACATTGGCAAATAGCGCCAGCTTGTCGCTCAGTTCGTATTCGGTGCGCAACATGGCCGAGCGGTCGCTGATCTTCGACCACGCCCATTGCTGGGTTACGTTGTTCTGCCCGTCCGGCGCCGACGGCACGGCGACACCGGCGGCGACCAGAAACGGCCGCGACGGGGCATCGAACTCCTCCTGCTGGCTGATCAGGTCCAGCGTCGCCTTGAAGCGCTCGCCCTGATAGTCGAGCGACAAGGCCCCGACATCCGCGGTGCGGGACTGCTTGTCCACGGCGGTGTCGCCCTGGTGGTGGCTGCCGTTGAAGCGCACGCCAAACTGCTCATCCGTGCCGAAGCGCCGGCTGACATCGAGATGCCCGCCCCCCTGCGCATCCGACGCGTAGTCGGCGGTGAACCGGGTCAGGTCCTGAACGAGCGCCCGCTTTGGCACCACGTTGATCACGCCGCCGACACCACTGTTTGGCGACATGCCGTACAGCAGCGCGGCCGGCCCCTTGATCACCTCGACCCGTTCGGCGTATTCGGTGAATACCCGGTAGTTGGGGGCTACACCATAGAGCCCATCGAGCGCGACTTCACCCAGATTCCCCTCTCCAATCGGAAAACCCCGGATGAAGAACGAATCGACCACCCCCCCTGTCTGGCTGGCGCGGACGGAAGAGTCCTTGGCCAGCACATCGGCCACCGTTGCCGCCTGCTGGTCCTGTATCGCCTGCGAGGTATAGCTGCTAGTGCTGAACGGCGACTTCATCGCGGCCGCATTACCCAGCATGCCCAAGCGCCCCCCACGGGCAACCTGGCCGCCGGCATAAGGCCGGGAAAGCAGCCTGGACTGGTCCGCGCTAACCTGCACCGCCGGAAGCTCGGCGACTTCTTCGGCGTAGGCATGGCCTGCAAACCCGACCACCAGCATCCCGGAGAAGGCCATGCGCGTGGCAAAAGCCAGCGGCTTGAGCAGGGATGCTGTTGTGGTAACCGAAGCGGCTGAATGGGAAAGAGACAAAGGAGACTGGGGCTGCATGGCGAGCGATTTCCTGTTTTGTTAAGCGATATCTTTAACTGTCGGATGGCTTTTCATGAACAATAACGCAAATGAAAACGATTCGCAACATCAAATGCTTTTCGATTAAAACTGTGCTCAAACAAGATGACTTAATGGTGGGCGTGGCGGCAGAAATCAGTCGCCCACGACGGCGCAGGCGCTGCGACAAGTGCCGGGCAGCAGCAAACCGGCACGAGCCGTGTGCCGGACACTGGATCATTTCCATGCAGGGGAACGGAAGGTTTTGCGGGAGAAATCGTGTGGAGGGTGCGAGTGTGGATAGCGCTAATAGCCAATCGCGCGAGTACGAGCATGCAGTAGAAACAATGCGCCGCCGAAGCCGCCGGATCGACCATTACCGCCAGTGAGACGGCACGAATGCACAACGCGCCCGATGAGACACACGACAAGCAAGCCGTCTCAGGGGCGGCTGGCCGCGCCAGTGCTGGCAACCGCGCTTGCGGCCAACCTTTGCGCGGGCATGGGCAAAACAAAGCGCCGGCAGATGCCAGCGCGGGGAAAGACAGCGTGGCGGCGCACGCTGGCGCCGCCACGGTGATGGCTCAGGCTTACTTGCGCAACTGGCCCAGCGCGCCCTGCAGGTCCTTCAGCACCTCGGCGCCACCGTTGGCCGCAAACTTGTCGAAGGCCGGCTTGGCCTTGTCACGCATGCGCTTCAGTTCGGCGTCGCTGACCATGTTGATCTTCATGCCCTGCTGGGTCAGGAATTTCACGCTGCGCATCGCCTCGGCGCGAGAATCCTTGCGCTCGAAGCTGCGCGACACCACCGCGGCGTCCTGCAGGATCTTCTGCTCGTCGCGGGACAGGCCGTCCCACCACTTCTTGCTGGCGGTCATCACCCACGGGCTGTACACGTGCTTGGTCACCGACAGGTACTTCTGCACTTCGTAGAACTTGCTGGACTGGATGGTGTTGACTGGGTTTTCCTGGCCGTCCACGGCGCGGGTTTCCAGCGCGGTGAACAGCTCGGCGAACGCCAGCGGCACGGCATTGGCGCCGAAGCTGTTGAACATGTCGATGTACACCGGGTTCTGCATCACGCGCAGCTTGATGCCCTGGAAGTCCTCGAAGCGGGTGATCGGCCGCTTGGTGTTGGTCACGTTGCGGAAGCCGTTTTCCCAGTAGGTCAGGCCGACCAGGCCCTTGGCCGGCAGCCGGGCGATCAGTTTCTGCCCGAACGGGCCGTCCAGCACGGTGTCGGCCTCTTTTTCATTCGCAAACAGGAACGGCAGGTCATAGACGCCGAAGTCCTTTTCCACCCCCACCAGCGTGGCGGTGGAGCCGACCATCATTTCCTGCGCGCCGCCGATCAGCGCGTTCTGCATCTGCACGTCGTTGCCGAGGCTGGCGGAGCCGAAGCCCTTCACCTTCAGCTTGCCACCGGAGCGCTTAGCCACTTCGTCGGCAAACAGCTTCACCGCGCGGCCCTGGTTGCTGTCATCCGCCAGACCGTAGCCAAAGCGGATGATGCGCGGCTTGATGTCGGCGGCCAGCGCCTGCGGTGCGGCCAGGGTACCGGCGGTGATCAGGCAGGCCAGCAGCGGTTTGAACATTGTTTTCATGAGTCTCTCCTCGGTTGTGTTGTTACAGCTGTGATCGGGCTGGCTTACGCTCAGCGGAAGAACTGGGCGGGAACGGTGACCACTTCCGGCACCGCTACCAGCAGGCTAAGCAACAGCAGGTAGGTCAGCAGGAACGGCCACACGCCGCGGGTTGCGCTTTCCATCGAAATCTTGGCCACGCCGCACACCACATTGAGCACGGTGCAGACCGGTGGCGTGATCAGGCCGATGGAGCCGACCAGCACGAACATCACGCCAAAGTAGGTGGCGTCGATGCCGGCCTGCTGCACCAGCGGCATCATCACCGGCCCCAGCACCAGAATGGTGGGGGTCAGGTCCATCACGATGCCGACCACCAGCAGCAGCACCATCATGGCGGCCATCAGCAGGCGCGGCTGCTCCATCAACGGCCCCAGCATCTCGGCGATCTGTGCCGGCAGATCGGCCAGCGTGATCATGTACGACGACACCAGCGCGGCGGCGCACAGGAACATCACCGTGGCGGTGGTGCGCGCGGCATGCACGAATACCGGCTGCAACACCGACAGTTTCAGCTCGCGATACACCAGCAGGCTGACCAGCAGCGAATACATCGCCGCCACCACCGCCGCCTCGGTCGGGGTGAAGATGCCGAACTTCAGGCCGCCGATGATGATCACCGGCAGCATCAGCGCCCACACCCCGTCGCGCAGCGCGTAGCGACGCTGTGCCCAGCTCTGCTTCGGTTGCGGCGTGACGTTCATGCCGCGCGACACCAGCAGCCAGGTCAGCACCAGGCCGACGCCCATCAGCAGCCCCGGCACGATGCCGGCGAGGAACAGCGCGGTAATCGAGGTGTTGGTGGTGACGCCAAAGATGATGAACGGCATGCTCGGCGGGATGATCGGCGCGATGATGCCGCCGGACGCGATCAGGCCGGAGGCCCGCTCCACCGGGTAGCCGTGGTCGCGCATCATCGGGATCAGCAGCGTGGCCAGCGCGGCGGTATCGGCAATGGCGGAGCCGGACAGGCTGGCCAGCAAGACCGAGGCGGCGATGGCGACAAAGCCGAGGCCGCCGGGAATGTGGCCGACAAAGGCCACCGCCAGATTGATGATGCGGCGCGAGATGCCGCCGGCGTTCATCAGCTCGCCGGCGAGGATGAAGAACGGCACCGCCATCAGCGGAAAGTTGTCGGCGCCGGACAGCAGGTTCTGCGCCACCAGCTGCGCGTCGAAGAAGTCGAGGTGGAACATCAGCGCGATGCCGGTCAGCATCAGGGCAAAGGCCACCGGCATGCCCAGTGCCATGCAGGCAAACAGCACGGCCAGAAAAATCACGATCGTCATGGTGTATTCCTTACAGGTCCTGGCCGGTGGAATGGGAGTCCGGGCTACCGGGGATTTGTGCGTGCGGGTGGCGGCGGACGATGCGGTAAAGGTTGGCCGCAATCAGCAGCAGCATGGCCACGGCACACAACAGGCCGGCGCCGGCGAACAGCGCCATCGGGAAGGCGAGCACGGTGGAATAGGTTTCCAGCCCGATCAGGGTCTGGCTCCAGCTGCCTTGCAGGAACAGCCACAGCGCATACAGCATCAGCAGATGGCTGAGCACGGCACAGCCGCGGCGCCACGCCGGCGACAGCCGCGCCTGCACCATTTCCACACCGAGGTGCGAGTTCTGCTGCACCGCGAGAATGGCACCGAGAAACACCAGCCACACGAACATCAGCCGCGACACTTCCTCGGCGGCGGCGATGCCGGAATCGAACGCGTAGCGCAGCACCACGTTGCCGAACACCAGCGCCACCATCACCGCCAGTGCCAGCGCCATCAGCCATTCAACAAGCCGTTCGAGACGGGATATGCAGTTATGCATGATTACTCCTCATGACAGTGCAGCCAGCTGCTGCAGGATGTGCCGGACCAGCTCGTCCGGCGGCAGGGTAATGTCGCCGGCAATGGCGCGTTCGTCCGCTGCCGGCGGCTGCAGATCGGCAAACTGGCTGTCGATCAGGCCCAGCGGCATGAAATGGCCCTGCCGCGCCTGCATCCGCGCTTCGATCAGCGCGCGGCTGCCGTGCAGATGCACGAACACGGTGGCGGCCTCGCCCTCGCGCAACAGGTCGCGGTAGCGCCGTTTCAGCGCCGAACAGGACAACACCAGCCCGCGGCCAGCGTGCGCGGCGGCGGCGATCCTGTCGCGCAGCGTCTCCAGCCACAGCTGGCGGTCGGCATCGGTCAGCGGCGTGCCCGCCTCCATCTGCGCCACATTGTTCGGCGGATGAAAGTCGTCGCCTTCGACAAAGCCGGTGTCCAGCGCCGCGGCCAGCCGGCGACCGATCTCGCTCTTGCCGCAACCGCACACGCCCATCACCACAATCATCGGTGCTTTATTCATGTTAGCGTTAACATACTCAGGTGAATGAAAAGCCGCATCGCGCGGCCACTGGTGTCCGGTGCTTGAGCAAAGCGGCACCGGGTGCTAAGGTTGCTCGAAGGTTAGCGCTAACATTCGGCAAGGTAAAGCAGTTTTGATCGTGCAGCGCAACATCGAATCCGGCGATGCAAGCCGCCCTCCCCCTTACAATGGCAGCCCATGAGCGAACGCAAACCCCGCACCGGCCAGAGCCGGACCACCTTGAGCGATGTCGCCGACCATATCGGTGTCAGCGCCATCACCATTTCCCGCGCGCTGAACAAGCCGGAGCTGGTCTCGGAAGCGCTACGCCAGCGCATCGACGACGCCGTGCAGCTGCTGGGCTATGTCCCCAACCGCGCCGCGCGCGCGCTGGCGTCGGCCAAGTCGCACAGCGTGGTGGTGCTGGTGCCGTCGCTGTCCAACACCGTGTTTGTCGACACCCTCGCCGCCATCCACGACACGCTGCACCCGGCCGGCTACCAGATGCTGATCGGCGACACCCGCTACTCGCCGCAGGCCGAAGAAAAGCTGCTGCGCACCTATCTGGAGTACAACCCGGACGGCATCCTGATCACCGGCTTCGACCACACCCCGGCAGCACAGACACTGCTGCAGGCCGCCGCCATTCCCACCGTGCACATGATGGAACTGGCAGAACAGGGCGACAGCCCCTGCGTCGGCTTCTCGCAGTTCGACAGCGGCTACGCCCTCACCCGCTTCCTGCTGGACAAAGGCTATCGCCGCATCGCCTTTCTGGCGGCTCAGCTGGACCCGCGCACCCTCAAGCGCGGCGAGGGCTACCGTGCCGCGCTGCGCGAAGCCGGCCTGTATCAGCCGCATCGCGAACTGGCCGAGGCCAGCCCGTCCTCGGTCGGACTCGGCTCGCGGCTGCTGGATCGCCTGCTGCTGCAGGCGCCGGACTGCGACGCCGTGTTCTGCAACAACGACGATCTGGCGCTGGGGGTGCTGTTCCAGTGCCAGCGCCGCCACATCGCCATTCCGCAGCAGCTGGCGATTGCCGGCTTCAACGGCCTGGACGCCTCGGCGTGGAGCAATCCGTCGCTGACCACGGTCGACACCCCGCGTTACGACATCGGCAAGGCCGCGGCCAGCATGCTGCTGCAGCTGATGGCGGGCAAGGCACCGGCAGCGATCCGGGTCGATCTCGGCTACCAGCTGCTGGCGCGAGACAGCACCTGAGCGGCACGCCTTGCGTTGCGGCCAACGTTGGCCGCAACCGTCACCGGCCCTGACCCCGCCGCCACAGGTAAAGGCCAATCAACGCGCCGGCCATGTCGGCCACCACGTCGCCCGCCTCCGCGCTGCGGGTCAGTGTCAGACTGCCCTGCGCCAGCTCGGACAGCAGCGCCCAGCCCAGGCACAGCCACAAGGTTGGCCGCAACGGCGGCCGCTGGCGAGCGGCGAAGCTGCGCGCCAGCAGCCACGCCCACACCGCGAACAGCAGCGCGTGGCCCAGCTTGTCGAAATGGGGAATCGCCGACGGCGCACCCGCCGGCTTCAGCAACAACAGGTAAACGGAAAACAGCCACCAGCTGGCGGCAGCCAGACTGCGGCGTAAGGAAAGCGACAACACGGTCTGCCCCTTGTCTCGATATGCCGCCCGTCAACGCGCGGCCAGAACCGGGCCGGCCTGCCAACGGGCAGACCGGCCCCCTCACCGCCCTAGTGTGCGACGGCGATCATCTGCACCGTGCGCAGCGCGGACAGCTCACGGCCACCGGCGTAGCTGACCGACGACTGCAGGTCTTCCTGCAGCTCGTGCAGCAGGCGGCCGATGCTGCCTTTGTACTCGACCAGTATCTTCTTGCCTTCCACGTTCTTGTACTCGCCCTTGTTGAACTGCGAGGCACTGCCGAAGTATTCCTTGTAGTGCTTGCCGTCGATCTCGACGATCTCGCCCGCCGACTCGTCGTAGCCGGCAAACAGCGAGCCGGCCATCACCATGCTCGCGCCGCAGGCCAGCGCCTTGGCCACGTCGCCGTGCTCGACGATGCCACCGTCCGCGATCACCGGCACCGACACCGCCGCCGCGCAGTCGCGCACGGTGGCCACCATCGGGCGGTGGAAGCCGGTCTTGTTCTTGGTGATGCACACCCGGCCGCCGGCAATGCCGGCCTTGATCGCGTCACAACCCCATTCCTGCAGCTCGCGCGCCGCCTCGGCGGTGGCGATGTTGCCGCCGATCAGGAAGCTGTCCGGGAACTCGCGCTTGATAAAGCGGATCATCTGCTCCGCCTTCACGCACCAGCCGTTGGCGACGTCGAGGGTGATGTACTCCGGACTCAGCCCGGCGGCCTGCAGCGCGGCCAGCTGCTGCAGGGTATCGCCGTTGACGCCGACGCTGATCGAGGCGAACAGGCCCTTGGCCTGCATGTCGCGCACGAAGGCCACGGCGTCGACATTGAAGCGGTGCATGGTGTAGAACCAGTTGCGGCGCGCGAAGTATTCGCAGGTCTCGGCATCGACCACGCTCTTCATGTTGGCCGCGTAGAGCGGCATCACGAAACGGCGCGGGCCGAACTGCACCGAGGTGTCGCACTCCTTGCGGCTGTCGACAACGGTTTTTTTCGGAACGAGATAGACATCGCCGTAATTGAGTTCGGTGTGGATCATCAGCTGTCACTCCATGTGCATTCGGGAAACCATTCGTGGAATGGTGCTGCACCACCGTTCCGGATAGCGGTGCAGATTTCGGGAGCCCCCAAATAAAAAGCGAAAGCCGGGCGGCTTTCGCTTGCAATTTTGCTGCCCTGCGGCGCTGACGGGCGCAGGGCAAACGGTACTGACTCTACGCCGCGCAAAATCGGGGCGTCAAGCGCTAATTGTCGAGCCAGGACAGGATCGGGCGCCACGCCTCGATGTCGCGCCGCACCCGTGCCGGCGGCAGATCGAACAGCGTCAGCCCGGCGCCGGCGGCCTGCACGTAGAACTGGGTGTCCCGGATCCAGCCCAGCACCGGCACCTGGTAGCGAGACAGGAAGCTTTCCAGCTCACGCGCGGAGCGGGTGCGCGGATCGACGCGCATGCCGACCACGCCGACGAAGGTCTTTTCCTTGCGCACCGCCTTCTCCGCCAGCAAGGCGTCAAAGAATTCGCTACTGGCCCACATGTCGAAAGGCGACGGCTGGATCGGCACGATGACGCGATCAACCTTCTTCACCAGTGCGCGCAGCCGCTTGCCGTCCAGCCCGGCCGGGCTGTCGAGGACCACCACCTGGGTGTCCTTCGGCGGTTTGGCCAGGCCCTCGGTCATCTGCCAGCCCTGGATAGGTGGCGCCGCCGGCGGCCGCTGCGCCAGCCAGCTCAGCGACGACTGCTGCTTGTCGATATCGCCCAGCATCACCCTGGTCGACTGCGACGCGTAAAAACCGGCGATATTGGTCGACAGCGTCGACTTGCCGCTGCCGCCCTTTGGATTTGCCACCAGTATCGAATACGCCATAACACCTTTCGCTGTGTTTGCTTGCCGCCCGCGGCGGCGCCACTACCCGCCGGGCATTTTATGATAAAAGACAGCAGGCCACGCGGCTTTACCACCCCACCCGCCCCATAAGGATAAGCACACCATGCCGTACGACGCCATTTTGCTGGACATGGACGGACTGATGATCGACACCGAGCAGCTCTGCGCCCAGGCCTGGCGCGATGCCGCCAGCGAGCTGGGCACCCGCATCGGCGAGGACACCCTGCACCAGCTGGTCGGTCTCAGCCACCAGCACTGCCTGCGCCATCTGCAGCAGCACCCCGAGCTGTCCGCGCACATGCCGGCCCTGGCGCTGCTGAACCGGCAGTACTACCACCGGCAGCTGCAGCACGGCGACATTCCGCTCAAGCCCGGCATCACCGCTCTCCTGGACTGGCTGCGGCAGCAGGCGATCCCCTGTGCCGTCGGCACTGCCACCGAAGGACCGCTGGCACAGCTGAAGCTGCAACGCAGCCAGCTGGCGCCCTATTTCCAGCACGTGGTCAGCGCCAGCGACGTCGCCAACAGCAAGCCGGCACCGGACATCTATCTGGCGGCGGCGGCACGGCTGCAGGTGGAACCGGCGCGCTGCATCGTGCTGGAAGACTCGGTACACGGCGCCAGCGCCGCGCTGGCGGCCAACATGCGGGTGATCATCGTGCCGGACATCGTGCAGCCGCCCGCCTCCATGGCAAAACAGGCCCTGGCAGTATGCAAGGACCTGTTTGCCGCGCGGGCGTTGCTGCAACAGCTGCGGGACGCTTAGCCCTCGTTGGCGTTGATCTGCACCACCAGTTCGCCCAGCACGCGCTCGGCCTGGTCGTTGTCGACCTGGCAGGTGCCGGCGGCTTCGTGGCCGCCGCCGCCGTACTTCAGCATCAGCTCGCCGACGCTGGTGCGGTTGCTGCGGTCGAGGATCGACTTGCCGGTGGCAAACACGGTGTTCTGCTGGTTCAGCCCCCACAGCACGTGGATGGAGATATTGGCCTGCGGGTACAGTGCGTAGATCATGAAGCGGTTGATCGGGTGGATCAGCGTCTCGTTGCGCAGGTCCAGCACCACCACCTTGCCCTCGACGCGGGCGCAGCGCTGGATCTGCGCCTTGGCCTGCGCCTCGTGCTCGAAGTACAGCTCGACCCGCTCGCGCACATCCGGCAGCTGCAGGATCTCGTCGATGGAGTGGTCACGGCAGTACTTGATCAGGTCCATCATCAGCGCGTAGTTGCTGATGCGGAATTCGCGGAAACGGCCAAGGCCGGTACGGGCATCCATCAGGAAGTTGAGCAGCACCCAGCCGCTCGGATCGAGGATCTCGTCGCGCGAAAACTGTGCGGCGTCGGCCTTGTCCACCGCCGCCATCATGTCGTCGGCGATCATCGGGAAGCGCTGCTTGCCGCCGTAGTAGTTGTACACCACGCGCGCGGCGGACGGCGCCGCGGCGTCGATGATGTGGTTCTGCTTGCCGGAGGCGTTGCGCAGGGTTTCGGACAGGTGGTGGTCAAAGGCCAGATGTGCGGCTTCGACGTATGGCAGGTTGGTGGTGATGTCGCGCTCGGTGATGTCGACCTTGCCGTCCTGCATGTCTTTCGGGTGCACGAACTTGATGTCGTTGATCAGCCCGAGCTCGTTGAGCAACACCGCGCAGACCAGACCATCGAAATCACTGCGCGTCACCAGACGAAACTGTCCTGTTGTCATTTCTTTTTCCCTGCCCTGTTTCCATGAATGATGATTCGATCGGGCCGCCTGCCGCCACGATCAATGCTGTTGGCAACTGTACCGCAGTCGGCAAGGGCGTGATAGCCCTGCCAGCTTGTCAGCCACTACCCGGCACCGCATAATCCTGACATATTGCTCCGCCCCCCGGCCTTGCCGCTTGAAATCGCGGCCGTGGCCGCCATTTCAGCAGACACAGCGCAGTGATTCCGGTGCCGGCCAGTGCAGAACCGCGGCCCGCCTTCACCGCCCCCGCAGCAGGTCGGCCACCGGCCAGACCGCTTTTGAGAGACACAGAAAGGCACCATGCTGTACGCAATCACAGGCACCGACGCCCCTAACTCCCTCGACAACCGCCTGGCGGCACGGCCGGAACACCTGGCCCGCTTGCAGGCACTGCAGAACGACGGCCGGCTGCTGCTGGCGGGTCCGTTCCCGGCCATCGACAGCAACGACCCCGGCCCGGCCGGCTTCACCGGCAGCCTGATCGTTGCCGAATTCGACTCGCTGCCCGCGGCCGAGCAATGGGCGAAGGCCGACCCCTATGTCGCCGCC
The DNA here is from genome assembly GCF_028548395.1 of Vogesella indigofera. Classification (NCBI taxonomy): domain Bacteria; kingdom Pseudomonadati; phylum Pseudomonadota; class Betaproteobacteria; order Neisseriales; family Chromobacteriaceae; genus Vogesella; species Vogesella indigofera. The sequence continues at coordinate 63,696 of NZ_JAQQLA010000005.1, read as the reverse complement.
GGCGTCTACGCCAGCGTCAGCGTCAAGCCGTTCCGCAAAGTGCTGCCGGCATGAGCGCCATCATCGAAACCATGCGCCAGCGTCTGGCGGCACTGGCGCCGGAGCACCTCGACATCGAGGACGACAGCGCCTCCCATGCCGGCCACGCCGGCGCCAAGAGCGGCGGCCACTACAATGTGCTGATCGTCAGCGCCTGTTTCAGCGGCAAGTCGCGCATCGAGCGGCAACGGATGGTGTACGATGCGCTCGGCGACTTGATGCAGCAGGGCATTCACGCCCTGGCACTCAAAACCCTTACTCCGGACGATCTCTGAAATCCACTCCATGAAGAAATCACTCACTATCGCGGCCCTGTTGCTGGCTGCCGTCGGCAGCACCCCAAGCCTGGCCGCACCGGTGGCCACCGTCAACGGCAGCGCCATCGACAGCAGCACCCTGGACCAGGCGGTGAAGCAGGTTATCGGCAGCAGCAATGGCCAGCTAAAAGACAGCCCGGCGCTGCGCGAAGAAGTGCGCCAGCGACTGATCAACCGCGAACTGATCGTGCAGGCGGCCACCAAGGCCGGCCTCGACAAGAAGCCGGAATTCCAGCAACAGCTGACCGAGGCACGCACCGAACTGCTGCAGCAGGCATTCTTCAAGCAGAGCATCAGCACCAGCCCGGTGTCGGACAGCGCGCTGAAGGCGGCCTACCAGCAGTACAGCGAGCGCTTTAACGGCGTGAAGGAAGTGAAAGTCCGCCAGATCATCGTCAACAGCGAAGCCGACGCCAACAGCGTGCTGGCCGAGCTGAAAAAAGGCGCCAAGTTCGAAACCCTGGCCGCCAGCAAGTCCACCCACCAGCCTAGCCGCGAACGCGGTGGAGACCTGGGCTGGGGAAATCTGGCGTCGATGGAACCGCCACTGGCCGCCGCGCTCCAAGCCATTCCCAAAGGCAAGTTCAGCGCCCAGCCGCTGCGCTCCGGCCTTGGCTGGCACCTGTTCAAGGTAGAGGACATCCGCGACGCGAAGCCGCTGCCTTTTGATACCGTCAAGCCGCAGATCGCCCGCGACCTGCAGGACAAAGCGATTAGTGACGCGATCGGCGAATTGCGTCAGAAAGCCAACATTCAATAACCACTGGAAACCCCGATGAACTTCCCTTTGAAAAAAACCCTGATTGCCGTCAGCCTGCTGACCGCCACTGCTTGCGCGTTCGCCACTTCGGTCAATGGCGTTGCCATCAGCCAGCAGCGTATTGATGCCATCACCCGCATGATGGAAGCGCAAGGCCAGAAATCGACGCCGGAAATGGCGCAAATGGTCAAGGACCAGCTGATCACCGCTGAAATCCTGCGTCAGGAAGCCGTGAAGAAGGGCCTCGACAAGTCCGCCGACTACCTCGCCGAAATCGAGAACGCCAAGGCGATGGCCCTGGCCAACCGCCTGATCAAGGAACACCTGCGCACCAACCCGGTGACCGACGCCCAGGCCCGTGCCGAGTACGACAAGGTGAAGGCCGAGTTCCCGGAGCGCAAGAGCTTTGACGCCAGCCACATCCTGGTGAAGACCGAAGCCGAAGCCAAGGCCGTGATCGAAGCGCTGAAAAAAGGCAAGCCGTTCGCGCAGCTGGCCAAGGAAAAATCGCTGGATCCGGGCTCCAAGGACAACGGCGGCAATCTGGGCTGGAACGAGCCAGGCACTTTCGTGGCACCGTTCTCCGAGGCGATGGTGAAGCTGGCCAAGGGCCAGGTCACCGCCACCCCGGTGAAGACCGATTTCGGTTTCCACGTCATCAAGCTGAACGACGTGAAAGTAGAAGCGGCACCACCGCTGGAAACCCTGCGTCCGCAACTGGAGCAGCGCATCCAGTCGCAGCGCATCGAAGCACTGATCAAGTCGCTGAAGGCCAGCGCCAAGGTTCAGTAAGCCAGTGTGCTTCCACCATGAAAAAACCGGCCGCTGGCCGGTTTTTTCATGGCTACGCGAGCAGCATGACGTTCAGTCGTCGTCCTGCTCCGCCCAGCCCGGCTCGCGCTTCTCGTTGAAGGCGCGCACGCCTTCCAGCTGTTCCGCACTGCCGATCAGCGCCAGGAACGCCGCCTTTTCCGCCGCCAGCTGTGCGGCCAACGTTTGTGCCGGACTGGCCTCGATCAGCCGCCGTGCGGCGTGGATCGCCTGCGGCGACTGCTCGCGCACCCGCGCCGCCAGGCTCAGCGCCACAATCTTGGCCAGCCCGCTTTCCACCACCTCTTCCACCAGCCCGATGGCCAGCGCCTTGTCGGCGGTGACGAACTCGCCGCCGAGGATGAGGCGTTTCGCCCACGGCACGCCGACGCGGTCGGTCAGCGCCTTGGTACCGCCGGCACAGGGAATCAGCCCGACGCGCGCCTCCGGCAATCCGAGGCTGGCACCGCGCTCGGCCACGATGTAGTCGCAGGCCAGCGCGCACTCCAGCCCGCCGCCCAGCGCGAAACCGTTCACCGCCGCCACCGTCACGCCGGGATAGTGGCGCACCGCGTCAAACGCCAGCGCAAAGGCGTCCGCCACCTTGCCGGCGTGCGCGGCCGCACCGTCGCCAAACAGCGCGAGATCGGCACCGGCCGAGAAGTAGCGCTCACCAGCGCCGGTCAGCACCACCGCGCGGATGGCGGCGTCGGCCGCCAGCGCGTCCATCGCCCGGGCCAGCTCCTGCAACGACTCTATCGTCCACACATTGGCCGGCGGGTTGTTGATCGTGACAATTGCTGATTGCCCAAGACGTTCGACAATGATTTTTTGTGTCATGTGGCACTCCTCCAGCCTCGACAAAGCCCAGCTGAAGCACAATATTCAACAGCGTTATTCACTGTGGATTCACCGAAAAAAATGGCTACCTTGTGAGCATTGACGCGGGTTTGCTAGCTTTAACCATGGACTATGTTGCTGATTTTGCAAGTTTCGCCCCGCCGGGCAAACGGTGGCGCAATTTGCTGCCAGCCATTCAATAAACAGCGTTTACAAATGGCCGACCGCGACAAGTTCCGCGCCGCGGCCGGGCCCGGCTGCTACACTAGCGGCCATCATTTTTGCCTGCGTTGTCACCCATGCTGGAAATCAGTCTGCTGTCCCTGTTTCTTGCCGGCCTGCTCGGCGGCGTGCACTGCCTCGGCATGTGCGGCGGCATCGTCACCGCCATTTCGCTGGGCAAGTCGCAATCGGCGCCGCTGTGGCACCTGCTGTGCTACAACGTTGGCCGCATCGGCAGCTACGTCTGTGCCGGCGCGCTGCTCGGTGGCCTGGCGCAGTGGGGACTGAGCCAGGCGGCGTACCAGCCGCTGCAGACCGCGCTGTTCATTGCGGCCAACCTGCTGCTGATCCTGCTCGGCCTGTACCTGGCCGGCCTGTCCGCCGCCATCACCCGCATCGAACACCTCGGCCGGCCGCTGTGGCGACGACTGCAGCCACTGACCCGCCGCTACCTGCCGGTGCGCACCGCCCGCCAGGCGCTGCTGGCCGGTGCGATCTGGGGCTGGCTGCCGTGCGGGCTGGTCTACACCGCCAGCATCGCCGCGCTGGCCTCCGGCGGTGCCGGCCAGGGCGCGCTGGTGATGCTGGCCTTCGGCCTCGGCACCCTGCCCAACCTGCTGCTGATGGGGCTGTTTGCCAGCAAATTGCAGCAGCTGAAACAGCAACGGCCAGTCCGCCTGGTGGCGGGACTGGCCGTGATGGCACTCGGTGGCTGGCACCTGTGGCTGCTGCTTACATCGACTGGCTAAGCGCGGTCACATTGCTGCGGAACATCTCCAGATAGCTGCGCGCGCCGGGCTGGCTGGACAGCGCATCGGAGTACAGCTTGCCGCCGACCTTGACGCCGGCCTCTTTCGCCAGCTGGTCGATCAAGCGCCGGTCGGACATGTTCTCGATGAACACCGCCTTCACCTGTTCCTTTTTCACCTGCCGGATCAGCTGCGCCACGGACTTGGCCGAGGCCTCGGCGTCGGTGCTCACCCCTTGCGGCGCCATGAAGCGGATCGCGTAGCGCTGGCCGAGATAGGCAAAGGCGTCGTGCGAGGTCAGCACCTTGCGCCGTGCCGCCGGCACCGCGGCAAATTGCTTGCCGGCCCAGCTGTCCAGTTCCTGCAACCGCGCCTTGTAGGCAGCGGCGCGCTCGCGGTAGTAAGCGGCGCCGGCGGCATCGGCACGGCTGAGACCGGCGGCGATATTGTCGACATAGCGCAGTACGTGCTGCGGGTTGTGCCAGGCGTGCGGATCGGCACGGCCGTGATCGTGACCATGCTCGTCGTGGCCGTGCCCGTCTTCCGCCACCGCCAGCGGCTTAAGGCCGTTAGCGGCGGTCACGGTCACGCCCTTGAAGTTGGCCGACTTGTTCAGGCGGTTGATCCAGCCCTCGAAACCGAGGCCGTTGACCACGAACACCTTGGCTTCAGCCAGCTTCTTGACGTCGGCCGGCTTGGGCTGGAACACGTGGGCATCCTGATCGGCGCCGACCAGCGACACCACGCTGACGCGCTCGCCGCCGACTTCGCGGGTGATATCAGCCATGATGCTGAAGCTGGCGACCACCGGCAGGTTGGCCCACGCCGCCAGCGGCGACAGCAGCAGGCTGCTCACAATAATTTTCCGTACGTTCACGCGCTCAACTCTCCAAATGACGTTGCCGCAGCAGGCGGGGCAACACGCCGCCCTGCGGGGCAACAAACAGCGAAACGATATAGAACAGGCCGGCCAGCAGGATGATGCACGGCCCGGACGGCAGCTCGACGTGATAGGACAGCAGCAGCCCGCCCATGCCCGCCAGCGCGGCGATCAGGAACGCCGCCAGCAGCATGCCGCCGACGGTGGCCGCCCACAGCCGCGAGCAGATCGCCGGCAGCATCATCAGCCCCACCGACATCAGGGTGCCCAGCGCCTGGAAGCCGGACACCAGATTCAGCACCACCAGCAGCAGGAACAGCAGGTGCCACACGCTGCCGTGGCCGCCGACCGCGCGCAGGAACACCGGGTCCAGGCTTTCCAGCAGCAGCGGGCGATAGATCACCGCCAGTGTCAGCAGCGTCACACTGGCGACGCTGGCCACCAGCAGCAGCGCGGCATCGTCCACCGCCAGCACCGAGCCGAACAGCAGGTGCATCAGGTCGACATTGCTGCCGCTGCTGGACACCAGCAGCACGCCGATGGCCAGCGACAGCAGATAAAACGCCGCAAAGCTCGCGTCTTCCTTGATCTCGGTAAAGCGCGTCGCCAGCCCGGCAAAACCGGCCACCAGCACGCCGGCGACAAAACCGCCGAGGCTCATCGCCGGCAGGCTCAGGCCGGCGATCAGGAAGCCGACCGCGGCGCCGGGCAACACCGCGTGGCTCATCGCGTCGCCGACCAGGCTCATGCGCCGCATCACCAGAAACAGGCCGACCGGCGCGCTGCCCAGCGCCAGCGCCAGGCACGCCACCAGCGCACGGCGCATGAAGGCAAACTCGACAAAGGGTGCTAGCACCCATTGGTACAGGAAATCGATCACTGAGTTACTCCATCCACGCGGCACACCGGGGCATTGGCCGACCAGTGCGCGGCGGTATCGCTGGCGCGGCGCAGCTTGTCCGCGGTCAGCACCTCGGCGGTGTCGCCCCAGGCGATCACCTCGCGCGCCATCAGCAGCGTCTGCGGAAAGTGCTCGCGCACCTGCTGCTCGTCGTGCAGCACCGCGATCACGGTGCGCCCTTCCGCCTTCCAGCGTTCGACCAGCGCCAGCAGATCGGCGGTGGTGGCGGCGTCGACGGCGTTGAACGGCTCGTCGAGCAAGATCAGCGGCGCGTCCTGTACCAGGATGCGAGCGAACAGCACGCGCTGGAACTGGCCGCTGGACAGCGCGGCGATCGGGCGGGTGGCGAAGTCTTCCAGCCCCACGGTAACCAGCGCGTTCCACGACGCGTCGTCATCGTTGCGGCCAACCTTGCCGAACAGACCGCTGCGCTGCCAGTGGCCGCTGGATACCAGGTCGATCACCGACACCGGCAGCGAACGGTCGATTTCCGACTGCTGCGGCAGATAGGCCATGTCACGGCGTGCCACTCCGCGCATCAGCACGCGACCGGCATCCGGCTTCAGCGCGCCCATGATGGCTTTCAGCAAGGTGCTCTTGCCGGCCCCGTTGGGGCCGAAGATCGCCGTGGCCTGACCATCGGCAAAGCTACCGCTGACGTGGTGCACGGCGGGGTGGCGACGGTAGGACACCGTCAGGTTTTCCAGCCGGATCATGCCACCTCCTGCAATGCCCAGTGCACCAGCAGCCACAGCGCGGCCAGCGGCAGCGCGGCCAGCAGCAGGCGCTGGCCGGCGGACAGCGACAGCAAACGCCAGCGCGGCAGGTGCGAGGTCTCGCCGGCGGCGTGCGGGTGCGGATGGGAGTGCGCATGCGCGGCGCCGTGTGCGTGCGCATGATCGTGTGAATGCGGTTCGTGCGGATGGGAAGGTGTCATACCGCTCACGCCCCGTTCTCGCTGCCGGCCGGCAATACGCAGGCCTGGATGGCGGCTTCCAGCGCGTCGGCGTCGATCTGGCTGCCGATCACCTCGAAACGGCTGTCGCGGCGCCACGCCACCTGGTTGGCCGCCCACTGCCCTTCAGTCCAGTTCAGCCACAGCCAGGTATCCAGCACGCGGAACACGCCCTTGGCGCGCACCAGGCCGTCGACCAGCTGCGGCAGGCGGTCGAACAGGTCGGTCAGCGCCTCGCCGGAGAACTCCGCTTCCGGCGCGAAGGTCCAGCCCTGCGACTGCCAGCCGGAGGCATCGCCCGGCCGCACCGCCGGCCGGTAGCGCGACTTGTTCTGCACCGCGGCATCCAGCCACGCCGGATCGGCGGCGCCGTCGCTGATCTCGGCGATCAGCGACTTGGGCGGAAACAGCGCGGCGGCCTTGTCGCGGTATGCGGCCAACGTTGGCGCGTCGGCGAGGTCGCACTTGGTGGCCAGCAGCACGTCGGCGATCATCACCTGGTCGCGGTACAGCGGCTGGCGGAAGTAGTCGTTGTTGGCGAACTGGCGCGGATCGACCAGCGTCATCACCGCGCCCACTTCCAGCGCGTTGCCCAGCGGCTCGGCGCGCAGCTCGTCGATCAGCCCGGCGGCGTGGGCGAGGCCGCTGGCCTCGATGATTAGCCGGTCCGGCCGTTCGCGGCGCAGCAGGTTGGCGACGGTGACCGTCATCTGCGGCCCGGCGACGCAGCACAGGCAGCCGCCGGCGATCTCGGCAATCGGCAGCTCGCCGTTGTCCAGCACCGCGCCGTCGATGCCGATCTCGCCGAACTCGTTGACGATGATCGCCCATTTTTCATGTTGCGGCCGCTGCGCGATCAGGTGGCGCAGCGCCGTGGTCTTGCCCACCCCGAGAAAGCCGGTGAGCACGTTGACGGTGGTTTTTTTCATACTCGACATGCCTGGCACAGTCCGGTCAGTAATAGGTTTTGTTGCGCGATGGCAAAGCCCTGCGCTGCCGCCTGCTGTCGCAGCGTGTCCAGCGCCGGCGCTGCCTCCAGCTCGTTGACGCTGCCGCAGGCGGTGCACACCAGGATCAGCCCTTCGTGACAGCAACCAACGTGACTGCACACGATATAGCCGTTGAGCGCGTCGACCTTGTGCAGCAGGCCGGCTTCCACCAGGAAATCCAGCGCCCGGTACACCGTCGGCGGCGCGGCAATGCCGCGCTCGCGCTGCAGATCGGCCAGCACCTGATAAGCCTTGACCACGCCTTCGTGCGCCAACACCAGCTCCAGCACCTGGCGGCGCAGCGCGGTCAGCTTCACGCCTTGTTGCTGGCACTGGTGGTCGGCTGCGGCCATAAAGCCAGCTTTATCCATGACAAGTCACCGGGAATTAAAGGGAATAAGGAAGACAAATAGCAGCAATTCTTAAATGTTACTATATAACAACACCGTTAACAACTGTTAACCGCCCGCGGCTTCGATGGTGCAATGCGGTGTGCTAAGCTGTCGGCATCCATTGCCTACCCATCCGTAAGGAGCCTGCAGATGAAACAGCTACTGCTCACCGTGTTGTCCTGTACCGTGCTGCTGAGCCCGGCATTTGCCGCCGACCCGGTCGCCCAGCGCCAGGAAATCTTCAAGCAGTACAAGCAAACCGTCGGCACCATGGCCAAGACCGTGAAGGGCGAAACGCCGTACAGCAAGGACGAGTTCGCCAAACTCGCCGCGCACCTGGATGCGCTGGCGCAGCAGCCGTGGCAGCATTTCCCGGCCGGCAGCGACAAGGGCAAGACCGATGCCCGCGCCGAGATCTGGAGCAAGCCGCAAGACTGGAAAGCCGCCATCGACAAGCACAAGACCGAGACCGCCAAGCTGAAGCAGACCGCTGCCGGCGGTGACCTCGCCGCGATCAAGGCACAGTTTGGCGCCACCCAGAAGACCTGCAAGGCCTGTCACGACAGCTTCCGCAACGACTGAGTCCGGCGTCCATCACCGCGTTCAGCCCCGAGCGGGGCTGAACTTTTTTGGGTGCCCGGCGCCCAATGGCCACTCTTTTCACCCGCCTCAAGATCATGAAAAAAATTCTCCTGCTTGCCACCCTCGCCCTCCTTGCCACCACCAGCCAGGCCGGCCCCGGTGAAGACCGCCAGAAAGCCTTCAAACAGGTACTGCGCAGCTTCGAGCCGATGGGGGTGATGCTGCGCGGCAGCGGCTATCGCAAAGATGTGTTCATCAAGCACGCCGACGCACTGAAAGCGGTCGCCGCGGCACCGTTCAGCCAGTTCAAGCCGGGCACCATCGACGACGTCAGCCGCGCCAAGCCGGCGATCTGGAGCGAACCGGCAAAATGGAAGGCGGAACAGGACAAATTCCTGCTTGCGGTTGACCAGCTGCAGAAAACCGCGCGCAGTGACGACCTCGCCGCCATCCGCCGCGACTATGGCGCCGTGGCCGCCAGCTGCAAGGCCTGTCACGACATTTTCCGCGGCCCGATGCGCTAAGCGGCGAGCACTCCAGCAAAAACCGCCAGCCCTTATCGGCTGGCGGTTTTTTCATGGCCGTTGGCGGTTCAGGCCGCCATACTGGCCGCCAGCCACGGCACGCCGCCAAACACCAGCAGTGCCACCAACAGCAGCAGCACCAAGGCCAGCCACAGCGGCGCAAAGCGCAAGGGTACGGCATCGGCCGGCAACGCTTTCATCCCGCTAAGCATCGGGCGCACCAGGTCGGTGTTGCGGCCAACCTTGTAGAACAGCACCGCCAGCACATGCACCGCAGCCAGCAGCAGCAACACGTCAAACGACGACTTGTGCCAGCCGGTGACCTGTTCGGCCAGCTCGCCGTCGATCAGCACCTTCAGCGGGCCGTCGTACAGGTAGCTGTTGACGTCGGCGGCAAACAACCCCAGCCCGGCCTGCAGCAACAGCGCCAGCAGTAACGCCAGCACCATCCAGCCGCCCAGCGGGTTGTGTCCCGGTTGCGCCGTCACCGGCAGCTGCCCGGCCAGATAGGCGCGGATACGCGCCGGCCCGGCGAGAAAATTGCTGAAACGCGCCGTCTGGCTGCCGCACAGCCCCCACAGCACACGGAACAGCAGCAACACCAGCATCAGCATGCCAAGGCGCAGATGCCACTCCATCCAGTCGCCACCCTGCTCGCCGGTAAACCACAGCCCGGCAAAAACCGGCAACATCGTCCAGTGAAACAGCCGCGTCGGCACATCCCACACCTTGATCATCCTGCTCATGTTTGCTGCATCCTTTCCTGTTTGCGCGGCTGGCGGCCAAGCCCGGCATTGTTCACCCAAAGCCGGGCCGCCGCCAGAGCGCGCGTTACGAAGCGTCATTTTCGGTTAAAATCGCCATCTTTTGTTGCAACGCCAACAGGCGCAATCGTTCGCGCGCGGCCCACGGCCCGCGTCCTGCTCATGTGGAGAAGAAATACATGCACCAATCCAGCCTTATCCAGGAACTGCAAGCTCGCGGCCTGATCGCCCAACAAACCGACGCGGCGGCACTCGACGAACTGCTGGCTAAGGAAAGTGTGACCTTGTATTGCGGCTTCGACCCGACCGCCGACAGCCTCCACCTCGGCCACCTGGTACCGGTGCTGGTACTGCGCCGCTTCCAGCAGGCCGGCCACCGCCCGATCGCCCTCGTTGGCGGCGCCACCGGCATGATCGGCGACCCCAGCTTCAAGGCCACCGAGCGCAAGCTGAACACCCCGGACGTGATCGCCGGCTGGGTCGACAAGATCCGCGGCCAAGTGTCGCCGTTCCTGAGCTTTGAAGGCGACAACGCCGCCATCATGGCCAACAACTACGACTGGTTTGGCGGCATGGGCGCGCTGGAGTTCCTGCGCGACATCGGCAAGCACTTCTCGGTCAACCAGATGATCAAGAAGGAATCGGTGCAGCAGCGCATCAGCCGCGAAGACCAGGGCATCAGCTACACCGAGTTCAGCTACAGCCTGCTGCAGGGCTACGACTTCACCGAGCTGAACCGCCGTCACGGCTGCAAGCTGCAGATCGGCGGCTCCGACCAGTGGGGCAACATCACCGCCGGCACCGACCTCACCCGCCGCATCAACCAGCAACACGTGTTTGGCCTGACCCTGCCGCTGGTGACCAAGGCCGACGGCACCAAGTTCGGCAAGACCGAAGGCGGCGCGATCTGGCTGGACGCCAGCAAGACCTCGCCGTACGCGTTCTACCAGTTCTGGCTCAATACCGCCGACGCCGACGTGTACAAGTTCCTGCGCTACTTCAGCTTCCTGTCGGTGGCCGAGATCGCCGCCATCGAAGAGCAGGACAAGAACAGCGGCAGCAAGCCGCAAGCGCAGCGCATCCTGGCGGAACAGGTCACCGCGCTGGTACACGGCCAGGATGCCGTGGCCGCCGCACAGCGCATCAGCGCCAGCCTGTTCTCCGGCAGCCTGCACGAGCTGACCGCGTCCGACTTCGCGCAGCTGGCACAAGACGGCATGCCCAGCCTGCAACTGCCACGTGACAGCAGCGGCCTGATCGACGCACTGGTCTCCGGCGGCCTGGCCAAGTCGAAATCGGAAGCGCGCACCTTCATCCAGAGCGGCGCCGTCAGCGTCAACGGCAACAAGATCGACAGCCTTGAGCACCAGATCGGCGACAGCGAGCGCCTGTTCGGCCAATACAGCCTGCTCAAGCGCGGCAAGAAACACCACACCCTGCTCTGCTGGCAATAAACCTTGCGGCCAACGTTGGCCGCAGCTTGCTACCGACAGCCATGCCTTTGCATGGCTGTTTTCATTTCTGCCACCAAATCGGGAAAATTAGCTATTCAGCGTAGGCAAGGCTATCTATTATCCGGAATGACATCAGCAAAACAATAATTGCCGCGCCGGCACCGCCGCCACCGGCCACCGCAGCACCCGGGACAACACCGCACGACAAGGCCTGACCTGAACCACCGCGGGCAGCGACAACGCCGTCCGCCATTTGCCGGGGTGAGCAAGGGCATGACACAACACCGCAATCGCAATACCACGCAGCTGCCTGGCCTGGTCTGGCCGTTCATTGCCGTTGCCCTGCTGCTGGCGGCACTGGGCGGCGTCAGCCTGGAAATCCAGTCCGCGGTACGCGCCTACGTCAGCGGCGAGAGCCTGTGGTCCAAAGGGCAAAAAGATGCCATCTACTACCTCAACCTGTACGCCGACAGTCACGACGAACGCCACTTCCACCAGTACCAGGCCGCCATCGCCATCCCGCTCGGCGACCACACCGCGCGCATGGCGCTGGAACAGCCGGTGCCGGACCTGGCGCTGGCCCGCGCCGGCTTCCTGCAGGGCGGCAACCACCCGCAGGACATTACCGGCCTGATCTGGCTGTACCAGAACTTCCGCCAGTTCAGCTACCTGCAACAGGCGATTGCACACTGGGAATTCGGCGATCGCAACCTGCAGGCGCTGACCGGGCTGGCCGAGCAAATGCACTTCCAGATCAGCGGCGGCCTGGCCAGCCAGCGCGACATCGCCGAGTGGAAGGCGGAAATCTACGCCATCAACGCCCGCCTCACCCCGATGGAGAAAGCCTTTTCCGACACCCTCGGCGAAGGCTCGCGCGTCATCCAGCGGCTATTGCTGGCCGCCAACCTGGCCAGCGCCGCGCTGCTGATCCTGCTGGCACTGTTCCGTACCCACAAGCTGCTGGATCAGCGTAAGTCCTTCGAAAGCGCGCTGCAGGCAGAAAAGGAACGCGCACAGGTCACCCTCGCCTCCATCGGCGACGCGGTGATCACCACCGACGCCGATGGCCTGACCGCCTACATGAACCCGGCGGCGGAGCAGCTGACGGCATGGACGGTGGCACAGGCGCAGGGGCTGCCGCTCGGCTCGCTGTTCCGCATCATCGACGAGGACTCCCAGCAGGAAGCGCTGGCGCTGGTCGAGCAGATCCTGGCCGGCGGCCACAGCCACGGCAGCAGCAGCCACTCCCAGCTGATGGTGCGCCTGGACGGCAGCGCGGTATCGGTGGCGCTGGTCGCGGCACCGATCCACAGCGACGGCCAGATCAGCGGGGCGGTGCTGGTGCTGCACGACATGACGCGGGAGCGGCAGTACATCGCCAGCCTGTCGTGGCAGGCCTCGCACGATGCACTGACCGGGCTGGCCAACCGCCGCGAGTTCGAATACCGGCTGGAGCAGGCGCTGGCCAATCTCGACCGCCAGCACGAAGGCCACCAGCAGCACGCGCTGATGTTCCTCGACCTTGACCAGTTCAAGGTGGTCAACGACACCTGCGGCCACGCCGCCGGCGACGAGCTGCTGCGCCAGATCTGCCTGCTGTTGCAGCAGCGGCTGCGTGACAGCGACACCCTCGCCCGCCTCGGCGGCGACGAGTTCGGTATCCTGCTGGAGCACTGCCCGGTCGATGCCGCGCTGCAGATTGCCGAAAGCCTGCGCCAGACGGTACAGGACCTGCACTTCGTGTGGGGCGGCCGGCCGTTCAACGTCAGTGTCAGCATCGGCCTGGTGCACATTTCCGGCGCGCTGACCACGCTGGCCGAGGCGCTGCGCGCCGCCGACGTCGCCTGTTACATGGCCAAGGAGAAGGGGCGCAACCGAGTGCAGCTCTACCACCCGGACGACTCGGAACTGTCGCTGCGCTTTGGCGAAATGGCCTGGGTACAACGCATCCACCTGGCGCTGGAAGAGCAGCGGCTGTGCCTGTACGCACAGGAGATCGCACCTCTGGGCAGCGACAGCGACGGCGGCAGCCATGTCGAGCTGCTGCTGCGCCTGCACGACGAGGTTGGCCGCCTGGTGCCGCCGATCAGTTTCATCCCGGCGGCAGAGCGCTACGGGCTGATGCCGCTGATCGACCGCTGGGTGGTGCAGAACGCGTTCACCATCCTCGCCGCGCGGCTGCGCTGCCACAAGGCGACGCCGATCGGCACCTGCGCCATCAACCTGTCCGGCACCACCATCGGCGACCAGGCATTTCTGGACTTCCTGCGCGAGCAGTTCCGCCTGCATGCGATCCCGCCGCACATGATCTGCTTCGAGATCACCGAGACCAGCGCCATCGCCAACCTCGCCAGCGCCATCCACTTCATCACCGAGCTGCAGACCCTCGGCTGCCGCTTCTCGCTGGACGACTTCGGCGCCGGCATGTCCTCGTTCACCTACCTGAAGCACCTGCCGGTGGACTACCTGAAAATCGACGGCGGCTTCGTCAAGGACATGCTCGACGATCCGATCGACCGCGCCATGGTCGAGGTCATCAACCACATCGGCCACGTGATGGGCAAGCGCACCATTGCCGAATTCGTGGAAACGCCGGCGATCCTGCAGGCGCTGGCCGACATCGGCGTCGACTACGCGCAGGGTTACGCCGTGGCCAAACCGCAGCCGTTCAACTGCGACTGCGAGCTGCAGCACGACTTCCGCCGCGTCTGCGCGGCACCGGCCGGGGTTGTGGTCACCACCGCGCAGGCCGCCGTGCCGCCGCAACCGGCCAACAGCAGCCAGGGGGCGACGCCGTGAACCGCGAGTTCGTGCGCAGCGGCGCACTGCGCAGCCCGCACAGCTATCCGGAGTGGGCGCAGCAACTGCTTGCCGACTGCGCCGCCGCCAGGCAGCGCGTGGTGCGGCACGAGTTCTACCAGCGACTGCGCGATGCCGAGCTCGGCCATGACGCGCTGCGGCTGTTCCTGATCGGGGTGTGGCCGGTGGTCGAGCAGTTTCCGCTGTACATGGCGCAAAACCTGCTCAAGACCCGCTACGGTCGCCAGCGCGGCGAAGACATGGCGCGGCGTTTTCTGGTGCGCAACATCCGCGTCGAACAGAACCACGCCGACTACTGGCTGGCGTGGGCCGCCGCCTGCGGCATCCCGGTCACCGAGCTGCAGGCGCAGCGGGTGCCGGAGCCATTGCAGCAGCTAGACCACTGGTGCCGGCACAACAGCCGCCACCACTCGCTGCTGCTGGCACTGGCTGCCACCAACTACGCCATCGAAGGGGCCACCGGCGAGTGGACGCAACTGGTCTGCGCGCCGGGCATCTATGAAGCCTCGCTGCCCGCGACGCAGCGCCGAAGCGCAATGCGCTGGCTGAAGGTGCACGCCCGCTACGACGACGATCACCCGTGGGAAGCACTGGACATCGTCTGCACCCTAGCCGGGCGCGACGCCGACGCCGGCACGCGGCGGGCACTGCAAGCCGCCATCGGCAACAGCTACCACTACATGCAGCTGGCCCTCGACTGCTGCCTGCAGCAGGAACCGGTCGCGCTGGGCTAGCCGGTTCGTCAGCCCAGGGTTGGCCGCATCAGCCGACGCTGACGCGCAGGTCGCAACCGCCCTCCACCCCCACGTCATGATAGCGCAGCAAGCCCGGCACATCGGCCGGCAGCGCCTCGTCAAGCGGCTTACCCTGCAACAGCGCTAGTGCCGGGCGCACCACCGCCGCCAGCAACGCCTCGCCATCCTTCAGCGCCGCCAGCTGCAGCGTATAGGTCCACTCCGCACCGAAGTGGGATTCGCTCTCTTCCCACCACAGCAGGCGGTTGCCGCGGTTTTCCCACGGCTGCCACGCGCTGGCAGGGAAGCCGACAAAGGCATCGTACTCAAAGGCAAATTCGCAGGCCCAGTGCGCCACGTGCAGCACCGCGCCCACCGGCGTGCCATCCTGTTGCAGCGGCACGCCGTCACCGGCAAGGCTGATCTGGTAATTGAGCCAGCCGCCGATGAATTCCTTCCTTTTCTTGTTGCGCACGATCAGCGGCAGGCTGCTGGCCAGTGCCACCCGCCCCAGCGCCGGTACTTGCTGCACGCTTTCCTCGACACTGCCAAGCTTGTGGCACAGCTTGGCCGCGCCGAGCACCTCGCCCAGCAGCGCATCCAGCTGCTGTTGCAGGGCCTTGGCGTGACGCCATTGTTCGTTACTGATGGCAGCGGGCTGGGCGTCATGGTTCATGCGATGGTGTCCTTGTATTGCAGAATCGAAAACAACAACGGCGCCCACTGGCGCCGTTGTTGGAGTGTTGCGGCCAACCTTACACGCCGGCCTCGTGCGCCTGCACGTCAGCGTGATAGCTGGAACGCACCATGGCACCGACGGCGGCGTGCTTGAAGCCCATTTCGTAGGCACGGGTCTCGTACTGCTTGAACACGTCCGGATGCACGTAGCGCAATACCGGCAGGTGACCGTCAGTCGGCTGCAGGTACTGGCCGATGGTGATCATGTCGATATCGTGGGCGCGCATGTCGGCCATCACTTCGTACACTTCTTCATCGGTCTCACCGAGGCCGACCATGATGCCGGACTTGGTGCGCACTTCCGGATTGCGCGCCTTGTACTCTTTCAGCAGCGTCAGCGAGTGCTGGTAGTCGGAGCCGGGACGGGCCTGTTTGTACAGCCGCGGCGCGGTTTCCAGGTTGTGGTTCATCACGTCCGGCGGCGTGGCGCTGAGGATGTCCAGCGCGATATCGAGACGGCCGCGGAAGTCCGGCACCAGCACCTCAATCTGGGTGCCCGGCGACTGCTTGCGCACCTCGCTGATGCAGTCGGCAAAGTGCTGGGCACCACCGTCGCGCAGGTCGTCGCGGTCGACCGAGGTCACCACCACGTAGCGCAGCTTGAGCGCGGCCACGGTTTCGGCGAGGTGGATCGGTTCCTGCGCGTCCAGCGGGTTCGGGCGGCCGTGGCCGACGTCACAGAACGGGCAGCGACGGGTACAGATGTCGCCCATAATCATGAAGGTGGCGGTGCCCTTGCTGAAGCATTCGCCGATGTTCGGGCAGGTCGCCTCTTCACAGACGGTATGCAGCTTCTGCTCGCGCAGGATCTGCTTGATCTCGTTGAAACGCTGGCCATTGGGCAGCTTGGCGCGAATCCACTCCGGCTTTTTGAGCTTTTCGTCGAGCGGCACGATCTTGATCGGAATGCGTGCCGTCTTGTCAGCGCCTTTGTGTTTTACGCCAACCTGGTTTTCCAGTTTCATGCTGTCTCCTTCATCACCGTCAGGTGTCGCTCCAGCTGCGGCAGCAGCCGTTCGGCGGCTTGCGCAACGGTCAGCGCAACGCCTTGTTCTTTGATTTGCGTGACCTTGAGGCCGGCATAGCCGCAAGGGTTGATCCACAGGAACGGCGTCAGGTCCATGTCCACGTTCAGGCTCAGCCCGTGGTAGACGGCACCGTTCTTGATGCGCAGGCCCAGCGACGCGATCTTCTCGCCGCCGACATAGACGCCGGGGGCGTTGACATCGCCGTAAGCGGCAATGCCCAGCTCGCCCAGCATGTCGATGATCGCCTGCTCGATGCGGCGCACCAGCTCGCGCACGCCGATGCCCATGCGCTTGAAATCGATCAGCAGGTAGACCACCAGCTGCCCGGGGCCGTGATAGGTAACCTGGCCGCCGCGATCGCACTTCACTACCTCGATGCTGCTGGGCATGATCAGGTGCTCCGGCTTGCCGGCCAGACCCAGGGTGTACACCGGCGGGTGCTCGACACACCACAGCTCGTCCGGCGTTGCTGGCGTGCGGCTGTCGGTGAAGGCCTGCATGGCCTGCCAGGTCGGCGTGTAGTCGACCAGACCCAGCTGTTTGACGAGGCGGCTCATGACTTACAGCGCAAACTTGACAAGGGAATGGCTGGACAGTGCGCGGTAGATGTCGTCAAGCTGCTCGCGCGAGATCGCGGTCACGGTGATGGTCAGCGACACGTACCGGCCGCTGGAGCTGTCACGTGCCACGATGTCGGTGATGTCCAGATCCGGCGCGTGTAGGCGCACCACTTCGAAAATGGTGGGGTGGAAGTCCGGATGCTGCTCGCCCATCACCTTGATCGGGAAGCGGCACGGAAACTCCATCAACTCTTTCTGCTCTTCACTCATTGCTCTGTACTCGAATATTCCTGATGTTCAAGGTTGGCCGCAGTCAGCTGCGGTCAACCTTGCGTGGCGGCTTACCAGCCCAGCCACAACTTGATGCTGTCCCACAGGCGGCTGAAGAAGCCACCCTCTTCCACCGCCTTCAAGGCCTGTACCGGGCGCTCCAGCAGTACCTTGCCGTCCAGCGACACGGTCAGCTTGCCGACCTCCTGGCCCAGCTTGATCGGCGCGATCACCGGCTGCAGTGTCTTCATTTCCGCCTTCAGGCGGCTGCTTGCCCCCTTGCTGACGGTGATGTGCACGTCGCGGTCAAAGCCGATGGCCAGCTCGGAGGCGGCACCCTTGTAGACCGGCAGCGTCGAGACGGTTTGTCCGGCAGTATACAATTTGGGCGTTTCGAAAAACTGCAAGCCGTAGTTGAGCAATTTCGAGCTTTCCACCGCGCGCGCTTCCGGGCTGGCGGTGCCGACCACCACCGACAGCACGCGGCGACCGTCGCGGCGGCTGGAGGCAATCAGGTTGTAGCCGGCGCCCTCGGTGTGACCGGTCTTCATGCCGTCCACGTTCGGGTCGCGGTACAGCAGCAGGTTGCGGTTAGGCTGGGTGATGTTGTTATAGGTAAACGACTTGATCGAATAGGTCGGGTAGTACTGCGGAAAATCATGGATGATCGCCGCCGACAGCGTCGCCAGATCGCGCACCGAGGTAAAGTGCTCAGGGTCCGGCAGGCCGGTGGAATTCTTGAAGTTGCTGGCCTTCATGCCAAGACGCTTGGCTTCGGCCGTCATCATCTGCGCGAACACCTGTTCGCTGCCGGCAATGGCTTCGGCCAGTGTCACGCAGGCGTCGTTGCCGGACTGCACGATCATGCCCTTGATCAGGTTGTCGACCGTGACCGGCACTTTCGGGTCGAGGAACATGCGCGAGCCTTCCTGCTTCCAGCCCACCTGCGACACGGTCAGCGTCTGTTCCAGCGTCAGGCGTTTTTCCTTCAGCGCCTTGAAGGTGAGATAGGCCGTCATCAGCTTGGTCAGCGAGGCGGGTTCGACACGCATGTCCGGATCGCGGGCCGCGATGATCTGGCCACTCTGATAGTCCATCAGGAAATACGCCTTGCCCGCGATTTCCGGCACCGGCGGCACGAAAGCGGTACTGGCCTGGGCCAGCGTAGAGAGAGACAGGGCGGCTACAAGCAGTGCAGAGGTAATCTTTTTCATCAGAGGCAAAACACGATTAGGGTGGGTTCAAGGCAAAGCAGGCGGGGATTATACACCCAAGCCCGCGCTTCATTCGCGCCACAACGCAGGTTTTTCTTTACAAAACAAGCCCGCGCGCCGCGCCGACCGCCGCCGCAATGCAGCAATCTTTGCCTTACGGCGCTTTTCGCTGGCACTTGGTTCCTGTTAATCTGGTGATTCACAAAAAAAGACATCATCCGGACACCGATCACCATGCCGCATCCCAAGGACTATCTAGAACGCATTCTTACTTCCAACGTCTACGACGTGGCCATCGAGAGCCCGCTGGACGTGGCGGCCAACCTCAGCCGCCGCACCGGCAACACCATTCTGCTCAAGCGCGAAGACTTGCAGCCGGTGTTCTCGTTCAAGCTGCGCGGCGCCTACAACAAGATGTCCAAGCTGACACCGGAACAGCTGGCCCGCGGCGTGATTACCGCCAGCGCCGGCAACCACGCGCAGGGCGTGGCACTGTCGGCGCAGCGCATCGGCTGTGAAGCCACCATCGTGATGCCGGTCACCACCCCGCAGGTCAAGATCGACGGCGTCACCCGCCGCGGCGGCAAGGTGGTACTGGCCGGCGAATCGTTCAGCGACGCCTACCAGCACACCATGAAACTGGTGGCCGAAAACGGCATGACCTACATCCCGCCGTTCGACGATCCGGACGTGATCGCCGGCCAGGGCACCATCGGCATGGAAATCCTGCGCCAGCACCCCGGCCCGATCGACGCGGTGTTCGTCGCCATCGGCGGTGGCGGTCTGGCCGCCGGCGTCGCCAGCTACATCAAGCGACTGAAGCCGGAAATCAAAATCATCGGCGTGCAGCCGGTCGATTCCGACGCCATGAAGCAGTCGATCGAGGCCGGCCACCGCGTCGAGCTGAAGGATGTCGGTCTGTTCGCCGACGGCGTGGCGGTGAAGCTGGTGGGCGAGGAAACCTTCCGCATCTGCCGCGAGCTGCTGGACGAGATCATGCTGGTCGATACCGACGCCATCTGCGCCGCGATCAAGGACATCTTCGAGGACACCCGCTCCATCACCGAGCCGGCCGGCGCGCTGGCGGTGGCGGCGGTCAAGACCTATATCGAGCGCGAAGGCTGCAGCGGCAAGACCTTTGTCGCCATCAACTGCGGCGCCAACATGAACTTCGACCGCCTGCGCCACGTGTCGGAGCGCTCCGAGCTGGGCGAGCGGCGCGAGGCGGTGATCGCGGTCACCATCCCGGAGAAGCCGGGCAGCTTCAAGAAGTTCTGCAGCGTAGTCGGCAACCGCAACATCACCGAGTTCAACTACCGCTTTGCCGATCCAAGCATCGCCCACGTGTTTGTCGGGGTGCAGATCAGCGGCAAGGAAGACGTGGCCCGCATCGTGACCGACCTGCAAGCCAACGAGCTGGACGGCCTCGACCTGACCGACAACGAGCTGGCCAAGCTGCACATCCGCCACCTGGTCGGCGGCCACGCGCCGCAACTGAAAGACGAGCGCGTATTCCGCTTCGAGTTCCCGGAGCGTCCGGGCGCGCTGATGCGCTTCCTGGAGGCGATGCACACCAACTGGAACATCAGCCTGTTCCACTACCGCAATCACGGCGCCGACTACGCCCGCGTGCTGGTCGGCATCCAGGTGCCAAGCGAGGACAATGCCGCATTCCAGCAATTCCTCGACAGCCTCGGCTACCCGTGCGTGGAAGAAACCAACAACCCGGCGTACAAGCTGTTCCTCGGCAAGACCGTCCGCTGAACCGCCCCGCCCGCTTGCGGCCAACCTTGTCCCAAGGTTGGCCGCAAGCCATTACTGGAGACTGCAGCAATCATGATCAAGGCCGTACTGTTTGACCTTGACGGCACCCTGGCCGACACCGCCCGCGACCTGGGCGCCGCCCTCAACCGCCTGCTGGCCGAAGAAGGCCTGCCGCCGCAACCGTACGAAGCGGTGCGCCCGATCGCCAGCCACGGCGCCCGCGGCCTGGTCAGCCTGGGCTTCGGCATCGACAAGAGCCACCCGCGCTTCGAGGAATACCGGCTGCGCTTCCTGGACCTGTACGAACACAGTTTTGCCGACGAAACAGTGCTGTTTGACGATATCAACGCGCTGCTGCGCGAGATCGACGCCCGCGGCCTGAAGTGGGGCATCGTCACCAACAAGCCGATGCGCTTTACCGACCGACTGGTGCCGGCGCTGCCGTTTGCGGTGCCACCGGCGGTGGTGGTCAGCGGCGACACCGTCGGCATCGCCAAGCCGGATCCGGCGCCGATGCTGCACGCGGCGCAGCAGATCGACATCGCGCCGGAGCACTGCCTGTATGTCGGCGACGCCGAGCGTGACATCCAGGCCGGTCACGCGGTCGGCATGAAAACGGTGCTGGTCAACTGGGGCTATATCGCCGACAGCGACGATACCGACAGCTGGCAGGCCGACATCACCATCGACCAGCCACTAGCGCTGCTGTCCCACCTGCCCTGACACGACAAGGCCGCCATGCCATCACGGCATTGCGGCCAACCTTTTGCCACCTCCGAATACCTCAGCCAGGCAATTCCACCACCGGCGGCGGCGCGCCCGGCACTTCATGCTGGTGCCAGCGCACATAGCAGCTCAGGCCGCAGTAATGCGCCACATAGTCGGTCACCTCGCACTCGCCACTATCGGGCGGCAGGCTGTCGAGACAGACGCTGCACTCCAACACGGTATCCATGACACACTCCCTGCAATCAACAACCCTGTTTTAACGCTAGGCCAGCCGGCGTACCAAGGGAAATCAATTATCACAATGCCGTCAATAGCTTAGCTACGCATCACCCGGCCGCAATACCGCACGGCAGCTCTCCCCCTTGGCCAGCAAGCAGCACTGCACACCGCGATATCCACCACGGCGCGCTTCAAGCACTTATAATGCCAAGTTGATAAAAACAGCCTGCCGATCACACCCATGCGTTCTCTACCGACCCTGCTGCCACTTTTGCTGTGCCTCCCCCATCTGGCCCAGGCTGCCGACACCGACGAATGGCGCTATACCGTGCAGCGTGGCGACACGCTGTGGAGCATCGCCCGCCAGCACCTCCGCTCGATTGCCCACGTCCCGACGCTGCAGCAGAAAAACGCCATCCGCGATCCTTATGTCCTGACGCCCGGCAGCGTGGTGCGCATCCCGACACAGTGGATGCGGCAACACACCGGCAAGGCCACGGTGACCGACCTGATCGGCAGCGCCAGCCTCGGCAACGGCAAGCAGCAAACGGCGCTGGTCAACGGCAACAGCTATCCGCTGCAGGCCGGCCACATCATCAGCACCGGCCCCAACAGTCTGCTGAAGCTGCTGCTGGAAGACGGCAGCCTGGTCAGCATCGGCGCCAACGCCCGCTTCACCATCCAGCAGGCAGTGCACTACCCGAGCACCGGCGCCAACGCCACGTGGCTGAATATCGAGCGCGGCAGCGTCGACAACCATGTCAGCAAGAACCCGCTGATGCCCAACCGCCACACCATCCAGACCCCCAGCGCGATTACCGCGGTGCGCGGCACCATCTTCCGCGTCAATGTCGACGACGACAGCCGCTCCGCCACCGAAGTGAGCGAGGGCCAGGTGGAGGTCAGCGCCGCCGGCTACAGCGAACAGATCGGCGGCGGTTTCGGCAGCGTCACCCGTCGCGGCGAGGTGCCGGGCAAGAGCACGGCGCTGCCGCCACCGCCAGCACTGGGCCAGCTGGACGGCACGCAGGCGTTTTCACCAGCCATCCTGCAGTGGCCGCCGGTGACCGGCATCAGCCGCTACCCCGTGCAATTGCTGCGCACCGCCCCGGAACGCCGCATCGTCGGCGACACCACGGCCACCACCAATCACAGCTATCCGGCGCTGGACAACGGCGAGTACCGGCTGCTGGCACGCAGCGAGCTGGACAATGGCCTGCAAGGCCGCGTTGCCAGCCAGAACTTCCGCGTCCACGCCTTTCCGACCCCGCCGCTGGTCGTCAGCCCGGCCCCCGACGCCCGCCTGCGCAGCCTTGACGTGCGTTTTGTGGTCAGCGGCGATGCCGGCAGCCGTTACCGGCTGCGGCTGGCGCGGGATGCGGCGTTCAACCAGCCGCTGCTGCATGACTTCTCGCGACAGGACAATCGCCTCACCCTGCCGGACGGCGGCCACTGGTTCTGGCAGATCGCCCGCCTGGACGCCAAGCAGCAGGCCGGTCCCTACAGCCAGACCTACCGCCTGCAGGCCGACACCGGCTGGTGGCGGGCCAGCCATTACCGCGGCACCACGCTCAGCGCCCGCCCTTACCCGCTGGCCAACACCCGCTACCAGCTGCGGCTGACCCAGCTCGACCAGCCGCAGGCGCCGCTGCAACTGGATGGAGATACCCCGCGCTGGCAGCTGGCTGAGCGCCTGTTCCCCGGCCGCTACCGGGTCAGCTATCGCGTCACCACCCCCGATGGCTATCTGGCACAAGAGCCGGATGACATCCTGCTGCTAGACTGAACAGCATGCGCCCCCACACTCCCAAGCGCCTGCCTGCCTTCATCCTCCCGGCACTGGTGCTACTGGTCAGCCTGCTACCCAACCGCCTCGATCTCTGGTTCCAGGACCGGCTCGGGCAGCTGCTGGCGCAAGCGGCCAGCGACGATATCGTCATCGTGGCCATCGACGAGAAAAGCCTGGCCGAACTGGGGCGCTGGCCATGGCCGCGCGAACTGCTGGCCGGCGCCATCGACAAACTGGACAATGCCCGGGCCGTCGGCCTGGACCTGGTACTGGCCGAACCATCGGCCAACCCCGAATCCGACCAAGCCCTGGTCGACGCCCTGCGCCGCAACGGCAAGGTGTTCCTGCCCGCCGTCCCCGAGGTCAGCAACAACCAGCTGGTGGAGACCCTGCCGCTGCGGATGTTTGCCGATGCCGCCAAGGGCATCGGCATGATGGATTACCCACTGGACCAGGACGGTCTAATCCGCCGCACCTATCTCGCCAGCGGCCTGGGCCAGCCACGCTGGCCGGCATTTACCGCCCTGCTGGCCGGCCTGCCGCCACCGGTCATGGCACTGGACACTCCGGTGCTCAACAATCGCTGGCAGCGCCACGACGAACGACTGTTGCCGCATCTGGACGGCGAGCTCGGCTTTCCCAGCCTCTCCTTTGTCGATATCCTCAACCACAACGGCCCCATCGAGGCGCTGGCCGGCAAGACCGTGCTCATCGGCGCCACCGCCTCCGGCCTCGGCGACAGCCACCTGACACCGATGCAGGCCGACTGGCCGGCAAGCAGCGGGGTCGTCATCAACGCCGCCACCACCCAGGCGCTGCAAAGCCAGAACCTGGTCAGGCCGCTGGACGCCGCCTACCTGCCGCCGCTGCTGCTCGGGCTGACACTGCTGTGGCAATGCCTGCTGCGCCGGCGCTACCGCGAAAAAAGCATCCATGCGGTCGCCATCTATAGTGCCATCCTGCTGGCAGGCGGCGTATTGCTGCTGCAAGTGCAGCAACTGTATCTGCCGCTGGCCTCGCTGATCACGCTACTCATGCTGGCCACGGTGACCGACTACTTCCTGCAGCAGAGCCACTTCAAGCGCCTCGCCCTCACCGACAAGCTGACCGGCCTCGCCAACCGTCACCACTTTGACGACCGCTTCATCTTCACCCTGCAACAGGCGCAACTGACGCGCAAACCGCTGGCCCTGCTCATCATCGATGTTGACTACTTCAAGCGCTACAACGACCACTACGGCCACGCCGCCGGTGACGACGTGCTGAAAAAGATCGCCACTGTCGTCGAAAAAGCCGTCCGCAACAGCCATGACCTCGCCGCGCGCATCGGCGGCGAGGAGTTCGCCATCCTGCTGCCCGGCGCCAGCCGCGAGCAGGCGCTGGACATTGCCGCCACCCTGCGCCAGCAACTGCTGCTGCTGCAGATCCCCCACCAGCAAAGCCCTGTTGGCCGCGCCTCGTGCAGCATCGGCGTGCTGTCACAAGTGCCGCAGGCCAGCGACACCGTGCGCAGCCTGTTCGAGAAAGCCGACAAGGCGCTGTACCGAGCCAAGCACAACGGCCGCGACTGCGCCGAAATCGCGAATTGAATCAAGCCACTACTGGCGCGTGGCTATACCTTCAGGTATACTGAAGTTCTTCAGATGTGGGGGCGACCTGGTTTCGACGGGGGTTGCGAAGCAGAAGAGGGCATACCGGGATCTCAGACTTCCCGTAAAACACTGAATTTATTTAGTCGCAAACGACGAAAACTACGCTCTAGCAGCCTAACGGCCGGCTAGACACTACAACGGTTCGCAGATGGGCCGGGGGCGTCAAAACCCTGTAGTGTCACTCTACATCTGCTAGTGTTGTGTCGGGTTACTTGGCACAATGCGAACCAAAAGGTAACTCGCCAAAGCTCAGCCTGTCCGTCGGCGTAGTGGAGGTTAAATCCAAATGACACGACTAAGTATGTAGAACTCTCTGTGTAGGATTTCCGGACGCGGGTTCGATTCCCGCCGCCTCCACCACCAACATCAAGTCAAATCAACGACTTAGCAAAAATAGCCCACCTCGTGTGGGCTATTTTTTTGGGCTTTTTGAGGTCGTTGTAACTTCGCGTTATTTTTGGCACAGTTTTGCGCTGCTTTTGTCACAGACAATCGCCCTACTCCACCGCATAATTTGCGCTTGTTTTGGCACAAACCAGTTGCCATCGCCGGGCTTTTCCCTTGGTAGTTAGAACAGTCGCCATCGCAAGGTTCATCCAGTAGCGCCCCCTATCACCTCGGCTCACCTGCGTTCCATATTCATAAACTATAAAAACTAGCCATATCCCGATATTAATCGTCTAAAAATCCGGTTTTTCATGATTAGCACGGTAATTTCAAGATATTTCAGGAACTTGTCAGCCTGAGATAGTCAATCAGTAGTCAACCCAGATAAACCGGGCCAGCCAATATGGCTGCATCCATGCTGGCCAACATCCCGTTTCCGGACTACACCGGGTTAACTATCCTTGTCATTGACTGTTCGATTCATAAAAGGAAAGCGATGCCGCACGATATCTCCCTGATCTCCACTATCGCCGCCGGGCTGGGCCTGGCCATGCTGTTCGGCTATGCCGCCACGCGCCTGGCCATGCCGCCACTGGTCGGCTATTTGCTGGCAGGGGTGCTGATCGGCCCTTCCACGCCCGGTTTTGTCGCCGATGTGGCGCTGGCCGGTCAATTGTCCGAGATCGGCGTGATGTTGCTGATGTTCGGCGTTGGCCTGCACTTCTCGCTGTCGGACCTGATGGCGGTGAAGCGCATTTCGGTGCCGGGTGCCGTCGTGCAGATCGCGGTGGCCACCGCACTGGGCGCGGCGACGGCGCTGTGGTGGGGCTGGCCGGCGGGCGAGGCACTGGTGTTCGGCTTGTGCCTGTCGGTGGCCAGTACCGTGGTGCTGCTACGGGCACTGGAGGACCGGGGGGTGCTGGACAGCGTCAACGGCCGTATCGCCGTCGGCTGGCTGATCGTGGAAGACCTCGCCATGGTGCTGGTGCTGGTGCTGCTGCCACCGCTGAGCGGCCTGCTAGGCGGCGAGGCCGCGAACGGCGCCGGCAACGGCATGGGCATGACACTGCTGATCACACTGGCCAAGGTCGCCGCCTTCATCGCGCTGATGCTGATCGTCGGCCGCCGCCTGTTTCCGCGGCTGCTGTGGCTGGTGGCCCGCACCGGCTCACGCGAGCTGTTCACGCTGTGCGTGATCGCCGCGGCGTTGTGCGTGGCGCTGGGCTCGGCCAAGCTGTTCGACGTGTCGTTTGCACTGGGCGCGTTCTTTGCCGGCATGATGATGCGCGAGTCGGAGTTCAGTCACCGCGCCGCCGACGAGTCGCTGCCGCTGCGCGATGCCTTCTCGGTACTGTTCTTCGTATCGGTGGGCATGCTGTTCGACCCGGCGATCCTGCTGCAGGAACCGCTGAAGGTGCTGGCGGTGGTCGCCATCATCATGCTGGGCAAGACCATTGCCGCCATCGCGCTGGTGCTGCTGTTCCGCTATCCGCTGAATACCGCGCTGACGGTCGGCGTCAGCCTAGCGCAGATCGGCGAGTTTTCCTTCATCCTTGCCGGCCTCGGCATGAGCCTGGGCCTGCTGTCGGCGGCCGGGCAAAGCCTGATCCTGGCCGGCGCGCTGATCTCGATCGCGCTCAACGCTGCGCTGTTTGGCTGCATTGCGCCGCTGCAGAACTGGCTGCGCCAGCACTCGCCGCTGGCTCAGAAGCTGGAACGGCGCGACGACCCGCTGGCCGAGCTGCCGATGTCGGTCGACCAGGCGCTGCTCACGGGTCAGGTGGTGCTGGTGGGCTACGGTCAGGTGGGGCAGCGCATCGCCAGCCAGCTCGACCGGCTGGCAATCCCTTACGTGGTGGCCGACGAGAACCGCGAGCTGATCGAATTGCTGCGCGCCAGCCACATTCCGGCGGTGTGCGGCGACGCCGCCGAGGCGGCGGTGCTGATTCAGGCGCATGTCGCCCGCGCCAGCATGCTGGTAGTGACCGCGCCGGACATCTTCAAGACCCGGCAGATGATCCAGATTGCCCGCACCCTGAATCCGGCGATCGAGGTCATCCTGCGCACCGGTAACGAGGAGGAAGGCATGTTGCTGGAGAGCGAGCACCGCGGCCATGTATTCCTGGAAAAACAGGTGCTGGCCGACGGCATGGCGCAGCACATCGCCGGGCGCTTCCGGCCGGTGCTGCATTAAGGACTCAGAGCGTGTTCACGATCCCGCGAGCTAGATCATGACAAGACGAAAATGGCCGAGGAAGCGGCGTTTATCCAGACATAAACAAGCGTGCCGAAGCCGTTTTTAATGCCGTATCGCCCCGTTGAGATCAAGTCGCAGGTCGTGAACAGACTTTCAGTGCTGCTGCAGGAACTGCGGCACCTTGGCTGCGGTGACGGCCTGCAGCTTGCACAGCAAGGCGTGATTCACCGGCTGGCGACAGCTGCGCGCCACAGTCTGGCCAAGGTGCAGCAGCAGGTTGGCCGCCATCTCGGCATCGGCCAGTGCGCGGTGGGCGCGGCCGGTGGCCGGCAGCCCGGCCCAGCGGGTCAGCGTGCCCAGCTTGTGATCCGGCGCCTGCGGCAGCAGCCGGCGCGACAGCAACAGGGTGCAGGCGAATTCCTGCGTCCGCGTCAGCCCGCATTGCGCCAGCTCGAAATCCCAGAACTTGCGGTCGAAGCTGGCATTGTGCGCCACCAGCGGGGTACGGCCGACGAAGTTGGCCGCATCGCGCATCACGCTCGCCGCAGTCGGCGCCGAGCGCAGCATGGCGTTGCTGATGCCGGTCAGCTGCTCGATCATCGGCGGCACGCGCACACCGGCATTCATCAGGCTCTGGAAACGGTCGACGATGGCGCCGCCCTCCAGCATCACGATACCAATTTCCGTAGCCCGCCCCTCCCGCCCCGGCGTGATGCCGGTGGTTTCGAAGTCGATCACGGCCACACGTTCGATCATGCCAGTGCGGCCTTGGCGGCTTCTTCCGGGCTCAGGCCGTCGTAGAACTGGTCGGTAAACCACTCGGCCTGCTCTTCGATGTGTTCCTGCGCCTGCGCCAGGGTAGCACCACCGGCGACCAGGAAGCCTTCGACTTCTTCGCACCAGGCCAGCAGTGCCAGGGTTTCGTCGTCCAGATCGTGGTCTTTCTTCTTGGCCATCGCCGTATCCTCTTGAATCGTCAACATAAAAAACAGCCGCGCATTGTACGCGGCTTTGGCGGCAGCGGCTTAACTATCTTGCGGCAACGTAATCTGCCACGGCGCATCGGTGACCAGCAGATGACAGGCCAGCCGCACCGTCTGCGGCGTGTCCGGCCAGGTGTCGGCCGCCGCCTGTGCGGCGTCGATCAAGCCGGCGCGCAGCAGCACGTTGCGCTCCTTGCGGCCAACCTTGACCGTGGCCGGCTGACCGGCGTGCGCGATGTGCACCGCGCAGGTGCCACAGGTGCCCTGCCCGCAGCGCCAGTGCAGCGGCACCTCGTGAAAGCGCGCGACGTCGATCAGCAGGTCGCCGGCACAGGCGTCGACCTCGGCCAGCGGCTGTCCGTCGCGCAGGAATTGCAGTGTGGTCACAGCGGATATACCGGCAGCAGGTCGCCCGGCTGCACGCTCTGCCCCGGCTGCAGGCGCACCAGGCCGTCGGCCCAGGCGCAGGAGGTCAGCACCCCGGAGCCCTGGTTGGCGAAGCGCTGCAGCTGCTGGACGCCGTCCTGCGTCACGATGCGCACGCGCAGGAATTCCTCGCGCTTCTGGTCCGGCTTGAGCCAGTCGAAGGCGGCCGGCAGCCGGCGCGGTTGCGGCCAACCTTGTACCGTTTCGCCCATGCGCGCGCGCAGGAAATCGCGCACCAGCACCGCAAAGGTGACATAACCGGACACCGGGTTGCCGGGCAGGCCGATGAAGTCGGCGTCGCCGATGCGGCCGCTGGCCAGCGGCTTGCCCGGCTTGATCGCGATCTTCCACAGCTGCAGCTCGCCCTCGGCCTCCACCGCCGCCTTGACGTGGTCCTCCTCCCCCACCGACACCCCGCCGCAGGTCATCACCACGTCGGCACGCGCGGCGGCATCGCGCAGCGCGGCGCGGGTGGCATCCAGCTGGTCGGCGATGATGCCCAGATCGATCACCTCGCAGCCGAGCTGGCGCAGCGCCGGCACCAGCCAGTAGCGGTTGGAGTTGTAGATCTTGCCGGCCGGTGCCGCCTCACCCGGCTCCACCAACTCGTCGCCGGTGAAGAACACCGCCACCTTCAGGCGGCGAAATACTGCCAGCTGCGGCTGGCCGATGGCGGCGGCGACGCCGAGGTCGGCATCGCGCAAACGTTGGCCGCAGGCCAGCACCACTTGGCCGACGGCGATGTCCTCACCGCGACGGCGGATGTTCTGCCCGGCCGTTACCGGCGCGGTGAAGCGCACGCTGCCATCAGCCTGCAGCTCGGCCTGTTCCTGCATCACCACCGCGTCGGCCTGCGGCGGGATCACCGCACCGGTAAAGATGCGCGCCGCGCTGGCGGCGGCCAGTGCCTGCGGCAGCGTACCGGCCGGAATGCGCTGGCTGACCGGCAAAACGTTGGCCGCATCGGCGGCGCGCACGGCGTAGCCGTCCATCGCACTGTTGTCATGGGGTGGCACGTCCAGCGTCGAGACAAGCTCGCGCGCCAGCACGCGGCCGGCGGCATCCAGCAGCGGAACCTGCTCGATGGCATCGACGACACGGGCACGCGAAAGCAGCCAGTCACGGGTTTGGTCAACTGTTTGCATGATGGGAAACCGGAGCAAGAGAAAGCCGCATCTTCTCACAGACGCGGCGAGGCGGACATCCGCCGCTTGGCGGATCAGGCGGCGCGCCCCAGCGGCAGCGTCGCCGGCGGCGCCTCGAAGCGCTGCCAGTGGGTGATAAGGATGGTGCTGAGGCCGCAGTCGCGCGCGATGCGCGCCTCGATCTCCTCCAGCACGCGATGGCTGTGGATGGTGCCGTCCAGCGTCACCTCGGCACGGCGGGTGGCGGCATCATCGGGACTGACAAACCAGATGCAGTAATGGTTCATGGCCTTCCTCCCGACCCGCCGCGCGCACGGCAGCGGGCTGCTTATTGAAGGATATATCGGCCAAGCACTTGCCACTCGGCAAGTTTTCTCTCGAACGGCGTGGTCAGCGCCGGACTGGACGACGGCAGCAGCAGGATGTCGAGGCCGCTGGCAGCCAGGGTCGGCGCCGCCTTGGCGGCGGTCTTGCCGTTGAAGGCCACTGCCTGCAGCGCCGGCAGCGTCGCCAGCAGCTCAGACAACGGGTTGAACGCCACCTCGCGGATGTCACTGTCGAGGCTGCCACGGCGCTGCGCCGAGGCCACCACGTCCCACAAGCCGACGCCCAGCGCCTGCAGCGCCGCCAGCCGCTGCGGGTAGGCCAGCGCGCTCAGCTCCACCGCGCCGATCGCCGACAGCAACCGCCAAAACTGGTTGCGCGGGTGCGCGTAGTACTGCGCCGCCGCCAGCGAAGCGTCGCCCGGCAGCGAGCCGAGGATCAGCAGGCGGGTGTCGGCATCAACGACGGGAGGGAAACTGGTCTTGCGCATGCTGCCAACCTTAAAACAGGCTGCCCTGTGCCAGCCCCAGCGCCTCGCGCACCGGGGCGAAGCTGCGGCGGTGCTCGGCCAGCACCCCGGCCTGCTGCAGTGCGGTCAGGTGTTCCGCGGTGGGATAGCCCTTGTGGCGGGCAAAGCCGTACTGCGGATGCAGGCGGTCGAGCGCGATCATCTCCGCATCGCGCGCGGTCTTGGCCAGGATCGAGGCGGCGGAGATTTCCTGCACCTTGGCGTCGCCCTTGACGATGGCTTCCGCCGGCAGCGTCAGCGTCTTCGGAATCTTGTTGCCGTCGATCAGCACCTTGCCCGGCATGATCGCCAGGCCGTCGACGGCGCGCACCATCGCCAGCATGGTGGCCTGGAAGATGTTCAGCTGATCGATCTCGGCGGCCGAGGCAAAGGCGATACACCAGGCCAGCGCCTTGTCCTTGATTTCCAGCGCCAGCGCCTCGCGCCGGGCTTCGCTCAGCTTCTTGGAGTCGGCGAGGCCGGCGATCGGCCGCGCCGGGTCGAGGATCACCGCGGCGGTGAACACCGAACCGATCAGCGGCCCGCGCCCGGCCTCGTCCACGCCGCAGATCAGCATGCGGCCAACTTGAGGATGGCCTGCGCCGCCAGGCGTGCCGAGTCCTGCTGCAGCGAGCGGTGCAGCTCGGTGAAGGTGCTGACCACCTCGTCGCGCGCCTCGGTATTCTGATATAGGTTGGCCACCGCCGCGGCCAGCTTGGCCGGCGTCGCCTCGTGCTGCAGCAGCTCCGGCACCACGAAGCGCTTGGCAAGGATATTGGGCAGCCCGACATAGGGCAGCTTCAGCTTGCGCTTGACCAGCTGGTAGGTCAGCCACGACAGCTTGTAGCTGATCACCATCGGGCGCTTGGTCAGCGCCACTTCCAGCGTCGCGGTGCCGCTGGTGACCAGTACCACGTCGGCGGCGATCATCGCCATCTGCGCGTGGCCGATCAGCTTGCGGATCGGCAGGTCCCACGCCTTGTGCTCGGACAGCAGTCGGTCGAACTGGTCCAGGGTTGGCCGCGTCGCCAGCGGCACCAGGAATTGCGCATCGGGGAATTGCTGCAACAGCAGGCGCGCGGTCTCGATGTACAGCCCGCCCATGTAATCCAGCTCGCTCTTGCGGCTGCCCGGCAGCAAGGCAAACACCGGCACGTCGCGCGGCAGGCCGAGCTGGTCGCGCATTGCCTCACGGTCCGGCTGCATCGCGATTTCGCCGGCCAGCGGATGGCCGACAAAGGTGGCGTTGACGCCGGCAGCGTCGTACAGCGGCTTTTCCATCGGGAACAGACACAGCACCTGATCCGCCGATTCGCCGATCTTCACCACCCGCTCCGGACGCCACGCCCACACCGACGGGCTGACGTAGTGCGCGGTGGGAATGCCGGCCTGCTTCAGCCATTTTTCCAGCTGCAGGTTGAAGTCCGGTGCGTCGATGCCGATGAACACGTCCGGTTTTTCCGCCAGCAGCGTGTCGCGCAGGCGGCGACGGATGCGCAGCAGCGGCAGCAGGCACTTCAGCACCTCGACATAGCCGCGCACCGCCAGCCGCTCCTGCGGCACCTGGCTGACAAAGCCGCGCGCCAGCATGCGCGGCCCGCCGATGCCGGCGAAAGCGATATCGGGATGCGCCGCTTTCAGCGCATCCATCAGGTGGGCGCCGAGCAGGTCGCCGGAGGCTTCGCCGGCCACCATGGCGACCTTGAGCCGGGCCGGACGGGCAAACAGCTTTTCAGTCATGGTTAACGGATGATGCCCCGGCCCGCGGTGTCAAAGAATTGCACGAACAGCGCCAGCTCGTCCCGGCCTTCCGCCGCCTGCGCCGTGATCTCGGCCTTGGCCTCGTCAAACGACAGGCCCTTGCGATACAGCGACTTGTAGGCGTTGCGGATGTTGCGGATCTGCTCGGCAGTAAAGCCGCGACGCTTGAGGCCCTCGGCATTGATTCCGGACGGCACCGCACGGTTGCCGTGCGCCATCACGTACGGCGGCACGTCCTGCGCCACCGCGCTGGAGAACGCGGTCATGGCGTGGGCGCCGATATGGCAGAACTGGTGCACGCTGGTGAAGCCGCCCAGGATCACCCAGTCGCCGATGTGCACGTGGCCGGCCAGCGTCGCGTTGTTGGCGAAGATGGTGTGATTACCGACCTGGCAGTCGTGCGCCAGATGGACATAGGCCATGATCCAGTTGTCGTTGCCGATGCGGGTCACACCGCCATCCTGCGCGGTGCCAATGTTGAAGGTGCAGAATTCGCGGATGGTGTTGTTGTCGCCGATTTCCAGCCGTGTCGGCTCACCCGCGTACTTCTTGTCCTGCGGCATCGCGCCCAGCGAGCAGAACTGGAAAATGCGGTTGTTCTTGCCGATGCGGGTATGGCCTTCGATCACCACGTGCGGGCCGACCCAGGTGCCGCTGTCGATGCTGACATTGGCGCCGATGATGCTGTATGCGCCGATTTCGACGTCGGGGGCGATCTGCGCCCCGTCAGCGATGATGGCAGTCGGATGAATGGCCATGCTTACACCTCGCGTTTTGCGCACATGATCTGCGCCTCGCACGCTACCTGGCCGTCGACCAGGGCGCGGGCGTTGTATTTGGCAATGCCGCGCTTCATCGACAGCTGTTCCACTTCCAGCACCAGCTGGTCGCCCGGCACCACCTGGCGCTTGAAGCGCGCGCTATCGATGCCGACGAAGAAGTACAGTTCGTTTTCCGGACGCTCGCCAACGCTGCGGATCGACAGGATGCCGGCGGCCTGCGCCAGCGCCTCGATGATCAGCACGCCCGGCATCACCGGATACTGCTCGAAGTGGCCCATGAAGAACGGCTCGTTGATGGTGACGTTCTTCAACGCCTTGATGCGCTTGTTGGCCTCGAACTCGGTGACGCGGTCTACCAGCAGGAACGGGTAACGGTGCGGCAGGTAACGCATGATCTCGCGTACATCGATCGATACGGCGCAGTTTTCGGCAGATACGGCTTCAGTCATTCTGTTCAGTCCTTGTTCTGTTGCGCTGTGCTCAGCGCTTTTTCAAGTTGTTTGACACGGGTCACCAGGCCGTCCAGATGGCGGACATGGGCGGCGTTGGCCAGCCACTCCTTGTGCGTCGCCATCGGGTAGACCGCGGTGTAGGCATCCGCCTTGCGGATGGATTTGGAAATCAGGGTACCGGCGCCGACATGGGTGCCGTCGGCGATCTCCAGATGGCCGATGATGCGCGCGGCACCGCCGATGGTGCAGCGCGCGCCGATGCGGGTGCTGCCGGCCACCGCGGCGCAACCGGCCATCGCGGTGTGGGGGCCGACCGTCACGTTGTGCGCGATCTGGATCTGGTTGTCGAGCTTGGCGCCCTCGCCGATCACGGTATCGGACAGCGCGCCACGGTCGATGGTGGTATTGGCACCGATTTCGACATCGTCGGCGATTACCACCACACCGGTTTGCGGAATCTTGAACCAGCGGTCGCTGTTCCAGGCTAGGCCGAAACCGTCGGCACCGATTACCGCCCCGGCGTGCACCATCACCCGCGAACCCAGGCGGCAGCCGTGATAGACGACCACATTGGGATAGAGCACCACTTCGTCGCCGAGGCAGACATCGTCGCCGATCACCACGCCGGGATGCAGGATGCAGCGCTCGCCGATGGTCACGTTGCGACCGATGCTGACCAGCTCGCGCACCTCGCTGCTGGCGGCGATGTGGCAGCCCTCGGCCACCACCGCGCGCGGGTGCACGCCGCCACGCGCCAGCGGCAACGGGCTGAACAGCCGCGCCACCCTGGCAAAATACAGGTACGGATCCGCCGCCAGGATCAGGCTGCGGCCAACCTTGGCCGCCTCTTCCGCCAGCGCCGGCTTCACGATCACCGCTGCCGCCGAGGTGGCCGCAAGCTGGCTGCGGTACTTGGGATTGGCCAGGAAGGTGATGTCACTCGCCCCGGCCTCGTCCATCGGCGCCAGGCGCAGGATGTCGCGATCGTCGCCACGCAGCTCGCCGCCCAGGGCGGCCACAATTGCTGATAGTTTCATGGTATGCATCAAAAACGAAGCCGACAGGAGTCGGCTTCAGGTAACAAGGCGGACGGTGCCGGCTTACTTTTCCAGCTCTTTCAGGACCTTGCCGGTAATGTCGTGCCTGGGGTTGACGTACACCACGTCCTGCAGGATCACGTCGTACTGCTCGCGATCGGCGATGGTTTTGATAATGCGATTGGCACGCTCCTGCACCGACGCGAACTCCTCGTTGCGGCGCTGGTTCAGATCGTCGCGGAAGTCGCGCATCTTGGCGGCATACTCGCGCTCGGTGGCGGCCAGATCACGCTCCATCGCCTTGCGCTCGGCTTCCGGCACCTTGTTGCGGGCGATGCCGGCTTCCAGCTCCTTGCCCTTGGCCGCCAGGCGCTTCAGATCCGCCTCGCGTACCGCGAACTCCTTTTCCAATTTTTTCTGGGCATTGACCGCCGGTGCCGCCTCGCGATAAACGCGTTCGGTATTGACGTAGCCCATCTTGAAGTCGGCCGCAGACGCCGGCATCGCCAGCACCAGCCCAACACTGCAAAGCACTGCTTTCAGCATCATTCTTGCCACCCTGAATCCTTAGAAAACCTGCCCCAATGTAAACTGGAAGCGCTGCAACTTGTCGGTTTCTTTGCTGCCAATCGGGAACGCGTAGCTGAACTTCATCGGCCCCACCGGCGACAACCACGACAGTGCCAAGCCGGTCGAGTAGCGCGCGCCGCTCGATGCCGTCACCGACTTGTCCTTGTCATCCCACAGCGTACCGCCATCAAAGAACACGCTGCTGCGCAGGCTGCGATTATCCTTCAT
This sequence comes from Vogesella indigofera, assembly GCF_028548395.1. Classification (NCBI taxonomy): domain Bacteria; kingdom Pseudomonadati; phylum Pseudomonadota; class Betaproteobacteria; order Neisseriales; family Chromobacteriaceae; genus Vogesella; species Vogesella indigofera. The sequence goes on along the minus strand of NZ_JAQQLA010000005.1, from coordinate 28,201 downwards.
GCCGGGGAACGGGAACAGCAGTTCTGCCGAGAACGACAGCTTGCGGGTACCGCCCAGGGCATCGCCATTGCTGTCCAGCGGACCGAGGCTGCCGTTGTCGTAGCCGCGCACCGAACCGATACCACCTATGTAGTAGTTCTGGAAGAACGGCAAGCGGCTGGTCCGGCCATAGCCGTTGGCCATACCGATTTCGCCGCCCAGCGCCAGCGTGTAGTTCTTCGATAGCGGCCAGAACCAGGTCTGGTTGTGCGACAGACGATAATACTGGATGTCGCCACCCGGCAGACCTGCATCGGCAGACACGCTCATGCTGGCACCGCGCGTCGGCCACAAGGCGCTATCACGGGTATCGCGCGACCAGCCGGCGGAGGCCAGCACGGTCATGTTGCTGGCACCGTACTGGGCAACGAAGTCCTCGTAGCGCTCTGGACTGTCTTCATACAGCTTGATGGTGGTATTTTCAGCTCCGAAGCTGAAGCTGATGCGATCGTACTCGGTAATCGGCACCCCGAAGCGGGCGGCCAGACCGGTGGTCTTGGTGCTGTACTGGGCGCGGTCCGCCTTTTGCGGGTTGTAGCTGCGGCTGTACAGGTCATAGCCAAGACTGACACCATCGACGGTGTAGTACGGATCGGTAAACGAGATCGACGCGTTCTTGCTGGTCTTGCCGTTGGCAAAGCTGACCGACAGCGACTTGCCGGAACCCAGCACATTGGCCTGCGACACCGAGGCGCTCAGTTGCAGGCCGTCGCCTTGGGCAAAACCGATACCGGCCTGAATGGAACCGGTCGGGCGTTCCTTCACCGTCACGTTCATGTCCACCTGGTCCGGAGTGTCAACCACCGGCGGGGTTTCAATGTTGACGCTTTCGAAGTAGCCGAGCAGCTCCAGACGTTCCTTGCTGCGCTTGACGCCCTCGCCGTTGTATTGCGCGCTTTCCAGCTGACGCAACTCGCGCCGGATCACTTCGTCACGGGTACGGGTGTTGCCGGCGATGCTGACACGACGTACCGAGGTGAGACGACCTGGGTCGACGAAGAAGGTCAGCGTCACCTGCTTCGTCTTGGCGTCCACTTCCGGGGCGACGTTGACGTTGGCGAAGGCGTAGCCTTCCGCACCCAGCCGGTCGGACAGCGCGGTCACGGTTTCGTTGACCTGCTCGCGGTTGAATAGGTCACCCTGTTTCACCAGCAGCAGCTTGCGCAGCTCCGCTTCTGGCAGCTTCAAATCGCCGCCGAGACGGACATCAGCAATGCGGAACTGTTCGCCCTCGCGGATGTTGACGGTAACGAACATGTCCTTCTTGTCGGCACTGATCGCCACCTGCGTCGATTCGATATTGAACTCGACGTAGCCCTGATTCTGGTAGAAGGCTCGCAGCTTCTCCAGATCGGCAGACAACTGCTGACGCGAATACTGGTCGGAACGAGACAGCCACGACAGCCAGCCCGACGGGGTCAGCGCCATTTCTTCCAGCAGCTCGTCCTGCTCGAACGCCTTGGCACCGACGATGCGAATGTCGCGGATCTTGGCGGTAATGCCTTCCACGATGTCCAGCGTCACCGCCACACGGTTACGCTCCAGTCGCGTCAGTTGCGGCTGGATTTCGACCGAGTACTTGCCCTTGCTGAAATATTGGCGTTTCAGTTCCTGCACCGCCTGGTCCAGCAAACCCTGATCAAAGATGCGCGACTCGGCAAGACCGTTGTCTTTCAATGCCTTGACCAGCTGGTCCTTGCTGAATTCCTTTGAACCGTTGATCTGCAACTGCGCGATCACCGGGCGCTCGCTGACCGCCAGGATCAGCACGTCGCCCTCGGTCTCGATGCGCACGTCGTTAAAGAAACCGGTGGCGAACAGCGCCTTGATGGCATCGGCGGCTTGCTGCTGGGTGAAGGTATCCCCCACCTTGAGCGGAAGGTAGCTGAACACGGTACCGGGCTCGGTACGCTGCAGGCCTTCAACGCGAATATCCTTGATCACAAAACTGTCGGCAGCCCAGGCCGGCGACAGGAACGTGGCAGCAAGCGCCGCCACAAGAAAGCGTTTGTTCATGGTTTTTATAATCCTAGCCGGCAAAAAGCCGGCCGAAGTCATTGAACAGGGCCAGCAACATGACTGTCATGATGAAAGCCATCCCCAAACGCTGACCGATTTCATATACTCGATCGGGCAACGGTCGCCCGCGTATCCACTCCGCAACATGATACAGCAAGTGCCCGCCATCCAGCACCGGCACCGGTAACAGGTTGAACACCCCCAGACTGACACTGATCAGTGCCATGAATTCAAGTAGCGGCACAAGCCCCAGATCGGCGCTCTTGCCGGCATAGTCGGCGATGGTCAGCGGCCCGCTCAGCGCTTCCAGCGCCACCGAGCCGGTAAACATCGCGCCAATCATACGCAAACTGGATGCCATGAGGCTAGCCGTGCGTGCCAGCGCCTGTTGCAACGCCTCGCCCGCCCCCACCGTCACCTGCTGTTCGATTTTCTGCTGCCACGCCACATCGGGCAGTGCACCGGCACCGATGCGGCCAACCTTTTGCCCGTTGTGCTCGCTGCTGTCCGGTGTCAGCACCACCTCGCGCAACTGGCCGTCGCGCTGGATGCGCAAGCGGATGGCCTGCCCGGGGCGGGCCTGCACATAGCGGACCCACGCCGGCCACGACGCCAGCGGCTGGCCATCCGCGCCCAGCAAGCGGTCACCCTGGCGCAGGCCGGCCCGTGCCGCCGCGCCGTCCGGCACCAGCTCGCCCAGTGCCAGATGGTAACGCAGCGGCGACAAACCGAGCCGGGCGAGGCTCTGCTCGTTGAGTTGTTGCAGGCCGAATGCCGGCAAGTCCACCGCCAGCGTCATGTCCACGCCATCGCGGGCGATGTACAGCACCATGCGGCCATCAAGGGCGATGGCGTCGCTGAGTCCACCGCGCAGCGCGTGCCAGTCGGCGATCTCGGTATCGTTGACCGCCCGGATGTGGTCACCGGGCAGCACGCCGGCCGCCGCCGCCGCCGACTGTGGCGCGACGCTGCCGACGTAGGGCAGCAGATGGGTCTGCTCGCCCTGCATCACCACAAAGAACAGCAGCACCGCCAGCAGCAGATTGGCCAGCGGCCCGGCCAGCGAAATCAGGATTTTCTGCCACGGCGGACGCTGGTTGAAGGCGCGCGGCAGCTCCTCTGCCGACACCGACGCCTCGCGGCTGTCGAGCATACGCACAAAGCCGCCCAGCGGAATCCAGCCGATCTTCCAGCTTGTTTCACCGCGCTGCCAGGTCAGCAGCGGCTTGCCGAAGCCGATGGAAAACTCCAGCACCTTGACTCCGCAATAGCGGGCGGCGACATAGTGGCCAAACTCGTGAAAGGTGACCAGCACCCCAATCACCAGCAGGAAGGCCAGCAAGGCCATTATGCGGCCACCCAGGCCTGCACCTGGCGACGGGTATCCGCGTCGCGCTGCAGCAAGGCTTCCAGTTCGTGACAGGTAGACAGGTCTTGCGTTTGCAGTGCACGCTCCACCAGGACGGGGATATCGAGGAAGGCAATGCGCTGCTGCAGGAAGGCCTCGACGGCGACTTCATTGGCGGCATTGAGCACCGCCGAGGCGGCACCGCCGGCGCGCAAGGCGTCGAATGCCAGCCGCAGGCAGGGGAAGCGCTGCAGGTCCGGCGCCTCGAACGTCAGCCCGGACAGGGCCAGGAAGTCCAGCACCTTCACCGGTGCGGCGATACGCTCCGGCCAGCTCATGGCATAGGCGATCGGTGTGCGCATGTCGGGCGAACCCAGCTGCGCCAGCACCGAGCCGTCCTTGTAGCGCACCATGGAGTGGATCACGCTTTGCGGGTGCACCACCACGTCGATGCGGTCGGCCGGGGCATTGAACAGCCAGTGCGCCTCGATCACCTCCAACCCCTTGTTCATCAGGGTGGCGGAGTCGACGGAAATCTTGCGCCCCATCACCCAGTTCGGATGATTGCAGGCGTCGTCGGGCGTGACGTGGCGCAGGCTGGCGGCATCGCGCTGGCGGAACGGGCCACCGGACGCGGTCAGGATCAGCTGCTCGATGCCGTTGCGGTCGAGGTTACCGTCATAGGCAGCCGGCAACGCCTGGAACAGCGCATTGTGCTCGCTGTCCACCGGCAGCAGTTCGGCGCCGCTGTCACGCACGGTGCGCATGAACAGCTCGCCGGCGACCACCAGCGACTCCTTGTTCGCCAGCAGGATGCGCTTGCCCAGCCGCGCTGCGGCCAACGTTGGCCGCAGGCCGGCAGCACCGACGATGGCCGCCATCACCATGTCCGCCTCCGGCAGGGTCGCCGCCATTTCCAGCGCCGCCTCGCCGTAAGCCACTTCGGTCGGGCACGCCGCGTCGCGCAGCCGCTGCTGCAACTGGCTGGCGGCCTCGGCATCGGCCACCACCGCCAGCAAGGGGCGGAACTGCAGGCATTGCGCAAACAGCTTGTCGACCTGGTGATGTGCGGTCAGCGCCACCACGTGATAACGCCCGGGGTGGCAAGCCACCACGTCGAGGGTGTTGACGCCGATGCTGCCGGTGGCGCCGAGTACGGTAATACCTTGAGAACGGTTCATGATTCAGACCAGCAAAAGACGGAGCGCATGGGACACCGCCAGCACGGCAATCAGGCTATCGATACGGTCGTACACCCCGCCATGACCCGGCAGCAGCTGGCTGCTGTCCTTGATGCCGGCGCTGCGCTTGAACCAGGATTCCAGCAGGTCGCCGACCACACTAACCGCGGTCAGGCCGATCGCCAGCGGTAGCAGCCATAGCGGCGACAGCGGCACGTTGAGCCAGCCCCATTGTGTCACCAGCCAGCTGTACAGCGACACGCCGACCACCGCGCCGGCGACCCCCTCCCAGCTCTTGCCGGGACTGATCGTCGGCGCCAGTTTATGCTTGCCGAAGGCCTTGCCGGCAAAGTAGGCGGCAATATCGGCCACCCACACCAGCCCCATCACCGCCAGCAGCTGCAGGCCATCGGCGACAGTCGCCTGCGGCCGCCACGCCAGGAAGGCGAACCACGCCGGAAACAACAGCAGCCAACCCAGCAGCATCGCCGGCCAGCCTGTGGGCAGCGGCCAACGTTTGGCCAGCCAGCACGGCGCCAGCAGCAGCCATACCAGCAGCGACAGCGCCATCAGCGCCGCCGGCGCGACAAAGCCCTGCAGCCACAGGCCGGCGGCAACCACAGTCGACACCGCCAGATAAGCGTAGCGCACGGCACCAGCAAGCCGGGCCATGCGAGCGAACTCCCACAGCGCCAGCACAATGATCAGCCAGGAAAAACCGGCCCAGGCCACGCCGTTGAACAGAAACAGCGCCGCCAGCATCAGCGGAAGCAGTACCAGCGCCGTCAGAATACGCGTCTTGAGCATGACTCAGCCTCGGCGTTGGGTTTCGGGCAGTTGCTCGCTGGTACGGCCGAAACGGCGCTCACGAGACTGGAACGATGCCACCGCCGAGGTCAATGCCTGTGCATCGAAGTCCGGCCACAGCAGATCGGTGAAGAACAACTCGGTGTAGGCCAACTGCCACAGCAGAAAATTGCTGATGCGCTGCTCGCCGCCGGTACGGATGAACAGGTCCGGCTCCGGGGCGTAGGCCATCGACAGGTTGGCCGCAAGGGCGGCCTCGTCCAGCCGGGTCGCGCCTTGCGCCAGCAGCCGGTTGGCCGCCTGCATCATGTCCCAGCGGCCGCCGTAGTCGGCGGCGATGGTCAACACCAGACCGGCATTGCCGGCGGTGCGCGCCTCGGCCCGCTCGATACGCTCGACGATTTCGGCAGAGAAGCGTTCGCGCGAACCGATCACGTGCAGGCGGATGTTGTTGCGGTGCAGCTTGTCCACCTCGCGCTCCAGCGCGGTCATGAACAGCCCCATCAGGAAGCTGACCTCATCCGGCGGACGGCGCCAGTTTTCGGTGGAGAACGCGAACAGGGTCAGGTATTCGACGCCCAAGTCGGCACAGGCCTTGATGGTGTCGCGCACCGCCTCCAGTCCGCGCTTGTGGCCGGCAACGCGCGGCAGAAAGCGTTTCTTGGCCCAGCGGCCGTTGCCATCCATGATGATGGCGATATGCCGGGGTACGGGTCGTACCTCGGGCACATCCTGCGTGGAACTCGCGAACAAGCGATACCCCTTATACGGCCAGCAGTTCGGCTTCTTTGGTCGCCAGTGCCTTGTCGATCTCGGCGGTATACCTGTCGGTCAGCTTCTGGATTTCGTCCTGGCCGCGGCGCTCTTCGTCCTCGGTGATGGCCTTGTCCTTGAGCAAGTTCTTGAAGTCGTTGTTGGAGTCGCGACGCACATTGCGCACCGACACGCGCGCGCCTTCGGCCTCGCTGCGCACCACCTTGATAAGATCCTTACGGCGCTCTTCGGTCAGCATCGGCATCGGCACGCGGATCAGGTCGCCCATGCTGGCCGGGTTCAGGCCCAGATCACAGTCGCGGATGGCCTTTTCGATCTTGCCGGCCATGTTCTTTTCCCACGGCTGTACGCCGATGGTACGGGCGTCGATCAGCGTTACGTTGGCCACCTGGTTGACCGGCACGTCACTGCCATAGTACTCCACCATGACGTGATCGAGCAGACCGGTATGGGCACGACCAGTACGCACCTTGGCAAGGTCTGCCTTGAAGGTTTCGAGGGTCTTTTGCATCTTGTGCTCGGCCGATTTTTTCACGTCATTAATCATGATTACTCCCGTTGTATCTCTAAAAAACAAAGCGGAAAACGGCTGACGCCGCTTCCGCCCTATCCATATTCATTAGGCTCAGCAGTGTACCAGCGTGCCTTCGTCTTCGCCAAGCACCACGCGCTTGAGCGCGCCGTCCTTGAAGATGCTGAACACTTTGATATTCAGCTGCTGGTCGCGGCACAGTGCAAACGCGGTCGCGTCCATCACCTTGAGGTTGCGCGAGATGGCCTCGTCGAAAGTCAGCGTCTGGTAACGCACCGCATCCGGGTTTTTCTTCGGGTCATCGGTGTACACGCCGTCCACCTTGGTCGCCTTCAGCATGATGTCCACGTTCATTTCCATGCCGCGCAGCGCGGCAGCGGTATCGGTGGTGAAGAACGGGTTGCCGGTACCGGCGGCGAAGATGACGACCTTGCCCTCTTCCAGGTACTGCATCGCCTTGCCGCGCACGTAAGGCTCGGCGATCTGCTGCATGGTCAGTGCCGACTGCACGCGGGCGATGAGGCCAACCTTGGTCATCGCATCCTTCAGCGCTAGCGCATTCATCACCGTCGCCATCATACCCATGTAGTCGGCGGTGGCGCGGTCCATGCCTGCGGCGGCAGGCGCCACGCCACGGAAGATATTACCGCCACCAATGACGATACCCACCTCGATCCCCATCGCCACCACTTCTTTGATCTGGCCGACAATTTGTTCGATGGTGGCACGGTTGATCCCGTAACTGTCATCACCCATCAGGGCCTCACCGGACAATTTCAGCAAGATTCGTTTATAGGCAGGAGCTTGGCTCATGATCACCTCGGGCGTGGGGTTAGAATTCAATTTGCAAAACGGCACCCTGCAAGCAGGGTGCCGTTGGACCGTTCAGTTAACGGGGATTACAGCTTGGCAGCAGCGGCCACTTCAGCAGCGTAGTCAACCACGGCTTTTTCGATGCCTTCGCCAACAACCAGCATCGCGAATGCATTCACTTTAGCCGATTTCTCGGCCAGCAGTTTTTCTACAGTCACGTCCGGGTTCTTGACGAAAGGCTGACCAACCAGGGTCACTTCGGCCAGGAACTTGTTCACGCGGCCTTCAACCATCTTGGCAACGATGTCGGCCGGCTTGCCGGATTCGGCGGCCTGCGCGGTGTAGATCTTGCGCTCTTGTTCCAGCGTTTCGGCCGGAACCTGGTCTTTCGACACACAGATCGGCTTGGAAGCGGCGATGTGCATGGCAACGTCACGGCCCAGTGCTTCGTCGCCGTTCAGGTCGACGATGACACCGATCTTGGCGCCGTGCAGGTAAGTCGCGATGGTGCCTTCGGTGCTGTAACGAACGAAACGACGGATGGTCATGTTCTCGCCCAGCTTGGCGATGGCTGCCTTGCGGATTTCTTCAACCGACACGCCGTCAACTTCAACCGCGGACAGTGCTTCGACATCGGCAGGGTTGGCCACAACCACAGCCTTGGCAGCAGCAGCAGCCAGCGCCAGGAAAGTCGGGTCTTTGGCAACGAAGTCGGTTTCGCAGTTCACTTCCACCAGCGCGCCAACACCGCTTTCGATGCAGGAACCGATGATGCCTTCGGCAGCAACGCGACCGGCCATCTTGGAAGCCTTGTTGCCGGACTTGATGCGCAGGATTTCTTCGGCCTTGGCCAGATCACCCTCGGCTTCAACCAGTGCTTTCTTGCACTCCATCATGCCCAGACCAGTTGCTGCACGCAGGTCGCCAACCATTTTTGCGGTAATTTCCGCCATGACTTACTCCTTCAAAAGTATACGGTTACGTCTCATCAGGGTTCGAAAAAAGGGGCTTGCGCCCCTTTTTCGCGTTGCCCCTTAGCTTATTCAGCAGCAGCTGGTTCAGCAGCAACGATTTCCTGCAGCGACTGGGCGCGGCCTTCCAGTACGGCGTCGGCGATGCCGCGAGCGTACAGACGGATGGCACGGCTGGAGTCATCGTTACCTGGGATTACGTAGTCGATGCCTTCTGGCGAGTTGTTGGTATCAACAACACCGATAACCGGGATGCCCAGCTTCTTGGCTTCAACAACGGCACCTTTCTGGTAGCCGGTGTCGATTACGAAGATTGCGTCTGGCAGGCCCTTCATGTCCTTGATACCACCCAGCGAACGCTCCAGTTTTTCAACTTCGCGCTGCATGTCCAGCAGCTCTTTCTTGTTGAAGCCGGAATCGCCAGCCAGTTCCAGGGCAGCGCGCTTGTCTTCCAGGCGCTTGATGGACTGCTTAACGGTCTTGTAGTTGGTCAGCATACCGCCCAACCAGCGGTGATCCACGAATGGCGCGCCTGCACGGGACGCTTCTTCACGGACGATCTCACGCGCCTGACGCTTGGTACCTACAAACAGCACGTTACCTTTGTTAGCAGTCAAACGACGCACATAGTCCTGGGCGCCAACGAACAGTGGCAGAGTCTTTTCCAGGTTGATGATGTGAATCTTGTTACGGCTGCCAAAAATGTACTGAGCCATTTTCGGGTTCCAGAAACGGGTTTGGTGGCCGAAGTGAACGCCGGCCTCAAGCATTTGACGCATGGTCACATTGTTGGACATTTGAATCTCCTAAAGGGTTATGCCTCCATCCGTACAGACAACCTTGCGTACAAGGCACCCTTTGGTACGGATGTGCGTGATATCCCCCAGACATTGAGGGAACTCGCAATTGTAGCATTGCCGCGACGACGGGTTCAAGCCGTCACCTGCTCAAAATTCACCATCCAGGTTTTTCAGGCGCCGGATGCGGCGACGGCGCAAACGCAACACGATCAGCGTCGGCAGGAAGCCCAGGAAAAACAGCAGAATGCCCGCGCGAATCAGGCTGTCCTGCACCACCGCCAGCATCAGAACCACGTACAGCCACGCAATCACAATCAGATACATATCAAACGACCGTTTGAAAAAAAGCCAATAGTGTGTCAAGAATAGCGCATTCCCGCCCTCAGGAGCCGCCTGATCATGCACACCCGCTTCACCGAGACCTTTGGCGTCCAGCTACCCCTGCTCTGCCCCGGCATGAGCTATATCGCCACCCCGGAACTGGTCGCCGCCACCAGCAACGCCGGCGGCCTCGGCATTCTTGCTACCGGACCACTCACCGCGGAGCAGACGCGCAGCGCCATCCGCCGCATCCGCAGCTTGACCGACAAACCGTTCGGCATCGGCTGCACCCTGATGATGCCCGGCGCCAGGGAAAACGCCGAAGTGGCGCTGCAGGAGCAGGTGCCGGTGATCAACTTCTCGCTCGGCAAGGGCGACTGGATCGTCAAGCGAGCCAGCAGCTATGGCGGCAAGGTCATCGCCACCGTGGTGACCGAAAAGCACGCCATTTCCGCGGAGAAGATCGGCGTCGACGCCCTGCTGGTCACCGGCCACGAGGCGGCCGCCCACGGCGGTGAAGTCACCTCGCTGGTACTGATCCCGGCCATTCGCAAGGTCAGCTCGCTGCCGATCATCGCCGCCGGCGGCTTTGGCACCGGCCAGGGGCTGATTGCGGCACTGGCACTGGGCGCCGACGCCATCGCCATGGGCAGCCGCCTCGCCCTGACCCAGGAAAGCCCGGTACACCACACCACCAAGGACATGATTCGCCAGCGCAGCGTCGGCGACACCATCTACTCGCGCAATTTCGACGGACTGTGGTGCCGGGTGATGGATACCCCGACCGCGCGCAAGCTGACCCGCAAACCGCTGAGCCTGCTGACGGCCGGCTGGCGCGCGCTGGGCATGGCGCGCCGCATGAAGCTGCCAATCGGCAAGACGGTACTGGGTGGCATGCTGACGCAGCCGCAGAACCTGCGCCAGCTGGCGCAATTCGGCGCCGCCACCGAATCGATCCGGCTGGCGATCCAGGATGGCGACCATCAGCGCGGGGTACAGCTGATCGGCCAGGTACAGGGCCTGCTCGACGACATCCCCACCGTCAGCGAACTGTTCCAGCGCCTGCTGAGCGAAGCACGCGCCACCCGCGACACGCTGCCAAACTGAGCACCACCACGGCGCAGCCATCGCTGCGCCTGCCTCACCCCACCGCCAGACAACACCCGCTTGCCGACAAGGCGCAGAGTCGCTATCATTTGATAATGATTCCTGTTTAAGAATAAAACTGAACGCCGACCACCACACCGGCAGACAGCCGAGCGCAGCAGCGCCCGCACGTCGGCCGCAAGTCGCAGAACCTGACCACAAGACAAGCCCGGCGGTTCAGCCCGCCGGGCAGACACCGCCGCCATGCGGTCAGCGTAATTCCGGATCGCCCCCAACCCGGCAATCAACTCAGGAGCAGCCAATGCCAGATCTCGCCTACCAGATTGAGCGACTACAGGTTCGCCACGGCAACGACAGCCTGCTCGATTGCCAGCAACTGCACATCCCGGCCCATCGCGTCAGCGCCGTCATTGCTGCCCACGCCCCGGAACACAGCCTGCTGCTGCAGGCGCTGGCCGGCGCACACGGCCCGCAGCAGGGCAGCCTGTTTGGCCAGCCGCTACCGCAAGCGGGCCACCACGACGCCCGCATTGCCTGGCTGGCACCAGCCGCCACCAATCCGCGGCAACGGCTATTTGATTACGTACTGCAAGGCCGCCTACCGGCCTCGCGCTGGCTGCAGCGACCGTCGGCACTGGATCGTGACGCCGCCACCCTGGCCTTGCGGCTGGTGGTGCTGGAAGCACTGGCCGGACAACGACTGGCCAGCCTGAACCCCAGCGAACAGCAACTTGCGCGCATCGCCTGCAGCCTGGCCCAGCCCGCGCCGCTACTATTACTGGATCAATGGACTGCACACCTCTCCGTGCAGCAACAACTGCTGCTGATGCAGCGACTGGCACGGCTGGCGCCGACCGGGCGCACCATCGTGTGCACCCTGCCCGAGCACAGCCCTGCCGCCAGTCACGCGCAATGGCTGGTCCTGCTGGCCGGCGGCCGCCTGCTGGCGCAAGGCAGCCCGGCACAACTACAACCGGCCGAAAACAGACACCAGCCACGCCATTCAGCGCCATTCGCCAGCCCGACCGCGACCTGGCCATCCCGCCTAGCCGCCTGAGATGTGCGCCCCGGTTTCACCAAACGCAGCAAGGGCATAGAATCGCCACATCCGTTTCCAGCCCACCCGCCATGACACTCCATTTACCCGCCGTTGCCGACCCCACCCTGCCCACCCGCTGGTGCCTGTTTGACGGCCAGCAGGTGTGGCTCGATGCCGGCGCCTTCCCCGCGCAACGCCCGGCACACAGCAGCAATCCGCACTTCATCGGCCACAACGGCCAGTTCAACCTGTTCAGCGCTGAGCTGATCGGCGCGGCAGCGCCACAGTGGCAGGCCCACACCCTGCGCCAGGCGCTGCAAGGCCTTCCTGCCGACGCGGTGCCGCTATTGGCCCGCGCCGCGCAGTTGCGGCGCTTCGAGCACAGCCACCGCTTTTGCGGCGCCTGCGCCCAACCGCTGCAAGCCCACCAGCACGATCACGGCCGCGCCTGCCCTTCCTGTGGCGAGCTGTACTACCCGCGCCTGTCGCCGGCGATGATGGTGGCGGTCACCCGCAGTCGCGAAATCCTGCTCGCTCGCAGCCCGCACTTCAGCCCCGGCCTGTACAGCGCCCTCGCCGGCTTTGTCGAGCCGGGCGAAACGCTGGAAGCCTGCGTCGAACGCGAAACGGCCGAGGAGGTCGGTATTCGCATCCGGCAGCTGCAGTATGTCGGCTCGCAATCCTGGCCCTTCCCGCACTCGCTGATGCTGGCCTTCACCGCCGAATACGCCGGCGGCGAGATCACCCCGCAGCCGGGCGAGATCGAGGCCGCCGACTGGTTCGACATCGACCACCTGCCGCCGACCCCAGCCGGACACTCCATCGCCCACTGGCTGATCAAGCACACCGTCGAGCAGCTGCGCCGCCGCGAACACTGAGCCGGGCTGCGGCAAGACCACCACATCTTGCGGCCAACGTTGGCCGCAACAACAAGACGGAACGTGACAAAAATGCCGGCCAGCCCGTAAAGTCCTTGCACAAAGTGGCGGCGATTACGATAAAGATTCTAAATAATCACAATTGCATTTAATATCGACCACACCAAAACGCGGCACACACCGTATGCGCCGCACACCCGACATCACCTACAAAAAATACTCTGCAAGGACAAAATCATGGGGAAACTAAAACTGGCACAGCGCCTGGCGCTGGGGTTTGGTGCCGTCATCACCCTGCTGGTGCTCGGCTCGGCCTTTACCCTGTTCCGCCTCGGCGGTATTCAGGAACGGGTATCGGAACTGGTGGAATACCGCATCCCGGTGATCCAGAACTCCCGCTCGCTGAGTGCGGCCCTGCTGTCGGTCACCAACGCGGCACGCACCATCCTGCTGGAAAGCGATGACAAGCTGGTCGAGGAAAAGCTCGACATCCTGAAGAAATCGGCAGCCAAGGCGCAGCTGGAATTCAAGGAAATGCAGACGCTGGCCAAGGACCCGAAAGAGGTGGAACTGGTCGGCAAGATCGACAAGTCGATGAAGGAATTCAACGTCCTGGTCGACAAGCTGCTGCCGATGATCGTGCGCCAGAAATGGGACGCCTCAATCATCGTCTCGGAAAAGCTGGAACCGCAGGAACGCCTGCTCAGCATGCAGCTGGACAAACTTATCGCCTACCACACCCAGGTGATGGAAGAGCAGAAGGCGTCCACCACCAGCACGCTGAAGGAAACCATGCTGGCGGCGATCATCGCCATCATTGCCAGCGTCGGCGCCAGCATCATGGTGGCGCTGTTGATCGCCCGCTCGCTGACGCGCCAGATTGGCGGCGAACCGGATTACGCCGCGGAAGTGATGAAGGAAATCGCGCACGGCAACCTCGGCGTCAGCGTCAAGATCAGCAAGGGCGACAGCAGCTCGCTGCTGTACAACCTGTCGCGCATGACCAGCGAACTGAACGGCGCCTTGCGCACCGTCGAGCGTAGCGTGCAGGAAAGCAGCGCCGCCTCGGACGAGCTGCGCAACACCATGCAGCGCCTGGTCAGCCGCTCCGAAGAACAGAACCGTGCCGCAGACGAAATGGCCAGCGTGATCCAGCAGATGGCCGTCGGCGTGCAGGAACTGCACCACAGCGCCGGCAGTGCCGAAAGCGCGGCCCGCACCGCCAGCGGAGATGCCCGCCAGGGCGTGGAAGTGATTCAGGGCGCGGTACGCGAAATGGACGCCATCAGCACCCTGATCAAGTCCACCGCCGGCAGCATCCACGAGCTGGGTCGCCAGTCGCAGACTATCGACAACATCGTGTCGGTCATCCGCGACGTCGCCGACCAGACCAACCTGCTGGCACTGAACGCCGCCATCGAAGCCGCCCGCGCCGGCGAACAGGGCCGCGGCTTTGCCGTGGTCGCCGACGAGGTGCGCAAGCTGGCTGAGCGCACCACCAAGGCCACCGGCGAAATTGCCGAGATGATCGGTGCCATCCGCGTCAGCTCGCAACAGGCGGTGGAAGCGATGAACCAGTCGGTGGAACGCGCCCACACCAGCGCGGCACAGGGCCAACGCGCCGGCGAATCGATCGTCGCGATCCAGAGTGGCACCGAGACCGTCGGCCAGAGCGTGCTGTCGATCGCCAGCTCGCTGTCCGACCAGGCCCGCTCCGGCGAGCAGGTGTCACGCGAAGTGCAGCGCATTACCGCCATCGCCCAGCGCAACCGCGAAGCCGCCGACGAGGCCGTCTCCGCCGCCGCGCGCATGAGCGAGCTGACCGAGGAGATCCGGCAGAGCTTCAGCCGCTTCCACACCGCCTGAGGTTGGCCGCAAGGCAAGCCCCGACGTCAAGGAAAGCCGCTGCCAAGCGGCTTTCCTGTCTGCGGCAGCGACAAGCGCCAAGGATCGGGCAAGCAAGCACACAACCGCCAAACGGCGTGGAACAAGGCCCACGACAGTAAGATGGCAAGCGGCCGCCACAGCGCGGCCAACCGCTCACCCACCACACAGCGGAAAGGACGCAGCAATGAACACATGGCGCAAAAGTCTTGCGACCCTGGCCCTGCTGGCGAGCACCGCACATGCCGCGGCGGCCGACGACATCATCCTGACCGTGACCCAGAGCACCGGGCAAGCACACCATTTCACCCTGCAACAGCTTGCCGCGCTGCCGCAAGCCAGCATCACCACCGCCACGCCGTGGACCACCGGCAAGCACCACTACCGGGGCGTTGCGATCAGCACCCTGCTCCAGCAGCTGCGGATCGCACCGCAAGCGCTCAAGGTTCACGCGCTGAATGACTTCTGGGCCAGGATACCCACCACCGTGGCGCTGCAATACCAGGCCATCCTGGCCACCCACGTCGATGGTCAGCCGATGAACCGCCGCAACAAGGGCCCGCTGTGGATCATCCTGCCGTTGAGCGAGCACCCCGAGCTCAACCACGAGAAATACCACAACTACATGGTGTGGCAAGCCAGAACCATAGAAGCCGAATGAATCATGGGCAAAGTCAGGTTCCTCTTCTTCGCCGCCGTCATGTGCACCTTCCTCGCGGTGACCGCCTGGTCGACGTGGAACTATGAGCGCACCTTCCGCACCATCACCACCTACACCCAGACTTCGGCCTGGGCGCTGGCGCAGCTGGAAATCGACGTCTACCGCCTGCAGGAAACGCTGAAGCTGTACCAGGTCGGCCACGCCGACAACAAGCAGCTCAGCCTCAGCTACGACATCGCCTGGAACCGCATGGACGTGTTCCTGACCGGCGAAGCGACCAAGGAAATCCGCCAGCGCTTTGCCGCCGAGGAGCTTGTGCGCCGCATTCTCGACGTACTGCAACGCCATGAGCGCACCATCGCCGCGCCCTCCCCGAGCGACCCGACGCTGGCGCAGATGAGCCAGGAGCTGGATGCACTGATTCCGCGGCTGCGCGACATCATGGTGCAGAATTTCACCGGCCCCAATGCGCTGCAGGAAACCCGCCTGCTGGACGAGGCCAAGATCCGCAACTTTGCCGCCATCGGCATCCTGCTGCTGTTCAGCCTCATCATGCTGGCGCTACTGTTCCGCGAGTCGAAAAAACAGCACTTCCTAGCCTGGAACGACGTGCTGACGCAGCTGCCCAACCGCGCCGCGTTCATGCACCAGCTGGCGCAGCTGACCGCGGCGCCGGAGGCGCAGGTAGTGCTATGCCTGGTCGACCTCAGCCGCTTCAAGGAGGTCAACGACAGCTTCGGCCACGCCGCCGGTGACCGGCTGCTGGCGCAGATCGCCGAGCTGCTGCTGCAGCACCGGAACGAGGAGGTCTACCTGGCGCGCATCGGCAGCGACGAATTTGCGCTGGTGATGTTCGGCAACATGTCCGGCTACAGCTGGTTCGCCTACTCCCGCAAGATCTACAACCAGCTCGAACGGCTGCTGCACAGCGAAGATCCGGCCCACCGCGTGAAACTGAACATGGGCATCAGCCAGTACCCGCAGCACGCCAGCTCGGTGGAAGAGATGGTGCTGTTTGCCGATCTGGCACTGCTGAGCGCCAAGCAGGACAAGCAGCTGCACTACCAGGTGTTCAACCGCTTCATGCTCGACCAGTACCAGCGCAAGCGGCTGCTGGCCGGCCACCTGCAGGAGTTGCTGGCCGAGCCGCAGAATACCGAGCTCTACCTGTGCTACCAGCCGATCATCAACATCAGCCAGCCGCAGCAGCTGGGGGTGGAGCTGCTGATCCGCTGGAACCATCCCAAGCTGAACTTCATCAACCCGCCGGATATCATCCAGATCGCCGAGGAAAACGGGCTCGGCGAGAAGCTGGGCGAATGGCTGTTCCGCCGCATGCGCCTCGATATCGCGCGCTTCCCGGCCGATACCCTGCGCCACATCCACTTCTCGATCAATCTCAGCAGCTCGATCTTCAACCAGAACCTGGTCAACCGCGTCAGTGACTGGCTGCAGGGCGGCCCGCTGCCAGCCAGCCAGCTGATCCTGGAGCTGACGGAAAACATCGCACTGGAAGACGTGCAGCTCAGCCGCAAGATCTTTACCCAGCTGAAGGAGAGGCAGATCCGCATCGCGCTGGACGATTTCGGCACCGGCTGGTCGTCGTTTTCCTACCTGAAGGATCTCAATTTCGACAAGCTCAAGATCGACAAGTCGTTCATCAAGCATCTGGACCGGGACAAGCGGCTGCCGCTGTTCGTGCAGGCGATTACCGACCTGTCGCACCAGCTGGGCATTTCCGTGGTCGCCGAGGGCGTGGAGACCGAAAGCGAGCTGCGCAAGATCCTCGAAATCGGCGCCAACGAGATCCAGGGCTACTATTACTCGCGGCCGCTCAGCGCGGACGCCTTCCTCGACTACGCCCAGCACTACCTCGCCACCCGCGTGCACGAAACCAGGACAGACCTCGCCTGACGCGTGATCGCGGCCATGAAAAAACCCGCCAACCGGCGGGTTTTTTCATGCTGCGTGCTTCCAGACTCAGGCGCTGGCCGGCACTGCGGCCAGAACCGCCTGCAGCAATTGCCACGCCTTGCCGACCGAGGCCACCTCCACCCGCTCGCCCGGCGCATGCGCGCCGCGGATATTGGGGCCGAACGACACCATGTCCATCTGCGGATACTTGGCGCCGATGATGCCGCACTCCAGCCCGGCGTGAATCACCTGCACGCCGGAATCGGCGCCGAACTGCTGGCGATACACCTGCTGGAACAGCGCCAGCAACGGTGAGCCCGGATTCGGCGCCCAGCCCGGGTAGCCGCCCTCGGTTTCCACCTCGAAACCGGCCAATTGGAACAGGTCGACGATCTCGCCGGCCAGACTCCGGAAGCCGCTGTCCAGCAGCGAGCGCACCATCAGGTTGGCAAACACCTTGCCGTCGGCAATGCTGATCACCCCCAGATTATTGGACGTTTCCACCACGCCACCGACGCGCTGGCTCATGCGCTTCACGCCGTGCGGCGCCGCGTGCAGTGCACTGAAGATCGCCTGCTGGTCGGCCGGTGCCAGCACCTCGCCGGCGCTGGCAAGGTTGGCCGCAATGCTCACGCCTTCGTCGACACCGGCCAGCTCGAAGCGCATCAGCGCCTGGAATGCGTCCAGATACGCCGCCAGCTTGTCGCCGTCGGCGGCCGGATAGGCGACCACGGCAAAGGCTTCGCGCGCCAGCGCATTGCGTGCGGTGCCGCCACTGAACGAGGCCACGCGCAGGTCGGTGACCGCCTCCAGCTCGCGCAGCAGGCGGATCAGCACCTTGTTGGCATTGCCGCGACCGAGGTGGATGTCGGCGCCGGAGTGGCCGCCGACCAGCCCGGACACCGTCAGCTGGCGCACCTCGAAGCCCGCCGGCAGCGGCTGCGGCTGGTAGCTGCGCCGTGCGTTGACATCGATGCCGCCGGCACAGCCCATGTAGAACTCGCCCCACTCCTCGGTATCGATATTGATCAGCATCCGGCCCTGCAACAGCCCCGGTTCCAGCCCCAGTGCGCCGCCCATGCCGGCCTCTTCGTCCAGCGTCATCAGCACCTCCACCGGGCCGTGCGCGATGTCGTCGCTGGCCAGCACCGCCAGCCCCAGCGCCACGCCGATGCCGTTGTCGGCGCCCAGCGTGGTGTTCTCGGCGATCAGCCAGCCGTCCTTCAGCACCGGTCGGATCGGGTCGTTGAAGAAGTCGTGCACGGTGCCGGTATTGGCCTGGCACACCATGTCGAGGTGGCCCTGCAACACCACGCCGACACGGTCTTCCATGCCCGGCGTCGCCGCCTTGCGCACGATCAGGTTGCCGGCCGCATCGACTACCGTCTGCAGACCGCGCAGTTCCGCCCAGCCTTTCAGATAGTCGCGCAGCACCGCTTCATGCTTGGAAGGACGGGGAATGTCACACAGGGTCTGAAAGTGTTCCCACACGATGGTGGGCTCGAGGGCTGCAATATTCACCACAACAAGACGCTCCTTTATTCCGCCGGCGGAGACAGTTCATGCCAATAATTCCGCCAAAATAATCACAGGGTGACTCGTGACCACCCTTTTTGTAGACAATCCACTTTACCACGCCCCCGAACGGGGCGTCCTGGATGCAAGCGTTTCGCGTTAGCGCCGACCGCCACCGGCCAGCCGCCAAAACGCGAGTGTTTGATTACAATCACGAATCCGATTGGCACAAAAACAACGCCTCATACCGGTATCGTCACAATTTATGCCAGAGCGCTGCCATGCAGCACCCCGCCATTCGCGCCGGCAGGATGATGGTTTGCGGCCAACCTTGTTACAGCGTAATTTTATTACTGCTGTAGCCACTTAAGTACAACGCCATTCCGTACCATAATTACAGACACTCAATAACGGAGAGCAACCCCATGACCCGCCGCACCAAGATTGTCGCCACCCTCGGCCCCGCCTCCAGCGACCCGGCAACACTGGAACGCCTTCTGCAGGCCGGCGTCAACGTCGTCCGCCTCAACTTCTCGCACGGCAGCGCGCAGGACCACATCGACCGTGCCGCGCTGGTACGCAGCACCGCGGAACGACTGGGCGTGCCGGTGGCGATCATGGTTGACCTGCAAGGCCCGAAAATCCGCGTCGGCAAGTTCGCCAACGGCAAGACCACGCTCACCAACGGCCAGCCGTTCATTCTCGATGCCGACTGCGAGCTGGGCGACGACCAGCGCGTCGGCCTCGACTACAAGGAGCTGCCCAACGACGTCGCCAGCGGTGTGGTGCTGCTGCTCGACGACGGCCGCATCGTGCTGACCGTGGAAAAGGTGCTCGGCAACCAGATCCACACCCGCGTCAAGGTCGGCGGCGTGCTGTCCAACAACAAGGGCATCAACCGCCAGGGCGGCGGCCTCACCGCGCCGGCGCTGACCGCCAAGGACATCGACGACATCAAGACCGCGGCGCAGCTGGAAGCCGACTACGTGGCGGTGTCGTTCCCGAAAAGCAGCGCCGACCTGTACATGGCGCGCACGCTGGTGCACGCCTCCGGCAGCCAGGCGCGCATCATCGCCAAGATCGAACGCTGCGAGGCAATCGCCAACCTCGACGACCTGATCGATTCCGCCGACGGCATCATGGTGGCGCGCGGCGACCTGGCGGTGGAAGTCGGCGACGCCGCGGTGCCGGCGCTGCAGAAGCGCATGATCCGCCTCGCGCGCGAACGCAACAAGCTGACCATCACCGCCACCCAGATGATGGAATCGATGATCAGCAGCCCGGTGCCGACCCGCGCCGAGGTCTCCGACGTCGCCAACGCGGTGCTGGACGGCACCGATGCGGTGATGCTGTCGGCGGAAACCGCCGCCGGCCAGTATCCGGTGGAGACGGTGGAGTCGATGTCGCGCGTCTGCCTGGAAGCGGAAACCTCCTCCGACTACCAGCTGGAGCGCGCCTTCCTCAACCGCGAATTCAGCCGCGTCGACCAGTCCATCGCCATGGCCGCGCTGTTCACCGCCAACCACCTGCCGGTACGCGCACTGGTGGCGCTGACCCAGACCGGCTCCACCGCGCTGTGGATGAGCCGTGTCAACTGCGGCGTGCCGATCTACGCGCTGACACCGGAGGTGAGCACCTACCGCCGCCTGGCGCTGTACCGCGACGTGTTCCCGATGCTGCTGCCGACCGCCGCCGACTCGAAAAAGC
Organism: Vogesella indigofera; assembly: GCF_028548395.1. Lineage (NCBI taxonomy): Bacteria > Pseudomonadati > Pseudomonadota > Betaproteobacteria > Neisseriales > Chromobacteriaceae > Vogesella > Vogesella indigofera. Next base: position 7,891 of record NZ_JAQQLA010000005.1, on the reverse strand, counting down.
TGCTCGCCGCCGCCGAGCGCAAGCTGATCGACCAGGGGCGTGTCGAGCAAGGCGACATCCTGGTGGTCACCGTCGGCGACAGCGTCGGCCTGATGGGCAGCACCAACACCCTGAAAATCATCAAGGCCGGCGAAGGCCGCTAAGCCGTCACGGGCCGGCGCAACACCGGCCCGCCTCACCCGTACGGCTTGCGGCCAACGTTGGCCGCAAGCCGCCGCCAGGCCGACCAGCCCCGATAAGCGCTGCGACATCCCCTTCCCCAATACCGCCGCCAGCTAACCGGCAATCCTGCCAAGCCCTTGATCCGCAAACATTCACGCCAAAAAACCACAATCCCGCAGCCAGCACAGCAATTAAGCTTGCCTTGTTTTTTGAATTCGTACACAATCAAAAACAAGGAGGAATCAAAATGTCATCGCAAGGAGGAAAGCGCGAAGGCGCCGGTCGCAAATCCCGCTTCGGCGGTGACAAGACCGTCGCCATGCGCGTACCGGAGCCGCTGAAACCGGTACTGGAAAACTGGCTCGACGAATACCGCAGCCTGCGCAGCATCAACCACAGCAGCATCGGCGACATCGCCCTGCTTGGCGAGGCGCTGAAAAACCTGTCGCTGCCGCTGTTTGCCAGCCGCGTGCCGGCCGGTTCGCCGGTCGCCGCCGACGACCTGAAAGAGGCCGACATCGACCTCAACCAGCATCTGGTGCGCAAGCCGGCGTCGACCTTTCTCGTCACCGTCAAGGGCGACTCGATGATCAATGCCGGCATCCACGACGGCGACATGCTGGTGGTCGACCGCTCGCTGGAGCCGCGCAACGGCAAGGTGGTGGTGGCGGTGATCAATGACGAACTGACGGTGAAACGGCTGGAGCGCTCCGCTGGGCGGGTGCGCCTGCTACCGGAAAACCCGGCGTTCAAGCCGATCGAAGTACCCGAGGATGCCAGTTTCTTTATCTGGGGCGTCGTGACCAACGTCATTCACGCCGTGGACTGACCGCAAGGAGCAAGCCATGAACAGCTACAACGACCCGATCAAGATGATGTTCCGTGACTGGAAACGCCTGCCGCGCGCCTTTCGCGCCGTGGTCGCCGGCCAGCCGCAGGTGCTGCTGACCCGCATCGGCCACAGCTATTTCGTGCCGGTGGAATTCGTCGGCTGACACCGCCGCCTACCGGCGCGTCCGGTCCGCCAGACAATGCGGCCAACCTTGCCCCAAGGTTGGCCGCAATTCCTTCCGCCATCACATCCAGCCACACCCATCACATCGACGCAAGCAACACCCCCGCTCGCTCAGCCGAAGCGGCGCATCGCGTCCAGCGCCAGGCCGCTACCGATACTGCCATAACGGTCGCCCTCGACCTTGGCCGCCTGTGGCAGCAGCGCCGCCACCCGCTCGCGCAGCAAGGGCACCGCACTGGCGCCACCGGTAAAGAACACGGTATCGATCTGCGCGGCGGTAATGCCGGCGTCTAGCAGCAGGCGGCTGATGGTCTGCGTCACGCTGTCGATCTGGCGCTCGATCGCCTCGTCGAACTGGCCGCGTGTCAGCTGGTGCGTCAGGCCGGCGGCAATCTCGTCCAACGCCAGCTGGTGCACCTCGCTATCCGACAGCGCAATCTTCGCCGCCTCCACCTGGATCGCCAGCCAGTGGCCGGCGCGCTTGTTGATCACCGAAAACAGGCGGTCCAGCTTGTCGCGCTCCAGCGCATCGACGTACACCCCCTGCAGGTCGGCCAGCGTCTTGCGGGTGTAGGCAAAGTTGATGGTGTGCCAGGTGGCGAGGTTGAAGTAGTAGCCGGACGGCACCTCGGCATTGTTCTTCAGCCGCGTGCGGTAGCCCAGCAGCGGCATCACGCTGTGCAGGCTCAGCTGCTTGTCAAAGTCGGTACCGCCGATATGCACGCCGCCGTTGGCGAGAATGTCATCGCGGCGATCCAGCAGGTGGCGGCGCTGCGGCGACAGCCGCACCAGCGAAAAGTCGGAGGTACCGCCGCCGATATCGACGATCAGCACCAGCTCTTCACGCTCGATGCGGCTCTCGTAGTCAAAGGCTGCCGCAATCGGCTCGAACTGGAAGGCGACCTCCTGAAAACCGGCGCGGCGCGCGACATCGGCCAACGTGTCCTGCGCCAGCTGGTCGGCGACAGGATCGTCATCGATGAAAAACACCGGCCGGCCGAACACCGCGCGACTGAATGCCTGCCCCGCCTGCTGTTCGGCGCGCTGCTTCAGGGTGCCGATGAAGGAGGACAGCAAGTCGATGAAACGCAATGCGCGGCCATTGACCTCGGTCTGGCCGTTCATCAGGCTGGTGCCGAGCAGGCTCTTCAGCGAGCGCATCAGGCGCCCCTCGTAGCCGTCCAGGTATTCGCCGATCGCGGCGCGGCCAAAGGCGGTGCTTTCTTCCTCGGCATTGAAGAACACCACCGATGGCAGGGTCGCCTTGTCGTCTTCCAGCATCAGCAACTGGCTCTGCCCGGCGCGGAAACAGGCGACCGTGGAGTTGGAGGTGCCAAAATCGACACCGCATGCCGGAATAACCATCGTGCAACCCGTTCATTCAATAAGGAGGGGGCAGGATTGTAGCAGAAGCGCCGCTGACGCCCGAGACAAATGCGGTGCCGTGGCGCGCGCCGGACTACCGTTGCGGCCAACCTTTACGCTGTTGCCGGCAGCAACAGGCGGCGAACCGCGTCATACGGCGCGCAGCAGGCCACAACGGGCGTCATTCGAAGCGCGCATTCCATTGCGGCGTACGCGCCACCAGAAAGTCGACAAACACCCGCACCGCCGGCACCAGATGGCGGCGGCCGGTAAAGGCCAGGTGCAGGATGCCGCCCGGCATGGAGAAATTCGGCAACAGCCGCCGCAGCCGGCCATCGGCCAGCGCCTGCTGGCAGACCAGCACCGGCAACGCTGCCACCCCGCAGCCGTCGATCGCCGCCTGTGCCAGTACCACCAGGTTGTCGGTCATCAGCCGTGGCGATGCCAGTTGCACGGTGTACAGCTGGCCAACCTCGTCATGCATCGTCCACTCGCCGCGACCGTCGGGCCGCGACATCACCAGCGCCGGCCATGACGCCAGATCAGATGGGCGCTGCGGCAGACCACGCTCGGCCAGCAGCGACGGGCTGGCCACCAGGAACGAGGAAGACTGCCCCAGCGGGCGCGCCACGATGCTGGCACTGTCTTCCAGCCGCAAGCGCACCCGCAGCGCGACATCGATGCCGTCATTGATCAGGTCGACACGGCGCCCGGTCACCTCCAGCAGGATGCGAACCTCCGGATACTGAGCCATGAACTCGGGCAGCAACGGCGCCAGCAGCGACTGCGCCAGCAAGTCCGGACAGCTCACCCGCACCAGGCCGCGCGGCACGTCGGTGGCGCGCGCGATCGCCTCCTGCGCCGCCTCCGCCTCGGCCAGCATCGCCTGGCAGTGGCCGAAGTAGGCCTGCCCCACCTCGGTCAGCGCCAGCCGCCGCGTCGTCCGCTGCAGCAACTGCACCCCCAGCTGCGCCTCCAGCTCGGCAACCCGACGCGACAGCCGCGACTTGGGCACCCCGATCTGCCGTGCCGCGGCCATGAAGCCGCCGTGCTCGGCCACCTTGGCAAAGAAATACAGATCGTTCAGGTCATGCATTGTGCGCGCTCCAGCAGCATTGACATCAAATTCAGGACAATCATTCCCGATTTCGCAGTCTAGTCCGATATTGTCGCAAAAACTATCATACGTTCCATTGCTACAGCCAACCGGCACCCACCCGAAACGGAGCTCACCATGAAAATCCTGCACCTTGATTCCAGCGTTCTCAACGACAACTCGGTTACCCGCCAGCTGACCCGCGCACTGGTCGACAGCCTGCAAGCACAACACGGCAGCACCGGCGTGATCTACCACGACCTGGCCAGCAACGAGATCCCTCACCTGTCGGGCGAGATCCTTGGCGCCGCCTTCACCGCAGAAAGCGACTGGAGCGAGCTGCAGCGCACCGAGCGCGCCCGCAGCGAACAGCTGATCGGCGAATTCCTCGGCAGCGAGATCCTGGTCATCGGCGCACCAATGTACAACTTCTCCATCCCGTCGCAACTGAAAGCCTGGATCGACCGCGTTGCAGTCGCCGGCCGCACCTTCAAGTACACCGAAACCGGCCCGGTTGGCCTGGCAGGCGGCAAAACCGTCTACGTCGTTTCCGCTCGCGGCGGCGTCTACAGCAACGAACAAGGCCAGGCCATGGACTTCCAGGAAGACTACCTGAAGACCGTACTCGGCTTCCTCGGCATCAGCGACGTGCGCTTCATCCGCGCCGAAGCCGTCTCCATGGGTGACGACGCCCGCAGCAACGCCCTGAACGCAGCCAAAGAAGCCATCGCCCAAGCCACGCGCTAAGCGGCCAAAAGCACTTCTTGGCTGTAAAAACAAAAAGGCAAGCCGGACCGGCTTGCCTTTTTGCATGCTTGAAACACGAACCTCTCGCCACTCTCAACGCCAGCAAGCGCAGCTAAGCGACCAGCCCCGACAAGCGGGCTCTTGAAGTACTCCGCCTAACTCGTGGCGACATCACCCACATCGCCATCAAGATAACGCCACAAACCCTGCTCGCGCACAAAGCGGCTACTCTCCTGCATCCGCCCGGCACGGCCGTTGATCTTGTAGCGGGCAATAAAGGTTACTACGCCGGTCTGGTCCTGCTCGCCACCGGCCTCCGTCGACAGAATGCTCAGCCCCAGCCACTTGACCGCGGCGTCCAGCAACGGCTCGTCCGGCAAATTTTCCGCCGCCCAGCTCTGGCGCAGATAGCCCTCGTCACCCAGCACAAAGGCGCTATAGCGCGAACGCATCAAGGCCTCGGCGCTCGGCACCGGCTGCCCCCTATGATACCGGCCGCAGCAGGAGGCATAGAGTTGGCCACTACCACACGGGCACACTGCGGCACTGTTTGCTGTTTTTCGTTTCATCACGTCACTGCCCCAGTGCCGGCATGCTGTACAGCTTGAGCATGAAACTGGTGAATGCCGGCTGTGCCGGTTTGCTGGCCAAGCGCGGCCAACGTTCCAGCCACATCTGCAAGCGCTGTTGCATCAGTTGCTGTGCCTTGGCACCGTCAATCTGCCCGGCATCACGACGCACCGCAATCTGGCGATAGAGGGCAAACACGTCATCATCGACCGCATTGCGGCCAACCAGTTGCACGCGCAGCGCCCCCAGCTGATCGGCAACCGCCACCCGGCTCAGTTCGCCCTTGGCGACCCGCGCCGACAGCGCTTGCGCCTCCTCGTACAGCCGCTGCGATGGCGACACGACGGCAGGCCGCACCGCGACTCCACCGCTTGTGCCAGGCAAAGGAGGCAGCACCGCGCACGCCGACAGTGCACCCAAAATAAAAACGACCATGAATATCTGTTTCATGGTCGTTATTGTAACGCTGCGCTCACTCACTTCAAGCAAGGTGCTCAAATAATGGCGTCGACAGGTAACGTTCGCCAAAGGACGGGATCACCACCACGATCAGCTTGCCGGCATTTTCAGGACGCTTGGCCAGCTGCAAGGCGGCCCACACGGCGGCACCGGAAGAAATCCCGACCAGCACGCCTTCCTTGGTCGCCACGGCGCGCGCCGTCTCGAAGGCATCATCGTTCTTGACCCGGATCACTTCATCGTAGATCGCCGTATTCAGGATTGCCGGCACAAAACCGGCACCGATACCCTGGATCGGATGCGGGCCCTTGGTACCGCCGGACAGCACCGGCGATGCATCCGGCTCGACCGCCACAATCTGCACCCCGGGCTTGCGCGCCTTGAGCACCTCGCCCACGCCGGTAATGGTACCGCCGGTGCCAACACCGGCCACGAAAATATCGATCTGGCCATCGGTATCGCGCCAGACCTCTTCGGCAGTGGTCTGACGATGGATCTCAGGATTGGCCGGATTCTCGAACTGCTGCGGCAGGAAGTAGGTTTCAGGGTTGGCCGCAACCAGTTCATTGGCCTTGGCGATGGCACCACCCATACCTTCCGGGCCAGGGGTCAGGATCAGCTCCGCACCATAGGCGCGCAGCAATTGGCGACGTTCGCGACTCATCGTCTCCGGCATGGTGATCACCAGCTTGTAACCGCGCGCCGCGCACACCATGGCCAGCCCGATACCGGTATTGCCCGATGTCGGCTCGACAATAATCGTCTCCGGCCCGATCTTGCCGGCCCGCTCCGCCGCATCAATCATCGACACGGCGATACGGTCCTTGACGCTGTGCCCCGGGTTAAAGAACTCCAGCTTGGCGACCACCGTCGCCCCCACGCCCTCGGTTACCCGATTGAGGCGCACCAGCGGAGTATTGCCGATCAGCTCCGTTACAGAATTCGCGATGTGCATTTTATTCCTCCAGTCCATCTTTCATGGCGATAGATATTGCCATTTATTCTAACCAGCACCACCATTGATGGCTAATACCAATTCTTGCTAAGCATTGATCCGATCGCATTGATTCCCGGATGGCATGTGGCATGTTGTCACACCACCCCAGCCAATCGGTATCAGCTGATGCCGACCAGCACCTTCTGCCACGCACGATGGACTTCCTCATCAAAGGCGACAAAGACAATCTTGCGCAGCGCCGGCGGCGGTGTCGCCAGATAGGTTTCCACCACATGCCAGGCAATATTGGCCGCAGCCAGCGGTGGAAAATGATTGGCGCCACAGCTGATGGCGGCAAAGGCGATTGAGGTCACTTGCTTCTCTGCCGCCAGTTGCAGGCTCTTGTAGTAGCAGGACGCCAGCAATTGCGCTTCGTTGTCTTCGCCACCTTTCCACAGCGGCCCAACCGCATGGAAAATCCAGCGCGCAGGCAAGGCAAAGCCCGGCGTGACATAAACCTCACCTGCGGCACAACCATTCAGCTGCAAGCAGGCCGACAGCAGCTCGCCACCGGCCGCGCGGTGCACCACCGCGTCCACCCCGCCGCTACCGCGCAGCGAAACGTTGGCCGCATTCACGATTGCCGAGACATCCAGCTGCGTAATATCGCCACGCCAGACCTCAATCCGCACGCCGTTACGAACGGTCAGCATTGCTGCACCTCAAACAAGTACTGCACAAGAAAAACCCCTCGCGAGAGGGGCTGGCAACATCGGGGCGTTACGCTTCAGAAACATCGGAAGCCACAGGGTCGACGGCAGGCTGCGGCGCCTCAGCAGCGGTAGCGGGTTTCTCCGCTTTCGGCAGGCACATTTTCTCGGCAGCTGCTTTTTCCTCGGCCGAAACCACACCCACCGGCTTCAGCGCGAGATCGAAGCGTTTGCCACCGCGCGCCAACGACTTCACGTAGCGCTGCTTACGGCAATGATTGGCCAGCATGCGCGAAACCAGTTGCGGATCAAACTGCGGCAGCTCCGCAATCAAGGCCTCATGAATCCCCAGCGCCAAGGGACGGAATAGTTTGAACACGTCGTACTTGGCGTAAACATGTGCCGCAATCATTTCTGTCTGGCTTTTCTTGCTAAGACTCTGGACAGCCGATTTGAGCGCCGCACCGAGCGCGGTTTCATTGTTGGACTTCATCTGAGGATTCTTCATGGTTAATCTCATGGGGCAACACGGAGAGGCGACAAGTAGTGAACGACCCACTCTGACACGATCCGAAAAAAGACGCCTATCTTAATGCAGAGCTGACCTTGTTGCTACGACTACCGTCATCGACTCGTACTATAGGACACAAGCCATCGTTTGGCGCTCGCATGCCGTGCCTTAGCACAGCCAAGTGGCCAAGGTTGGCCGCGCAAAGCACAAAGCCCAGCTCGGTTGAGCTGGGCTTTGTTTATGGGGCGTCTGGCGGTGTCCTACTTTCACACAGGTATCTGCACTATCATCGGCGCTAAGGCGTTTCACGGTCCTGTTC